>JBILPK010000098.1:0-12578 GCA_044373875.1 Polymorphobacter sp.
GCTGGGCGTATGACGGTGCCGCGACGGCGAGGGTGCGGGGCAATGGGGGTAACGGCATGAGTGCACAGGCAGAATTCCGGCGCGGCTGGCCGATCATTGTCGGCGGCGCGATCGGCGCTGCCTTTTCCATTTCGGCGCTGCCCTTCTATACGCTCGGCGTGTTCCTCAAACCCGTGGCGGCGGCAACCGGCTGGAGCCGCGAGGCGATCCAATGGGGCTTTGCCGTGCAGATGGCCGGCGTGCTGGCGGTGACCTGGCTGTGGGGTGCGGCGATCGACCGTTTCGGGGCGCGGCCGGTGGCGCTGCTGTCGATGGTCGGGCTCGGCGCCGGGCTGATGGCGCTGCCGTTCATCGCGACGAGCCTTTACGGCTGGTATGCCGGCTGGATGCTGGTGGCGCTATTGGGCTCGGGAACGGGGCAGGTGACCTGGACGCGCGGCATCAGCGGCTGGTTCAACAAGGCGCGCGGGGCCGCGCTCGGGCTGGCGCTGTTCGGTACCGGTATCGCGGCGGTGATCGCGCCGCCGGCGATGACCGCGGTGATCGCGGCGCGCGACTGGCAGACGGCGTACATGCTGCTCGGCGGCTCGGTGATCGTGCTGGCGCTGCCGCTCGTTGCCTGGCTGTTCCGCGATGCGCCGACGGCGGCACAGGGCGCCCCGCCGCTGACCGGCGCGTCGCGCGGCGAAGCGCTGCGTGATCGCCGCTTCTGGACGATGCTGCTGGTTTTTTCGGCGGTCACCTTCGGGGTGGCGGGGGTCATCCCCAATCTCGTGCCGCTGCTGACCGATCGCGGCCTCGATCCGGCGACGGCGGCGCTTTATGCCGGGTTCGCCGGCCTGTCGGTGATGGGCGGGCGGATCATCGCCGGGGTGCTGCTCGATCGCTTCTGGGCGCCGCTGGTGGCGGTGGCGTTCCTGGCGATTCCGGCGCTCGCCTGTTTCCTGCTGATCGGCGACACCCTGCCATCGGGGCCGGTGATCGGGCTGGCGGCAACGCTCATCGGTCTGGCGGCGGGGGCGGAGTTCGACCTGATCGCCTTCATGGCCGGGCGCTATTTCGGCATGAAGAACTACGGCTTCATCTATGGCGTGCAGATCGGCGGGGTGCTCGCGGCCACGGGGCTGGCGCCGCCGGTGTTCGGGCATATCCATGGGCTGTACGGCAGCTATGATCCGGCGCTGATCGGCGCCGGGGTGACGTTCCTCGTGGCGCCATTGCTGCTGCTGACGCTGGGGCGCTACCCGACGGCGGATTGAGCGTTCGTTCTTCTACGTCGCCCCGGGTCGAGCCCTGGGCGACGAGTCCTTTTCGGGATTCACCCCTGCCCGGCGTCAGCCCGGCTGCTTTGCCTGCATAGCCTTGTACCACGCCGGCAGCTCGGGATCGGCCGCGCGCGGTACCGGCTGGCCGGCGGCGACCGGGGCCGGGGTCTGGGTGCGGGCGTAGAGTTCAAGGCTCGACAGGCTGGGGTCGACCCATTTTTCGGGGGCCTTGAGATACAGCGGGTGATGCTTTTCGACATAATCGAGCGTCTTGCGGTCGATGCGGTTGATGTCGTCATACGACCCCATGAAGGTCGCATACTGGCAATGGCCCGGCGTCGGCCCCATCAGCAGCCAAGGCAGCCACGGCGTCGTGCGTGTCCAGGTGCCGCCATATTCGACGCTGGTCTTTTTCGCATTCTGCATGTCGGCCCAAGGGATGTGATAGAGAAAGGTCTCGGTCACCTGGTTGAACGGATTGGCGTTTTCGCGCGGCCATTTAGCCGGCGGCAGCGACGACGGGTAGAACAGGTTGATATGGCTGAACAGGTTGAGCGTGTCGCCGCGCCGCGTCCAGTCGAGCTGCAACGGCACCGGCGCCGGCGCGGCGCGGTTGAGCCCGCCATAGCTTGGCGGTTGCGGGGCGAATTCGGTGATGGTGTGGTTGAACGGATCATTGGTGATCGGCACCACCTTGACGGTTTCACCAAGGTAGGGATTGACCATCTCGGTGATGATCTCGCCCGATTTGAGATCGGTATACAGCCCGACTTCGCGCAGGATCTTGCGATAGCCGACGCCGCTTTCGTGCGGCAGCAGGCGGGCGCACGACAGCATGGTGAAACCGCAGATGTCGCGTATCGCCTCGCCGGGGCGCACGCCCTGGATCATGCCCTGCGCCCAGCCATATTTGGTCGATTTCATGTCGATGTTGCCGAGCAGGCGCGCCCAGGCCTGCATGTTGCCGTTAGGGGACATCAGGTCGAGATAAGGGCCCTTGAGCATTGCCGGGTCGCTGCCGCTGCGGGCCAGCGCGCCGGTCGGCAGGGCGGCGGCTGCCATGGCGGCGCCGGTCAGGGTCAGAAAATCGCGGCGTTCCATGGCGGTCTCCGGTGTCGGGGCTGTTTCATCCGACAGGTGACCATCGGGCGGCTTTGACATCAAGCGCCAGCGCAATAGACTATCCGGCAGCCGGATAGGGTATGCAGGGAGGCGGAGCGTTGGCAGCAGCAAGCGAGGAGCGCGAGAGCGTTGGAACCGAGCGCGAGATCGCTGGTGCGGAGCGTGACGGCAACGTTCGCGCCATCAGCCGCGGGCTGGCGGTGCTGCAGGCGGTCAACCGTGGCGGATCGGTGACCATGATGGAGATCTGCCGCACCGCGCACATTCCCTATCCCACTGCCTGCCGCATCGTGCAGACCTTGATGGACGAAGGCATGATCGAGCGCGAGCCGGCGCGCAAACGCTATCGCCCGACGGCGCTGGTGCGCACCCTCAGCTTCGGTTTCCAGGACGAAGGCGATCTCGTCGCCGTCGCCCGGCCGCATATCGTGTCGCTGACCAACAAGCTGGCCTGGCCGGTGAGTGTCACCACCCGCGTCGGCCCCGTCATGATGGTGCGCGATTCGACCCACAAGCTGACCAGCCTGACGCTGCACAATTATGTGCCCGGCTTCACCCTGCCGATCATCGAATGTTCGACCGGCAAGGCCTATCTGGCCTTTTGCGGCGAAGCGGAACGCCGCGGCGTGCTGCAGGGGCTGCGCCAGCTCGATGGCCCCGCCGAACGCATGGCGGTGTTGCTGACCAGCAACGAACGCATGCTCGACGATATCCGGGCGCGCGGCTTCGCCACCCAGGCGCGCAACGCCTATACCGCGACCCCGGGCAAGACCTCGTCGATCGCCGTGCCCTTGTTCCAGAACGACCAGGTCGTCGGCGCACTGGCGCTGATCTTCTTTGCGTCCGCTGTCAGCATGGCCGAAGCCGAAGGCCGCTTCGTGGCGGCGCTACAGGAGACGGCCCGGGCGATTTCGGTCGAATTGGCGCGGAAATCGCCCGGTTGATATCCGCTTGACGGATAAAGCCGGTGAAGTTGCCCCGAGCGGCCTGTATTCATGACTGTTTGGCAACAGGTCGGATGATGGGTTTGTCAAAAACCCCGGCGACATATCGGCAATCAGCGAGGGGTCATCATGAAAAATCGGACTGTCTTTCGGCATAGCGCAAGCCTGTTTGCCCTGATCCTGGGTGCCACCACGGTGCAGGCCCAGACCGCGCCCATGGCCGCGGCCGAAACGGACGATGCCAATGCCATCACCGTCACCGCCCGCCGCGTCGATGAACGCCTGCAGGACGTGCCGCTCGCCGTCAGCGTGCTGACCGCGCAGGATTTCAAGCGCCAGGGCATCGACGATCTGTCCGACGTCGCCGACCGCACCGTCGGCTTCAGCTTCGAAGCGATCACGCCGTTGGTCATCCAGCCGGCGATCCGCGGCCAGACCAATTTGCGCACCACGTCGCCGGTGCAGAACGTGCCGGTCTATCTCGACGGCATCTATCTGCAGCGCGGCTATCTGATCGACCAGTCGCTGCTCGAAATCGACCGGCTCGAAGTCATCAAGGGACCGCAGTCGGCGCTGTATGGCCGTAACGCCTTTGCCGGCGCGATCAACATCACCTCGCGCGCGCCCAGCCTCACCGATATCCAGGCTGAAGTCAGCGGCACCATCGGCAATTACGACCGCTATGATGCGCGCGGCTTCATCAGCATCCCGATCATCAAGGACAAGCTGGCGGTGATGGCGGCGGTCGCCCATTCGCAGTTCGACGGCACCTGGGAAAATGCCCACCCGCTCGCCAATGAAAAGGGCGCGGCGACGCGCGGCAACCTAGGCGGCTGGAACAAGGAAGCCTATCAGGTTCGCGTCATCGCCAAGCCGATCGAAAGCCTGACGATCGATGCGATGTATATCCGCACCGAGCGCAGCATCGACACCCAGCCCAATTACGCGCTGTCGACCTCGGGCACCGGGTCGGCGTTCAACACGCTCAACGCTTCGCCGGTCGCCAATATCGCCGGCGTCCGCGAAAACCGCCTTTATGTCGGCGAAATTCCGCCGCTGCCGGTGTTGGCAGCCGGTGAAGTCCGCCCAGCGGGCTTCATCAGCGATCCGCGCGCCTATGGCCTGAAAGGGCCGACCGATATTGTTTCGGCAAAGGTCGAATGGGCGCCGGAAGGCCCGATCAGCGCTTCGTACCAGTTCGGCTATACCCAGGCCAAGATCAACGCGCGGGGGTCGCCGCTGCGCAACCCGTCGATCCCGCTGGTCCTGTTCGGAACGACGTTCGGCACGTTGTTCGATTCGTCGGGCAATGATTCCAGCTTCAAGGGCTACAGCCATGAAGTGCAGTTCAGCTATGATGACGGCGGCCCGCTGCGCGCGCTGGTCGGCGCCAATTATTCCAAGACCAAGGACATCGATTCGAACGGCAGCGAAGTCGCGCCGGTCAATTCGCTGGTCCAGCCCGACCCCAGCTCGTTCTTCCCGATCGGGCCGGGCCTGGCGTTCCCGTCCAACTTCTTCCAGCGCAACACCTATCTGCAGCGCGATGAAGACATCATGAGCGTCTATGCGTTCATCGCCTACAAGCCGACCCCGGAACTCGAGATCACCGCCGAGGGTCGCTATACCTATGAAGACCAGAACATCATCGATTTCCTGGTTCGCCAGGCCGCGCCCAACACCGGCCTGCAAACGCTGACGCCGCCCAATCTGCAGCGCAACACCAGCTTCGTGACGCCGCGCGGCAGCATCACCTGGAAGCCGACCGACAACAACATGATCTATGCGTCGGTGGCGCGCGGCGTGAAATCGGGCGGGCTCAACGGCAACGTGCCGTTCGTGCCGCAACAGACCTATGGCAATGAATCCAACTGGACCTATGAAATCGGCACCAAGAACAGCTTTTTCGACAACCAGCTGATCATCAATCTCGCCGCCTATCATACCGACTGGAGCAATCTGCAGACCAACGCCGTGCGCCTGCAGGCCAGCGGCGCGCCGCCGGCGTCGTTCATCGCCATCGTGCCGTCGCTGATCGGCAATATCGGCGGCGTCAAGGTCAACGGGGTTGAAATCGAAGGCACCTGGAACGTCACCCGCGGCGTCCGCTTCGATTTCGGCGCCAGCTACAATCGCTCGCGCTACACCGATGATACCGTTTCGCAGCGTTTCGGCGCTTCGGGCAATTGCGACGGCATCGTCTGCACCACCGTTGCGGGGCCGCTGGGCCGGCAGCTGCCGATCGGCGGCAACCAGATCGAGCGCATCCCCGAGTTCGACGCCCGCGCCGGCCTGACCTTCGATGGCAAGTTCGGCGACGACAACAGCTGGTTCGCCCGTGCCGACGCGACCTACCAGACCAAGTCCTATGTCGATGAAGCCAATCTGGCCTTTGTGCCCGACCGCCTGTTGTTCAACGCCGGCGCCGGCATCACCTTCGGTCGCTTCTCGGTCAACGCCTTCGTCAAGAACATCGCCGACAAGAAATATGTCGCGTCGTCGCTGTTCCTGATCGGCACCGGCGGGGCGCTGTCGGCGTCCTATGTGCCGGCGATCGGCGAACGCCGCACCTTCGGCCTGACCGGCACGGTGCGTTACTGATGATGGCCGCCGCGATCCGGGCCGGGTGTCTTGCCGGTGGCGGATCGCGGTGCCTGTCGTGCGCGGTCGCATGATCGACCGGCGCATGGTGCTGGCCGGCGGCCTGGTGCTGGCCGGCGGCCTGGCGATCGGCCTCATGGGCAGTGCGGCGCACGCCGCCGTGGACGCCACGCTCGTCCTCGCCGATGGCCGCGCGGTGCCGGTGCGGCGCTGGCAGCCCGCTGGCAGCCCGCGTGGTTTCATTCCCTTTTCGCATGGTGCCAACAGCAGCGGCGCCAAATATGACCGGCTGTGCAGCGCTCTGGCAGCGGCGGGCTTTGTTGTCGCCGCACCCACCCATGCCGATTCGCCCGACCATCCTGGCGGCGGCAAGATTGCGCGGGAAGTCGGCATTCCCATGCGCCTGGCCGATATGCGCGGGCTGGTTGCCGAAGGCGCCGCCGCCGGGCTGCCGGTCATCGCCGCCGGTCACAGCTATGGTGCGCTTATCGCCCAGATGCTCGGCGGGGCGGGCGGTACAGCCGAAGCAGCGGTAAAGGCCGTGATCGCCTGGTCACCGCCCGGGCCGTTCCCGCCGGCGATCACCGCCGATCTGTGGAAGACCGTGGCGCGGCCGATGTTCGTTGCAACCGGCACCGCCGACATGCTGCCGATGATGGCACCGACCTGGGATGTCCACCGCGTCAGCCATGATGTCGCGCCGGCCTCTGGGGTGCTGTTCGTCGGCGAGGGCGTCGATCATTATTTCGGCAACATCATCTGCCGGCCGGAACGCAGCGAAGCCCCGCAGGAAGCACAATTTGCCGATGCGCTGGCGGTGACGCTGGGCTTTGCCGATGCCGTGCTGGCGGGCAAACCCCTGCTGCCGCTCGCCCGCGCGAAACAGCCGGGCGCCAGCTGGGTCGAGGTTCGGGGCTGATCCGCCGCCATTATGTCGATGGCCGCTGGGGCCAGGTGCATGTCACCGCCGCCGGCGCCGGGCCGACACTTGTTCTGCTCCACCAGTCGCCGCTGTCCGCCAGCCAGTTCCTGCCGGCCTTTCCGGCGCTGGTTGCCGCCGGTCTGCGGGTGGTCGCGCTCGATACGCCGGGGTTCGGCGCGTCGGATCCGCCGCCGGCGCCGGTATCGATCATCGATCATGCCGAAGCCTTGCTGCCAGTGCTGGCGCAGATGGCCGACGGCCCGGTGCATCTGCTCGGCCATCACAGCGGCGCGATGATCGGCGCGGCGCTGGCGGCGCGGCATCCGGCGGCGCTGGCCAGCCTTGTCCTCAACGGCGTGCCATTGTTCGATGATGCGGAGCGGGCGTTTTTCGCCACGTTCCGCTTTGCGCCGGTGGCACCGAGGCCCGATGGCGGGCATCTTGTCGATGCCTGGCAGCAGCGCTTGAAGGCGAGCCCCGGCTGGAGCGATCTTGCTGCGATGCACCGCCATGTCGCAACGCAGATGGCCAATCCCGATCGCTATCACTGGGGCTTCGAGGCGGCCTTCGCGCATGATCTGTCGGCGGATGTGGCCAGAATCACGACACCCACGCTGATCCTGACCAACAGCGGCGAGGATTTGTACGCCGCCTCGCGGCGGGCGGCGGCGCAGCGCCCCGACTGGGCGTTCGCCGCGCTTGAAGGCGGCACCCACGACATCGTCGACGAACAACCCGAAGCCTGGGCCGCCGCTGTCGCGAATTACATAGTGGGGTCCGGGGCCTGAGGCCCCGGTCGCCGGAGGCCCTTCTCTACCGCGGCTGCGGCGTCAGCTTCGCGCCGGAAATCCCGCCCAGAATGATATTGATCAGCCGCGCATTATCCCATTCGGGCTTGCGCGGCGGTGCGTCGCCGGTGCGCAGCACGATGAGCTGCTGCGACGGCACGATATAGACGATCTGGCTCGAATTGCCGTCGAACATCACGACATCGTCCGACAGATAGGGCTCTGAATGCAGCACCTTGGCCAGCCCGCGGTTCGGGTTGGCAAAGCCGCGCCGCTCGATATAGGGGCCGCCGATCCACAGCCCGAGGCCATAGTGCGGGTTCTGCGCGGTGGGGGTCTTCATCGCCGCGACATAACGCTTGGGCAGCAGCTGCTTGCCGCCCCATTTGCCGTCCTGCGCGACGAGCATCGCCATGCGGGCGAAGCTTTGCGCGGGCAGCAGCGCGCAGCAGCCGCTATGGGCGAGGCCGCCCGGCCGGTTGATCCAGACCTGGCCGCCGGGGGCGCCGATGGGTTTGAGCACTTCGTTGCCGATGAATTCGGCATAGCGGCGGCCGGTGGCGCGTTCGATGATCAGCGCGATCATTTCCGAAGTGGCGTTGCTGTATTCGTAGATGCTGCCCGGCGCGTCGGTCAGCGGATATTCCTCGAGGATGATCTTTTCGTGGAAGGGGTGGAGATAGGCGCGGCTCCAGATGTTCATCGGCTCGACCGATTGGCCCTGCGCGAGCAGCCCCGAGCGCATGTCGAGCAAATGCCGGATCAGCATCGGTGCGCGCGGCGTGCCGCGCCATTCGGGGATGAAATCGGTGACCGGCTGGTCGAGCGACCTAACCTTGCCGAGCGCGATGGCGCGGCCGATGGCGAGTGCGGTGATCGGCTTGGCGAGCGATTTGGAGACGATCTGCGTCGCTGCATCAGCGCCGCCGAAATATTGCTCGCTGACCAGCTTGCCCTTGTGGATGACGATGAAGGCGCTGGAATTATTGGCGCCGGCATAGGCTGCGGCAGCCTTGAGTGCATCGGCGCTGATTGCCGGGCTGGCGTCGACGGGCAAGGCCTTGGGCGCCGCGCCGGGAACGGTTTCGAGCGGATCGTAGCGGCTCAGTTCGCCGCGGCCGCTGGTGGCGATGTCCTGGAAGCGCGCGGCGTAAATGGCCTCGATATCGGGCGGATAATCGGCGGCCATCAGCAGCGGTGCGAGCGCGAGAGCAGCGAGACGAAGCACATGGCGCATTGCATTCCCCGGATGACGACCCGGCCAATCTGGCCATGCCGCCATGCTGGCGCAGGTTATGCGCGGCGTCCATCCGCCCAGCGGATAAAGCTGCGGCATTTCGCGCAGTGGGACGGGCATTGCCTAGCCTTGGCGGGCAGGGAGATTAGCTGATGCCGCGCTCGAACTATGCCCTTGATACACGGGTTGCCGGCTGGCTGGTCGCCCTCAGCTATCTCGCCCATTCGCTGATGACGGTCTTTCTCGCCCGCTCGGATCGTTTCGGGCCGCTGCGCGAAAATTATCGCGGCGGGCATTATCTGCTCGGGACGATCGTTCTGGTTCTCGTCATGTGGCGGCTCTGGCTGTGGCGGCGCGATAAAGCCGTGGCGCCGGCGCCGGGCGTGCCGGCCGGGCTGCACAACTGGGGGCGCTGGCTGGCGCTGGTCGCCTATGGCGTCATCGTCGTGGCGCCGGTGCTGGGGATTTTCTATGCTTGGGCCGATGAGCTGACCATCCATCTCGGGCCGTTCATCACCCTGCCCAATCTGATGCCGCGCGACCGGGCGGTGTGGATGTTCACCGGCTATTTCCATTCGGGCATCGGCTTCATGGTGCTGATCCTCAGCGCCACGGCGCTGTTGACGACCGCCTGGGGGCTGCTCCGTCATGGCCGCGGCTTGCTGGCGGTATTTCCGCCCGGCTTCGGCGCACAGATTTTCCTCGGCGTGTCGTTGACTGTCTATTCCTTCGCGACCTTCCGCTCGCCCGAGCCGGGGCCGCGCGCCGTCGCGACCTTCTGGGCGCTTTGCGCGCTGGTCTGGGCTGTCGCCTGGCTGATCCATCGCAAGCCCCGGCCGGTAAAAGCGGCGCGCCCGTTGGGGTCGTTCGCCCGCGTCGCGGCGCCGGTGGCGGCGCTGTCGCTGCTCGGGCTGGGTGCCTATGGCCCGCACGCGCTGTTTCGCGTCACCCCCTGGCCGATGGGCGAAACCGTGAAGGCCCCCGAAGGCCAGACGTCGCACCAGACCATCGCCGATCATCCGGCGGCGCGGGTGCCGATCACCCCCGAAACGCCCTTCGAAAAACAGGTGCGCGCCGATACTTACAAATGGTGCCGCTTCTGCCACACGGTCGAAAAGGACGGCCCGCATCTCGTCGGCCCCAACCTTTATCATATCTTCGGGCAAAAGGCCGGGACGGGGCCCAATTTCACCTACACGACGGTAATGGCCGATGCCGGCCGCCACGGGCTGGTGTGGACCGACGAACGCATCGCCTGGTACATCGCCGACCCGCAAAAGCACATGCCCGGCACGGCGATGATCGTATCATCGGGGCCGATTCCCGATCCGAAGGTGCAGCAGGCGGTGGTCAATTTGCTGCGCCGCGAAACGATGGCGGATGTGCCTCCGGCACCATGATTGACCGCTTGCCGGATAGACAAGCCATGCCTTGCGATGCGCGGCGTGCTTCGCGCATGATGCTGTCATGAACATTCCCGACACACGCGTTTCGACGGGCCTCAAGGCGGCCTGGGGGCTGGGCTCGGTCGGCACCGTGACGGTGCTGACGATCAATTCGCTGCTGCTGCTGTTCTTCATGACCTCGGTGCTCGGCCTGTCGCCGGCGCTGGCCGGCAGCCTGTTGTTCGGGGCAAAGCTCATCGATGCGGTTGCCGCACCGGTGCTCGGCGGGATCAGCGACAGCTGGAAGGGGCCGATGGGTCGCCGCGCGCCGTTCCTGCTGTCGGGTGCCTTTGTCTCGGCGGCGGGGGTGGCGCTGGTGTTCAATCCGCCGGCGGCGGCGGACGCGATGCTGCCGGTGTGGATTCTCGGCTGCCTGATCGTCATCGCGCTCGGCTACACGCTGTTCAACGTGCCCTATATGGCGATGCCGGCGGAAATGACCGACATGCCCGCCGAACGCACCTCGATCATGTCGTGGCGCATCGCCTTTGTTTCGGTCGGCGGCCTGATCACCGGGCTCGCGCCGCAGACGGCAACGCAGTTCGGCGGCGGCCGCACCGGTTTCGGCATCGTCGGCCTCATCCTCGCGGCGGTGATCCTTGTCGCCATGCTCAGCGCCTTTGCCGCCGCGCGGCGGACCCGGCAGGTCGCGGGCGGAGCGCAGGCCGGCGGCTTCAAACGCTATCTGGTGGTGGTGCAGAACCGGCCGTTCATGCTGATCATCGCGGCCAAGGTCTGCCAGCTTGTCGGGCTCGCCAGTCTGACCGCGTCGATGCTGTTCCTGATGAAGAATGTGCTGTTGCAGCCCGAATCGACCGTCGGGCTCTATGTCACCGCCTCGACCGCGGCGATCCTCACGCTGATGCCGGTGTGGGTGTGGCTGGGCAAATATTTTTCCAAGCGCACGCTGTACATCGTTGCCTGCCTGCTCTTTGCCTGCCTGACCTCGAGCTGGCTGCTCGCCGGGCCGAACGAGCCACTGCCGCTGATCCTGCTGCGCGGGTTCCTGTCGGGGACGTTCTCGGGCGGGCTGCTGCTGATGGGGCAATCGCTGCTGCCCGATGCCATCGATGCCGATTGCAAGAAATCCGGCATCCGCCGCGAAGGCGTTTATGCCGGGGCCTATTCCTTTGTCGAAAAGGCCTCGATGGCGTTCGGGCCACTGCTCATCGGGCTGATCCTGCAGGCATTCCACTTCAAGCCGTCTCTCGGCAAGGCGGTGGCGCAGCCGGCGGAGGCGCTGACCGGCATCTATATCGGCGTCGCGATCGTGCCGGCGCTGCTCTACGCCATCTCGATCATCCCGCTGCTGTATTTCCGGCTCGATGCCGATGAACCCGCGCCCGCCGTCAACAGCGCCGGCACCCCGGCCGCGGCCGAATAAGGGAGAGACACATGCCCCAGACACTTCGCCAGGGCGGCCGTTCGGCCATGGACTTCATGGTCGGCATCACCCAGGCCATGCGGCCGGTCTCGATGCGCTGGAACCAGGCGCTGGCTAAATCGGGAATCACCCCCGACAGCCTGCCCGATGATCTCGATGCCCGCCACCAGGTGATGGACGCGGCGCTCGCCGGGTCGAAGCCGTTCGCGGTCAGCAGCCTGATCGCCGAATTCGCCAGTGTCGAGCACGGCCGGGTGGCGCGCGACGGTTTCGATGAAATGGCCGATGTGCTGTTGCCGCAACTGGCGGCGCTCGAAGCGAAAGGCCCGGCGCGGCTGACCACCTATAATGATTTTGCCGAGCCCGATTATTACCAGGGCGTCTGGTTCCACCGCACCACCGGCGGCTGGAACGGCCATGCCGAAATGGGCTTCATTCATTCCGAACTGATCCACAAGACCTATGTGGCGCGCAATTTCGGCGGTGATATCTTTGCTCAGCGCCGCGCCGTGCTCGGCAAGCTGCCGCGCGCCGACTACACCCGCATCTGCGAAATGGGCACCAGCTCGGGGCATTTCACCACGGCGCTGCAGGAAACCTACCCCAAGGCGCACATCACCGGGGTCGAGCTGGCATTGCCGATGCTCAAGGAGGCGCTGCGCGTCGCCAATGCCCATGGCTGGGATTGGGACCTGCACCAGAAGGCCGCCGAGGACACCGGCTTCGAGGGCGGGCGCTTCGACCTTGTCGCCAGCTACATCATCCTCCACGAAATGCCCGCCAGCGCCATCAAGGCGGTGTTTGCCGAAGCCTTCCGCCTGCTCGAACCCGGCGGCCAGATGCTGATGAGCGATGTCACCCCCTATCGCG
>JBILPK010000016.1:0-34815 GCA_044373875.1 Polymorphobacter sp.
CTGGGGCCTGCGGCCCCAGCCGCCGGAGCGACTGTCTTGCGGGTCAAGCGATTTTCCAGGCTTTTTGTGTTTTGACGATGGCGTTGAGGATGCCGAGGAGGCGTCGCATGCACGCGATGAGGGCGACTTTCTTGGGTCGTCCGCGTGCCACCAGCTGCTGGTAATGGGCCTTGATCACCGGATTATGGCGGGCGGCCGATAGCGTTGCCATGTAGAGCGCATTGCGAACCGTCGTGCGGCCGCCGGCAATGGCGCGGTGTCCGCGCATTTGGCCGCTATCGCGGTTGATCGGCGCAACGCCCACCAGAGCTGCAACACGGCGGCGGTCGAGGCCGCCGAGCTCGGACAGTTCGGCAATCAGCGTCCGCGACGTGACAGGGCCAACGCCAGGAACGGATGTCAAAAGCGCATCCGTTGCGCGCCAGACTGGCGAAGACCGAACCATGTCATTGATATCACTATCAAGCTCTGCCAGTTGGGTTTCCAGTGCCAGCAGAACCGCCTGCACCGTACGTTGCACTTTTGGTACCCGAGCCTGCCGGCGGCGATTGCTTTCCATGCCGATCATCTCAACCAGCTGCCGGCGCCGACCGACCAGTTCGGCAAGCGCCTGCGCTTCAAGCGGTGCCACCGCCCGCGCCTCGGGACGAATGCGTTCGGCGAACAAGGCGATCGCCTGCGCATCGAGCGCGTCGGTCTTGGCCAGGCGTCCGGTTGCCCGCGCAAAATCCCGGATCTGGCGCGGGTTGATGACGGCTAGCGGCAGGCCAGCACCAGCCAGTGCCGCTGCCACCGTCACTTCAAAGCCGCCCGTAGCTTCCAGAACAATCAAAGTCGGTGCCTGCGCTGTCAGCAACCCGACAAGTTCGGCCAACCCGGCACCGTGGCGCCCGACTGTAACGCATTGGTTAGACGGCAAAATGTGCACATCCAGCCGGTCCTTCGCAACATCAATCCCAACATAAACCGGCGCCATTATGATCTGTTCCATGACCCGTCCTTGCAAATTCGGGCTCGACTTGCGGCCCATGCGACTGTTCGGGTTCCGATTGGAACCAGAAGACAGGCGCCCTTGCTCCGGCACGGGCTCAAAAACCCAAGGCTCTTGCGGGGTCCTGCCTCCCGGTAACCTCAACAACTCATCGTCATGAGGCAAGTCCAAGATACAAGGCACTTCTTCTCCTTATCGGCCCCGCCGCACCCCCTTGGGCACCCGCGACTGCCCGACCCGCCGCCCGCGATGTACCCGGTCGTGGCGCGGCCTTGTCTGGCCTTCACCGAGCGGCAATTCGAAACGCAGCGCGCCGGTGATCGGATTGGCTTCGGCGAGCACGAGGTCGAGCCGCATCCCGGCGGTGTAGCGCGTGCCGGTCTCGATGCCTTCGAGCACGCGCGTCGCATCGTCATAGATGAAGCGTTCGTCGCCCAGCGTCGATACCGGCACCAGGCCGTCGCCGCCCAGTCCGACGACCTGCGCGAAAAAGCCGAACTTGGCGACGCCGGTGATGCGGGTGGCGAGCGTTTCGCCGATGCGGGTGGAGAGGAACGCCGCGACATAGCGGTCGGTGGTGTCGCGCTCGGCCTCCATGGCGCGGCGCTCGGTCATGCTGACATGGTCAGCTGTCCTGCCCATCGATGCGGCATCGGCATCAGACAGCCCGCCATCGCCCAGCTTGTAGGCGGCGACCAGCGCGCGGTGGACGACGAGATCGGCATAGCGGCGGATGGGCGAGGTGAAATGCGCATAGCTGCCCAGCGACAGGCCGAAATGCCCCTTGTTGTCGGGGCTGTAATAGGCTTGGGTCTGGGTGCGCAGGATCTGTTCCATCACCTGCTCGCTGTATTCCTCGTCCTTGGTGCGTTCGATCAGCCGGTTGAAGGTGGCGGGCTTGATGACCTGGCCCATGGCGAAATTCTGGCCGAAGGTTTCCATGTAATCGCGCAGCGCGATCAGTTTCTCGCGGCCCGGGGCTTCATGGTCGCGGTACATGCAGGCGGATTTCTTCGCCTCCAGCGCCTTGGCCGCCGCGACATTGGCGGCGATCATGTAATCCTCGATCAGCTTGTTGGCATCGAGGGTAACGCGCAGTTCGATGCCGGTGATGCGGCCAAGATCATCGAGCGTCACCCGGCGTTCGGGCAGGTCGAGCGCCAGCGGCTCGCGGTGGCTGCGGGCCTTGTTGAGCGCTGCCCATGTCGCCCACAAATCGTTGAGCAACGGCAGGAATTTGCCGGTCTGGCTGTCGAAGCTGGCCTGGGCGTCTTCATAGGCTATGTTGGTGACGCAGCGGATGACCGCGCGGCTGAAGCGTTGCGAGATCACCTTGCCATCGGGGTCGATGGCGATGTGGCAGGCGAGCACGCCGCGATCCTGATGCTCGACGAGCGAACAGACATCGGCCGAGAGGGTTTCGGGCAGCATCGGCACGACGCGATCGGGGAAATAGACGCTGTTGCCGCGCGCCCGCGCCGAACGATCGAGCGCGGTGCCGGGGCGGACGTAATAGCTGACATCGGCAATCGCGATGATCGCCTTGAAATGTCCGTGGTTGTCGGGATCGGGCGCCGCCCAAACGGCATCGTCATGGTCGCGGGCATCGGCCGGGTCGATGGTCAGGAACGGCAGGGCGCGCAAATCCTCGCGGTCGCCGAGCGGCTGGCGGGCGACATGGTCGGCCTGTTCGAGCACATTGTCGTCGAAGCGGTGCGGAATACCCTTGGCATGGATGGCGATCAGCGAGAAGGAGCGCGGCGCGAACGGGTCACCGAGCACTTCGACGACGCTGGCATGCTGGCGCGGTGGCCGGCCGCCGGGTTCGGCGAGCACCAGGTCACCGGGTGACGCATCGCCGGGATCGCTGACCATCAGGTCGTTGCGCGCCTTCTTGTCGACGGGGACGAGGCGATAACCCAGCGCTTCCTTGCGCAGGATGCCGAGGACGAACTCCTCCGACTTGGCGAGCGCCTTCATCGGGAAGGCGGCGTAACCCTTTCCCTGTTCCTCGATGCGCGCCAGCAGCCGGTCACCGACGCCGAAGGCAGCGCGGCGCTTGGCCTCGATGACGCGAATGCGCGGCGGCGGGCCGGGGTGGTCCCAGCGGTCGGGAGCGGCGATGGCGCCCTCGTCGCCCACTTCGACGACGCGGATGACGGTGACGCGCGGCAGGCCGCCGCCCTTGTGAAGGGTGCGGCCAGGGCCGACCTCGAGCTCGCCGGCGTCCTGCATGTCCTTGAGCAGGCCTTTCAAGGCGATCTTGTCCTGGGCGTGCAGGCCGAAGGCGCGGGCGATCTCGCGCTTGCCGACCGCTTCCTTCTGGGTGCGGACGAAATCGAGAATGGCGTCACGGGTCGGCAGGCCGGGATGGGCGGGGGGGTTGGGGCGGGGCATGGCGGGACAATGGGGGGTGGCGCGAGGTGGTGCAACCTTGCTGTTCTTCTCCCCTCCCGCTTCGGGAATGGCTGGGGTGGGGTGCGACGCCATGACCAAGCCTGGTTTTGGCGGCCAGACCCACCCCCGACCCCTCCCGTTCCGGGAGAGGAGAAGTAAGGCGGGCGCTTGCGCCCAACCCCCCGCACCGCCACATTGGCGCGATGCAACATATGGCCGCCCCCGGATCGCCGCCGCAAGGCAAGGCGGATTTCGGCACTCTCAAACGTTTCATGCCCTATCTCTGGCCCAAGGCCGAGCCGGCGCTGCGGGCGCGCGTCGTTTTCGCCATGCTGCTGGTGCTGCTGGCCAAATCGACCTCGCTGGTCATGCCCTTTGCCTTCAAAGGCGCCATCGATCGCATGGCGGCGGGCGTGCCCGATGGCATCCAGATCGCCGTGGCGCTGGTCTGCGCTTATGCGCTGGCGCGTTTCGGCGGGGTGTTATTCGACAATCTGCGCAACACGATCTTTGAAAAGGTCGGTCAGGTGGCGGCGCGGCGGCTGTCGCAGGATGTCTTTGCGCACATCCACCGGCTCAGCCTGCGCTTCCACCTCGAGCGCCGCACCGGCTCGCTGACCCGCACCGTCGAGCGCGGCACCAAGAGCATCGACACGATGCTCTATTTCATCCTGTTCAATATCTTTCCGACGATTTTCGAACTCACTGCGGTCTGCGTCATCTTCTGGATGAAGCTTGGCCCCGCCATGGTCGCCGCCGTGCTGGTGATGGTCGTCGCCTATATCGCCTACACCCAGAAAGTCACCGACTGGCGCACCAAGCTGCGCCGCGAGATGGTCGACAGCGACAACAAGGCGGTGGCACGCGCGGTCGATTCGCTGCTCAACTATGAAACGGTCAAGTATTTCAACGCCGAAGCCTATGAAAACCAGCGCTACGGGCTGGCGATGAAGCGCTATACCGATGCCGCGACGAAGAACGAGAATTCGCTGGCGCTGCTCAATATCGGCCAGTCGCTGATCACCAACATCATGATGGCCGGCGCCATGGGCTATACTGTTTGGGGCTGGCACCAGGGCAAGTTCACCATCGGCGATGTCGTGCTGGTCAACACGCTGCTGGCGCAGCTGTTCCGGCCGCTCGACATGCTGGGCATGGTCTATCGCGAGATCAAGCAGGGCCTGATCGACATGGAGGCGATGTTCGGGTTGATCGACACGCCCGCCGAGATCGCCGATGTGCCCGGCGCGCCGGCGCTCGCCATCACCGGCGCGCATGTGCGTTTTTCGGGGGTGCAGTTTGGTTACGATCCGCGCCGCAAGATCCTCCACGACGTGTCGTTCGATGTGCCGCCGGGGGCCAAGCTCGCCATCGTCGGCCATTCCGGCGCCGGCAAATCGACGCTCAGCCGCATCCTCTATCGCTTCTACGACATCCAGGGCGGCGCCGTGACCATCGATGGCCAGAACATTGCCGAGGTGACGCAGGACAGCCTGCGCCGCGCCATCGGCATCGTGCCGCAGGATACCGTGCTGTTCAACGATACCATCGGCTACAACATCGCCTATGGCCGCCCCGATGCCTCGCAGGCCGAAATCGAGGCGGCGGCGCGGGGTGCGGCGATCCATGATTTCATCCTGTCGCTGCCCGATGGCTATGCCACCCAGGTCGGTGAACGCGGGCTGAAACTGTCGGGCGGCGAAAAGCAGCGCGTGGCCATCGCCCGCACCATCCTCAAGGACCCGGCGATCCTCATTCTCGACGAAGCGACCAGCGCGCTCGATTCGGCGACCGAGGCCGATATCCAGTCGGCATTGGGCACCGTGTCGCAAAGCCGCACGACATTGGTGATCGCGCACCGGCTGTCGACGATCACCGACGCCGATGAAATCATCGTCATGGCCGCCGGGCGGATCGTCGAGCGCGGGCGCCACGAAGCGCTGCTCGCCGCCAACGGCGCCTATGCCGACATGTGGACGCTGCAACAGGCCGAAGCCGAACAGGATGCGGTGCTGGCGGCGGAGTGAGAAGGTCGGGATGATGGGGCTGATTGCTGCGCCCGGGCAGCCCAAGTCGGGCGCGACGCCGGCATCATTCTGATCAACCGGCTCCCGGCCACCCATTCTGACCTTCGTCGGTGCGTTCGGCCGCTTCTCATCGGCGGCGGTGCCGCGGTTCGGGTTCAGGGCGCCGGTCATGATTGGCGTGCTCGAGCGGCTGTGCAGCGAGGTTGGCTGGCCGGCATGGATCCGGTTCGATCAAGGACGCGAGTTTATATCACGCGACCTCGATCCGTGAGCGTAGCCGGGATGCGTGCCCTGCCGCCTGCAGGGTAATCCGGCGCAATCGCCGCGCGACCGATCAATAGGCGCCGCGTCCGCCGATCACGGCCGGAATGGTTCGCAGCAGCAGCCCGATATCGGTGACCAGGCTGCGCCGGCGCAGATAGCTGATGTCCATTTCGACCTGCTGGTCGAAGGCGATTTCCGCGCGGCCCGACACCTGCCAGATGCAGGTAATGCCGGGTTTGCCGCCCAACCGCTGCCAGCTTCGACCGGTATAGGTCGCGACTTCGCTGGGCAGCGCCGGACGGGGGCCAACGAGTGACATGTCGCCGGTCAGGACGTTGACGATCTGCGGCAATTCATCCAGCGAAAAGCGCCGGATGATCGCGCCGACCCTGGTGATCCGCGGGTCGCGGCGCATCTTGAAACAGACGCTGTCCCGCTCGCTTTGCGCCACCAAGGCCACCCTGCGCGCCTCGGCATCGATATGCATCGATCGGAACTTGAGCATGGTGAACGGGCGGCCGTTGGCACCGATGCGGGTTTGACGGAACAGCGCCGGGCCGCGGTCCTCGAGCCAGATGGCCAATGCAACGCCCAGCGAAACCGGCGCCAGCAACAGGCAGATCAAGGCAGATGCGAACAAATCCAAACAGCGCTTGATGCCGGCCCCGATCATCGCCGCCAGACCCGTTGCCCGGTAGGCGTGGCGCAAGGCATGGCCGACAAAAACGACGTTACCGACAAGGTAGCGACCCGCCAGCCGCCGTGGTTCCTGCCACAAACGCCATATCCATTTACAGCCGAGGCGGCGAACCAGCATCGGTGCGCGCGTGATCCGGCCGGAATAATAATCGAACAGGCCGCCGACGCCGAGCAGCAGCGGCACGTCGATTCGGTCGCGGTTGCCGGCGATCCACAATTCCTGCCGTGGTACGCCAAAGCCAACGAACAGGATGGCAGCGCCAGACGCGTTGATCATGTCAACGACAGCATTATTTTCGGTATCGCCGAAATAGCCGTGCTGGGTGCCGGCAATGATCAGATCCGGAAACCGCGCCTGCATTGCCGCCGCCGCCGCCGCCGCAACGCCGGGGCCGCCGCCGAGCAGGAAGATCGACGTTCCGCGCGCGGCGGCGCGCTCGCAGACATGCGGAAACAGGTCGGTGCCGTTCAGATTGTCGCCCGTGTCGGTGCCGGCGAGGCGCGCGGCGAGGCGAATGCCCGACCCATCGGGCAACAGCGCATCACTGTCCCGCAAGGTGGCGGCATAACCGGTGTGACGGGTGGCAAGATTGACGCAATGGGCATTGACGAAGTTGACGACCATGGGAACCCCCTGGTCGGCCAGATTGACCAGCGCTTCCGCGGTTTCGTGACGGTTGGCGTCCAGCAGTGAAAGATCGAACAGCGGCGTGGCGAGGCTGGCGGCCTTCGCATCGAAATCATGTTGGTGGCGCATGGGTCATTCCTTATCGGTGTCATCGTCCCACAAGCATGAAGCGTGCCAAGTTCACGCCCTGCGTCGGAAACCGGCAATCTGCCCCGAAATGCGACATGCGTGCCAGACTGCGCCTGCGACAGTCGCATTCTGCAACAAATCCAGCTGCCTTGCCCTTGCCTCCTGCCCGTTCAGCCCGGTCGCAGTGGTTGGCACGCTTCTTGAAGAGCCACGACCAACACGGCTGATCATGGCCGGCAAAAGGACCGCTTCATGCAATTGCGCGCTATCGGGGGCAGACAGACCGAAGACGGCTCCGCCTTGCTGCGAGGGCTTGCTGCTTATGGTTCGGCCGAGCTGGTGGTGCGCGTCACGCGCATCCTGACGGTGATCGTCATTGCGCGCCGGCTTTCGCCTGAATTGATGGGGGCCGCAGCGCTGGCGCTGTCGCTGTTCGAGCTGGTGCGTGTGCTCGCCAATGCCGGGATTGGTCAGCGGATCATCGCTGCACCCGATGCGTTGCTGGCGCCGACTTGCAACAGCGCCAATCGCCTGTTCTGGATCTGGTGCCCGATCATATCGGCGTTGCAACTGGCACTGGCCGCCGGCCTCGCTGCGACCCAACCGGCGGCAGCCGCGATGCTGGCGCTCCTCAGCCTGGTTTACCTCACGATGCCCGCCGGGCTGGTCCAGGTTTACCTGTTGATGCGTGAAGGTCGGCTGACGACGACAGCCCGGATCGGGGCGACCCAGACCCTTGCCGACCATGTCTTGACCGTTGTGCTGGTGCTGGCGTGGCCCGATCCCGCCAGCATCGCCTTTGCAATCGTGCTGCCCAAGCTGCTGACGACACCGATCTGGCTGGCAGGCGTGCGCCGGGCGCGGCCTTGGGTGCGCGACGCCGCCGCTGGGTTTGTCCCCACCGCCGGGTTCGTGCGCTTTGGCGCCGGTGTGTTGGCAACCGAAATCGCCGGCGCTGCCCGCGCCCAGATCGACAAGCTGATCATCGGCTCCCTGCTCGGCGTCAAGGCGCTGGGTATCTGGTATTTCGCCTTCAACGCCGGTCTGGGCATCACCACCTCGTTCGTCGGCGCCTTTGGTACCGTGCTTTTCCCCTGGTTGTGCAAGGCGGTCGACCGTAGCTCCCGGGCCTTGCGCTATCGCCGCGGTATCCTGATCGGGCTTGCGGTGTTCCTGCCGATGACACTGGTGCAAGTCCTGCTGGCACCGATCTATGTTCCCCTGTTGTTCGGTAGCCAATGGACCGAAGCGGCACCGCTGGTGGCATTGCTCGGGCTGGCAGCCCTGCCGATGGTCGCATCGGCGGCTACCACCGCCTGGTTGCGTGCCGACGGCGCCACCGGCCTCGATGCCGCCATCAGCACGGCGGCGACCATTGCCGCTCTGGCGGCGCTGACGCTCGCAGCCCCGCACGGCCTGGTCGCTGCCGCGACCGCCTATGTCGGCGGCCTGGCGCTGGTTCTCGTCCCCGCCACCATCGCGGTGTTCACACGCTCCACCGCCCGCAATCCCCTCAGCAGCCAGGAAAGCTTCGCATGACCACCCCGTATTTTTCAGTGATCATCCCGATGTTCAATGCCATCGGTTCACTCGCCCCGACCGTCGCCAGCGTGCTGGACCAGTCCGATTCCGATTTCGAACTGATCATTGTCGATGACGGTTCGGCCGACAACAGCCTTGCCGTCGCGCTGGCAATGGCCGCCGTTGATAATCGTGTCCGCGTTGTGTCGCAAGCCAATGGCGGCGCTGCATCGGCCCGCAACCTTGGGGTCGAACTGGCGTGCGGCACGTTGCTGGCGTTCCTCGATGCCGATGACATCTGGCACGAAGACAAGCTTGCCTGCCACCGGGCGTTTCACACGGCCCAACCCCGGGCAGGCGTCAGCTATGCCCGGATCGCCTTTCTGGAGGCCGGACGAGCGCCCGGAACCGTCGCGCGGACCGAATCGACCGTGCCGGACGGGCCGCTGACGGTTGCGCACCTGATCGGCGAGAACCCGGTCTGCACGACCTCCAACGTCGTCGTCACCCGGGCCTGCATCGATGCCGTTGGCGGATTTCGCGCCGGGATGGGCCACGCCGAGGATCAGGAATGGCTGGCACGGGTCGCCGCATCCGGTTTCGAGGTGCGCGGGATCGATCGCCTGCTCGTCGAATATCGCATGTCGCCGGAGGGGCTCTCGTCCGATCTGCGCCGCATGTATCGCGGATGGCGGCGGTTGGCATATCAACACCGCGCCAGCATCGATGTCGCTGCGGCCGAGGCGGTTTACTGCCGCTATCTCGCCCGCCGCGCGCTGCGCAGCGGCGGCCCTGCCATCGACGCGCTGGACTTCGCCATTCGCGGCATGCGCCGCAACGCGTCGGCATTTCTCGCCGATCGGCGCCGCGGCGGCCTGACGCTGGCCGCCGCGCTGGTCGGCATGATCATGCCCGCCGCGACGCGCGCCCGGCTGTTTGCCTGACGCCAATCTTTTTCAAGGAACAAAGAATAATGAACGCCAACCCGCTGATCTCGGTCATCATGCCGGTCTATAATGTCGAAGATTATGTTGGCGAAGCCATCCAGTCGGTGATCGACCAGAGCTTTGCCAATTGGGAATTGCTGATCATCGACGATGGCGGTTCGGATGCCAGCATGGTGATCTGCCGGATGTTTGCCGACAAGCGCATTCGCATCATCAGCCAGGCCAATCGCGGCCTCGCCGGCGCGCGCAACACCGGGATCGCGGCGGCACGGGGACGCCATATCGCCTTGCTCGATTCCGATGATCGCTGGCATCCTTCCAAATTGATGATGCACATGATCCATCTTGAAGCCGATGAGTCGGTCGATGTCAGCTATGCCGGTTCGCGCATGATCGACGCCGCCGGCCAGCCGCTGAAGGCCGCCATGCGTCCGCGGCTGACCGGCATAACGCCCGCCCACATCCTGAAGCGCAACCCCGTCGGCAACGGTTCGGCCGCGGTCATGCGTCGTTCGTCGCTGAACCGCGCCGCCTTTGCCCACCCCGATGTGCCGGGTCGCACCTGCTGGTTCGACGAAAGCTTTCGCCAATCGGAGGATATCGAGCTTTGGCTGCGCCTTTCGGCTGCCCATGGTTGCCGGTTCGAAGGCATCGACGGCCTGCTGACCGACTATCGCATCATCGCCGGCGGCCTGTCGGCGAATATCGCCCGCCAGTATGAAAGCTGGGAACGCGCCATCTCCAAGGCCGCCACGACGTCGCCGCGCCTGATCGGTCGCCATGGCCGCCAGGCAATGGCCTATCAACTCCGTTACCTGGCGCGCCGCGCCATCCAGCTCGGCGATGGCAGTTTTGCCTGGTCGCTGTCGCTTCAGGCGGTGCGGGCCGGACCGGCGATGATGCTTGCCGAGCCGCGCAAGACGCTGAAGACGCTGGCGGCGGCATTGGCGGCACGGCTGCTGTCACCGGCGCGATTTCAGGCGCTTCTGGCGCGGCACCTGGGCAATGGGGCCGTCGCATGAAGCAGCTGCGGTGCATTCACCTGTGCGATGACTTTGCGCTTGGCGGGGTTGCCAAGGCGTTGGGCGTCTATGCGCACCCCGACCTTTCATCCATGATCGTCAGCCGCGTGTTGCCGGCCAATCCGCGTCAAAGCCTCGCGCCGCGGTTCGATGCCGATATCATCGTCACGCATTGCCCCCCGAGCTGGCGGACGTTGCCCTTCCTCGCCTCGTTGCGGCTGCGCAACCCCGGTGCCCGTCTCGTCCATGTCGAGCACAGCTATACCGGCGCCTGGGAAGCGGCAAAGGTCGCCAATCCGCGCCGTTTCCGTGTCATGCTGCGCCTGGCCTTCCGGCTTTTCGACGAGGTTGTCGCGGTGTCGCACGGCCAGGCGCGCTGGCTGCGCGACGCGGCCGGGCTGGCGGCGAACAAGCTTCATGTTCTCCATCCGTGGAGCGGCAGCCAGCAGCTCGATGGTGTTGCCCCGCCGGTGCTTTTGGGCCAGCGCCCGCTGGTGCTCGGCGCCTTTGGTCGCTTCAGCGAACAAAAGGGCTTCGACACGCTTATCGACGCGATGGCGCAGCTTGACCCGGCGCAATTCACCTTGCTGCTCGGTGGCTTTGGTGCCGATGATGCCGCGCTGCGCGCGCAAGCCGCCGGGCTGCCCCACGTCCGGTTCGTCGGCAAGGTCGATGATGTCCCCGGCTTCCTGTCGCGCTGCGATGTCATCGTCGTGCCATCGCGCTGGGAAGCCTTTGGCCAAGTCGTGGCCGAAGCCAAGCTGGCCGGACGCGCCGTGCTGGTCGCCGATGTCGATGGCATGCCCGAACAAATCGGTGATGCCGGGATCATCGCCGATTGCGGCACGGCCATGGCACTGGCGGCGGCGCTGGCGGCGTTGCCGACGCAGCCGCTGGCGGCGATGGGGGCGGCCGGGCGCCATATGATGCTGACCGCCGAGCGCGAGCGGATCGACGCCTGGCAGGCGCTCTTCCTTCGGCATCGGGCACCGGCGCTTGCCTGATCGTCAGACGCGCGCCCCTGTTTCCTGATCGGCTCTGGCCGCCGCGCCGACGAGCACCAGCGCCGGCCAGAAAAGATAGGCGAGCACTTCGAGGTTTTCGCCGAAGCTGTAGAGAAACAATACCAGCATCATCGAAAAGCCGACGCGGCCGATCGGTGCCCGCAGCGCCAGGCGACCGCAGGCGAACAGGCTCCACGCCATCGGCGCGGCCAGCGCCGCCGCACCGGCCATTCCCTTGACGAACAACAGCCCATACCAGCTATGGTGGCTGCCGATCGGCATGTATTCGACAAGATGCGGGCCATTTTCGACGACACCATGCCCGAACCAGGGCGCTTCGGCCTGCCAGCGCTCGACGGCAATCCGGCCCAGCGTGGCGCGCACCCGGCTCGAATCGGCGCGCGCACCCTTGAAATCATCGGCAAGGCTGGCGGCCAGCGCCAGCACGGCCGGGGCGAACAGGCCTACCATGAGCGCCGCCGGCGCCGCCAGCCACCAGGTCGATGGCCGGCGCAACCGTGCCACGCCTTGCGAAAGGGGCCACACAACGGCAATTGCCACCAGTGCCAGCCGCGATTGCGACAGCAATGCCACCGCGAGCCCGGCCAGAATCCCCACGACCTGCCAGCGCCGGTCGCGTTCTTCGATGGCGCACAATACATGGATCACCGCCACCATGCCGGCGGCGGGCGACCATGGCGCAAAGAATTGCCAGCGTGTCGCGCCGGTGCCGGGTTCGATGGTGTAAAGCACCACCTTGAAGAATTCGGGGCCGGAGCCGCCGACGATCTCCAGCGGCGAGGTGTACAACAGCCCCGGCAGGCCCACCAACGGCGCCGCGATGAAGAACGGCATCAGGATGAGGGTCTGCAAACCCAGGCGGCAGACGGCGCGATAGATCACGACGGGCCGCACATCGAGCACGGCCGCGGCAAAGGGAAACAACCCGAGCAGGGCCCAGCCCTTGGCCCAGCCGATCGCCGATTTCAGGGTCTTGGCGGCGCCCAGATCGTTGATGACATGCCCTGCCAGTAGCGCGACGAGCATCCCGAGCATTCCGATCAGCCAGACCCAGACGATGCTTCCCAATCGTGCCGGCTGTTGGTCGGGCGGCAACCCGGGCGCCACATACAGCCGCCACGCCGCCATTGCCGCGAGAGCCCAGCCCAGCGCCGGGCCAGCGATGTACAAGGCCCCCAGCAGCCACAGCAGCCAGGTCGATGTGATCGTTGTGGCGATCAGCCTTTCGGCAGAAGTTTGTGGATGATGGGTTGGCGCAGCCATAGCAGCAGGAAGCCGATCAGAAGAAAAGCAGTGGCACCTATGGCACCAGCGAGCGCCAATGTCGTCGACGGCGATGCCCGCTGGCGCGGCAAGGATGGTTCTTCCAGCGTCTGCACCAGCGGATACGAGGCAAAGGGATCGGCCTTGTTGGTGTCGACCCGCGCCAGTGCCGATGAAAACACCGCCTCGGCAATCCTCAGGTCGCGTACCAGATCGGACAATTTTGCGGCCTTGCCTACCAGCGCGTCCGAACCGGCAGTCTGTTCGGCGATCTGGCGACGGACCTCGGCCAGCGCGGCATCGGCGCCGGCCGACTGGCTGCTGCCGTTGACCATCACTTCGAACATGCGCGCCCGACCTTCAGCGACCGAAAGATCGGCAAAGGACAACAGCGTTGCCGCCGGCAGGCCGGTCAGCGCCTTGCCACGCGCAGTCAACGCCGTCCGCAGGCTTGCGTCGATTGCGCTGGTTTCCGCCATGGTCGCGTGCTGGTCGCCCAGCGTGGCACCGCGCTCGGTCCGTGCCGTGGCATTGGCGGCATAGCGACCAAGCAAGGACTGGAACAGAGGATCGGCCTTCAACAGGAACGCCGCCCGTGCACCGCTGGTGGAAATGCCCAGCGCCGACGCCAGCTGCCGGGTTTCGGCGCTGCGCTCGCTCTGCAGGGTGCGGGCGGTGCGCTCGCGGTCTTGCAGCGTGTCCAGCGCGGAAATGCGCTGGTTGAACTGGTCGATCGAAACCAGCCCGGATTCGCCCTGGAATGCCAGCAACGCCCGCTGCGCGCGCTGCACCTTGGCTTCAAGGTCGCCGATGCGATGCTGGTCGGCAGCTTCGCGCTTGGCAGCCTCGTCGTCGCGCAAGCGGTCCAGCCCCGCGAGAAAAGCCGCCCGCAGCGCCAGCGCGCGCTTCTGCGCCTTGGCCGGCGAGCCGCCTGGCATCGTGATTTCGACGACATTGGTCTGGTCGACCAGCTTGACGACAGGCTCGGGAAAGCCGGCCTCGTCCTCGCGCGCCAGCCGGGCGGCGGCGCGCAATGTGACATCGGCCATGATCAGCCGTTTGTAGTTTTCGGTCGGGCTCAGGCTCGGGCTGGAAAAGGCCGAGGCCGTCACCGCCGATGCCTGGCCGATCGATTCGACATTCATCGAGCCACCAACCCCCGATCCGGGCAGGATCAGTGTCATCTGGCTGGCATAGCGCGCCGGGGCCAGCGCGAGGTACAGGCTCGTCACCACCCAGATCGCAGCCAGCGCCGGGCCCAGCGTCAGCAGATAGCGCCGGTAGCGGCCGATCGATGGCAAACCGTCACGAACGACGATCCAGGCGCGCACCAGGCGACGGGGTTGCTCGGAGCCGTGCATCAGTTGCGCGCCGCGTTGCGCAGCAATACAGCCGGGGTGATGGCATTGAAGGCCCCCGAAACGAGGTTGATCGCATCGGCGAAATTCATCGTCCGGCTGTCATAGCAAGCCAGCGCATCGCCGGGCATCAGATAGGGATCTTCGGCGTCGCGATCGGCACTGCGGACCATTTTTTCGATTTCGCGTTCGATGACGATGCTCTTGCCATTGATCGGGTTGCGCGAAATCAGCACGGCGCGCCGCGAGGCGTTCATCGCTGATCCGCCGGCGCAGTTCATTTCGACAAGGCCCTGCAACAGCCGTGTACCATAAGGCAGATTGCTGGTGTCACGCCCGACCCCGGCGCTGGCATTGTTGCCGGCCGACCGCGACAGGTTCGACATGTGAACCCGAATGCCGGGCTGGGTGATCGGCGTCGGCCGAACCAGATCGGCGCGGAAACAACCAGTACTGGGCACGATAACCCGGTCACCTGCCGCCACGGCGATATTGTTGGTCGCCGTGCCGGCAACGGCTGCATTGAAATCGAGCATGGTCCATTTCGAGCCGCGCACGAGATAGACCTGGCTCACATCGGCATCGGGACGCACGCCACCGGCGCTGCGCAGCGCTGTTGGCAGATTGCGACCGCCATTGGCATCGCCCGATGCCGTGCCTTCCTTCTGACCGATGCGATCATCGCTGGCGCGTTCGCCGGCGCGTACGATGCCGGGTGCGAAAACAGCGCCACTGACCCCAACCGAAACGCCGGCGCTTTCGATCAGGCGCAGGTCGATCGGGGTTCCCGCCGTGCGGATCAACCGAGCCTGCACAAGCGCGCTGCCCAGCTGGCGCTGCAACTCGGCTTCGCTGAGACCTGTGGCCGCAATTCGCGACAGGCCGGCAATCGCCAGGCTGCCATCGTCACCAATGACGTGGACACCCGACAAGCGGTCGTCGTCGCCAGCGATGCGCAACCGCAGCCGGTCACCGGGCGCCAGCAGGGCCGGCACATCGATCAGCGACGACGCAGCGACGAATCCGGCAGGATCAAGCCCCACTGGTCGCGCCGGCAGGCACGATCGCGCTGGGTCGGTGGCAGCCTGCGGCATTTGCTGCGGCGTCCAGGCGCTGTTCGACAGGTTGCGTGGTGCTGGGCCGGCGACGCAGCCAGCGAGCAACGAAGCGGCCATGAGGAGTGCCGGGAGGGGGGAAGAGTGGATGGTCATGGCCGGCACTATTCAAGGACCGTGCCAAGTAGCGTTCAGCGTTGGTACCAGGCTGCCAGCCTTTGCCAGCAGTGCGTTTTACATGCACCATGTTGCAAAATGCGTCAAATAGCCGCTCCATTTTGCAACAGTTTGCATCTTGCAAGATTGCGCGCCCGTTTGTTCGCTGGGAGCGCCAATTGGCACGCATCTTGCTTGGGAATTAATGCAGACTGCAATTCCGACAGGCTGCAAATTGCAAGGGTGCAATGAAGGACGCAATTTTCATCAGATCGGTCGGCCGTTGTTCGCTCCGAGCCACGGCACGTATCGGCCAGCGCCTGCTTTCCCGGGGCGAGACCCACGTGGCGCGCTGGCATGAAGCCGGCCGTGCCGAAGCCGCCCCGTTCATCATTCCAGCCAAAGGCCAATGACCATGCCGACCCCCGCTGCCGCCCGTATCCTGGTGATCGAGGACATCGCCTCGCTGGCGATGACCTATGCCGCAAATCTGGAAGGTGCCGGGCATACCGTCGACACCGCCGAACGTGGCGATCTAGCGCGCACCCTGATCGCCGACGCCATGGCCATTGGAAAACCCTATGACGTGGTGCTGCTTGATCTGCAGCTGCCCGATTGCGACGGCCTTGAATGGCTGGCCGGGATGCCCGGGCTTGTCACGGAATCCGGTGTCATCGTCGTCACCGCCGATGGTTCGATCAAGCGCGCCATCGCGGCCATGCGGATGGGTGCCTATGATTTCCTGGTCAAACCACTGCAACCCGAACGGCTGCTGACGACTGTTCGCAACGCTATCGAACGCCGCCGTCTCGAAAATGAAGTGCAGACGGTTCGCAAGCTGACACCGCGTGACAGTTTCCAGGGTTTTGTCGGCCGTTCCAACCCGATGCAGACGGTATATCGGGCCATTGAAAGCGTAGCTGATTCCAAGGCTACCGTGTTTATTACCGGCGAAAGCGGTACCGGCAAGGAAGTCGCCGCCGAAGCGATCCACCGCGCCAGTCGCCGCAGCAACCGGCCGTTCATCGCCATCAACTGCGGAGCAATCCCGGAGAATTTGCTCGAGTCCGAGCTTTTCGGTCATTTGAAGGGCGCCTTCACCGGCGCCATCGAAAATCGCTTGGGCGCTGCAAAAGAGGCCGATGGCGGCACGCTGTTCCTCGATGAAGTCTGCGAGATGGAGCTGAAACTTCAGGTCAAAATGCTGCGTTTCCTGCAGACCGGGATGATCCAGCGGGTCGGCAGCAGCAAGGCCGAACCGGTCGATGTGCGCGTCATATGCGCGACCAATCGCGACCCCACCGCCGAAGTCGCCGCCGGTCGCCTCCGCGAGGACTTGTTCTATCGCCTCGCCGTCATCCCGCTTGAAATGCCGCCGCTGCGCGACCGCGGCGACGATGTCGTGCTGCTCGCTGAAACGTTTCTGGAACGCTTCGCCGAACAGGAAGGCAAGACCTTCGATCCGCTGGGCGAAGATGTCCGCACGCGCCTTTTGGCGAGCAGCTGGCCCGGCAATGTCCGCGAATTGCAGAATGTCGTCCGCCGTGCCGTCGTCATGGGCGCCGGTCCTGAATTGACAATGGCAACCTTTGCCGGAACGAACATCGGCGCTGAGCCGGTCGTCCAACAATCGTTGGTCAGGGACAATGCACCGCAACCGGCAGCCGCCGGTCCGTCCGCCGATGTGTTCGCCAATATGACGTTTGACGAGATAGAACGCTGGGCGATCGAAACCGCCGTCACCCGCGCCGGCGGCAGCCTGCGCAAGGCGGCCCATGCCCTCGGGCTCAGCGCGTCAACACTGTACCGCAAGCGTGAACGCTGGCTGGGCACGCCGGATCTTTCCAGCGCTGCCTGATACTCTTTGCAAATCTTCGCGGTTGATGCCGCCAAAGGAAAGACATGGCCATGATACTTGTTACCGGCGGTGCAGGTTATATCGGATCGCATATCGCGTTGGCGCTGCTTGATCGCGGCGAACGGGTGCTTGTCCTCGACAACCTGTCTACGGGCAACCGCTGGCTGGTGCCGCCCGAAGCGCTTTTCGTCGAAGGTGACTGCGCCGATACCACGCTGGTTGCCGCGCTGGTCGCCGAGCACGGCATTGCGGCGGTCATTCATTGCGCCGGGGTGATTTCAGTTCCGGAATCGGTCGAACAGCCTCTGGCCTATTATGACATCAATGTCGGCCGCGCGATCGCATTGTTCGGTGCCGCGATGGCCGGTGGCGCTCGGCATCTGCTGTTTTCATCGACCGCCACCGTCTATGGCGCGCCCGATGCCGAACAGCTTTCCGAGGACCTGCCCCTGGCCCCGGTTAACCCTTATGCCGCCAGCAAGGCGATGGTCGAACGCGTGCTCGGTGATGTCGCGGCAACCGGCGCCGTTAACGTCGGTGTGCTTCGCTATTTCAACGTCGCCGGTGCCGATCCGGCCGGTCGTTCGGGGCAGGTGTCGAAATCCGCCACCCATCTCATCAAGATTGCCGCAGAGGTGGTCGTCGGCAAGCGTGACCATGTGCTGGTCACCGGCAATGATTTCGATACGCCCGACGGCACCGGCATCCGCGATTACATCCACATCGCCGATCTGGCGGCGGCGCACTTGGCCACCCTCGATGCGCTGGTCGCCAATCGCAGCGAAAGCCTGACGTTCAATGTCGGCTATGGTCATGGTGCCTCGGTTCTCGACGTGCTCGATGCGGTTGATCGTGTGTCGGGCCGGACGCTGCACCGCGTCGCCACAGGCCGTCGCCCTGGCGATGTTGCGCGGCTGGTCGCCGACACGCGCAAAATCCGCAGCCGGTTGGGCTGGCAACCGGCGTTCGACGATCTTGATCGAATCGTTGCTGATGCGATCGCATGGGAGCGTGCGCTGGCAGCAAGGCTCACGGCGGTGGCCTGAAGCCCGCCGACGGCCAAGTCGGAAACAGGTGAGGCAATTTGCGACACGGAACCGTCGCATGTTGCGACACATACGGCTTTTTGCCGGTTTATGCCTCAATACTCACCGTATCCGATACCGGACGGTTTGGCGCGCTTCTTGCATCGGGTTTTGCATGAATATCCAATCACATCCCACCATGATCCCCCGCCGCTGGCCTGGCCGGCGCCTGTCCGATCATATCGGCAGCCGCGAAAACCGGATCGATCAAATCCGGCTCGCCGCTGCGCTGGCGGTGGTGCTCGGACACAGTTGGTATATTGCCCTTGGCCGCGAGGCGCATGTGCCGCTGCAGAACTGGACCTTGTTCGGCTTCCACAGCCTGGCTGTCCATGTATTCTTCTTCCTTTCGGGACTGTTGGTCACCGAAAGCGCCCTGCGACACAAAGCAGCCCCGGCACGGTATCTGCGCAAGCGCGCTTTGCGCATCTTTCCAGCCTTGCTGATAAACGCCGTCGTCGTGCCGGTCGCGCTGGTTGTTGCCGGCGCCTGGACGGGGGTAAGCCTTGTCGATCTCGCCCGTTATACGCTGCGGTTGGTAACGCTGGTATCGGTTCAGTACGAACACCCGGGCGCCTTTGCGCAGAACCCGTTCAACGGTGCCATCAATGGCTCGGTCTGGTCGCTACGACACGAGATCATTGTCTACCTGCTGGTGATTGGCGCCAGCATGGCCGGCGCTCTCACCAATCCCCGGCGGCGTGCTGTCTTCCTGCTGCTGATGCTCGCCTACATCGTTGTCGGCCATCTGGTCGCGCCGATCGCCAAGGGTGGAATCCTGTTTCTGGTCGCGGAAGGCCGCTACGTCATGCTCTCCTTCTTCCTCGGCGTTGCTGCCCATCAGTTCGCCGTCCGAGTACCGCTCCATGGCGTCATGCTGCTGCCCGGCGTTATTCTTCTGCTGTTTGCACAGCCGCTGCACAGCAGGGGCCTGGCCGAATTGGCGATTGTCTACCTCGTGTGTGCCGGCACACTGTTGCTCGCCTTTCCCCGCGGCAAGACGCGGCCACTTCCGCATGATGTCAGCTACGGCGTCTATATTTACTCATGGCCGATCCAGCAGTTGATGGTGTTCGTCGCCGCATCCGCATTTGGTGTGGCCTTGGAGCCCATCCCGCTGTTCGTGATCAGCCTGGTGCCGCTGTTAATCGTTGCCCTGGCATCGTGGTTGTGGATCGAGCGCCCCGCGCTGGCGCTGGCGAGCGTTGCCACCAAAATCGCTGAACCGCACATCGGGAAAGTCAACTCGCTGTCGGCCGAGCATGGGTAACCGGGGCGCTGGTCCCGAGTTTCGCTTGCGGACGAACATCCCCGGCGCGATCGCGTTGATCGGCAGTGCACCCAGAACAGGGAACACACGGCCCCGTGGAGGAGAGGGTGGGATTCGAACCCACGGTACCATCACTGGCACAACGGTTTTCGAGACCGTCCCAATCGACCACTCTGGCACCTCTCCTCAGGGGTGGCCCTGTGCGGGCAGGCTACGCGTTGCGCAACCGGTCGAAGGCGCGGGCTATAGACGAGACGGCGTGGGCTTGCCAAGCCCTATGTCGCGCCATCTTGTCACCTTCGTGTCACAAGCCCTTCCCGCGGCGCAATCCGCCCCTATATTGGCACGTGTATCACGTTCGGATTGCCGGGCAGGACACAGGGTTGAAGACATGATCGAGCGCATGAAGGGCACGGAATTTCGCAGCGGCGCTGCCGTTGGCGAGGCGGCGACGCCAGCAACATTCACCATCGGCGATATCGTCCGCCACCGGTTGTTTCCGTTTCGCGGCGTGATCTTCGATGTCGATCCGGTGTTCAACAACACCGAGGAATGGTGGAACGCCATTCCCGAAGGCGTGCGGCCGCGCAAGGACCAGCCTTTTTACCACCTGCTCGCCGAAAATGATGAATCGTCCTATGTCGCCTATGTCAGCCAGCAGAACTTGCTGCTCGATGCCGATGGCGACGCGATCCAGCATCCGGCGGTGGCGCAGATGTTTTCCGGGCGCGAAGGCAGCCGCTACAAGTTGAAGCCCGAAATCCGCAACTGATCGCGGCGGGGCGGCCGAATCAGAACCAGGTCAAGAATTTTGAGATATCGATGCGCGCTTCGGGCTTGCGGCCGGTGCTGGCCAGCAGGTGGCTGGTGATTTCCTGCCCCGGGTCGATCGGCATGACGACTTCGTAGATCCGGTCATATTCGCTGTGGGCGATGCGCCAGCCACCTTGCGTGCGGACATAGCGATCGCGATAGATCGCCGTCCCGATGGTGTCGGTGGCGCGTTCCGGGTTGATGAAGCGATCCTCTAGATACCAGCTGCCCTCGGCCGTGTCGGGCCCGGTAAAGCGGATTTCGGGCATATGGCCGTGGTGCTGGGCGATGATGTCGGAATTGAAGGCGCTGGCGATGAAATCCACCATGTTCTGCTTGCCCTGCAACTGGGCGCGATAGCCGCCGCCGCGCAGGTCGATGGTCACGTCATCGGTGAACAGGGTGATGAGCTCGGCCTCGTTCGCCGTGTCGATGCAGCGGAAATAGGCGTGCTTGAGCAGCTTGATGTCTTCGAGGTCGGACAGTTGTTGCAGGGTGAAGGGCATGGTCAGTCTCCGTGCAGCAGGGCGCGCAACTGGTCGGGCAGCACCGGCGCCGACAGTTTCGACAGGAAATCGATCCGCCCGGCGATGATCGCCCGGGCATCGTCCGGGTGGGTCATGATGAAGAAATCCCGCGCGGCGAGCCCGTCGAAGATGATTCGCGCCGCATCGGCGGGCGCCATGCTGGCGGCGAGCATCGCCTGCATGATGGCGCGGTGGCGCTCGGCGGCCGGGTCACCCTGATTGGCATTGTCGAAGATGGCGGTCGCGACCGCGCCGGGGATGACCGAGGCGACATGAACCGGCTTGCCGGTCAGCCCGATTTCGAGCGCCAGCGTTTCGGTGAAGGCCTGCAACGCGTGTTTCGAGGTGATATAGGCAGCTTGCATCGGCATCTGCCCGAAGGCGCCGACCGAGGCGACATTGGCGACGAACGCGGGTTCGCTCGCCGCCAGCATTGCCGGCACAAAGGCGTGGACGCCGTGGATGGCGCCCATCACGTTGATGTCCAGCGTCGCCTGCCAGCGCGGTGGGGCGATGTCCCAGCTGTTGCCGAGCGTCTCGATGCCCGCGCAGTTGACCAGCAGGCGGACGTGGCCCCAGCGGGCGTGCACCGCGGCGGCGAGCGCCAGCACGGCATCGGCGCTGCGCACATCGGTGGGGATGGCGAGTGTCTCCGGCCCTAGTTCGGCGGCCAGCGCCGTGATCGCGGCGGCATCGATATCAGCGAGCGCCACCTTCATGCCCAGCCCGGCGGCTTGGCGGGCGAGCGCCGCGCCTATGCCCGAGCCGGCCCCGGTGATGACCGCAACGCCGCCGGCGAAGGCCGCTTGTGGCGTCATTTCGGCGCCGGGCCGCCCGGCAGCATGGTGTGGTAGACGCCGGCGCTCCAGCCGCCATCGACGGCGAGTTCGGCGCCGTTGATGTAGCTGGCGGCATCCGAACAGAGGAACAGGCTGGCGGCGGCGATTTCGCCAGGCTCGCCGATGCGTTGCAGCGGCACCATCGTGTAATCTTTCTGTAGCGCGTCGCCGGTGGCGCCGCCCGGGTTGCCCATCACGGTGTTGACCCCGCCGGGGTGGATCGAATTGACCCGCACGCCGTGGTGGCCGAACTCCATCGCCGCGGTCTTGCTGATGCCGCGCAGCCCCCATTTGGTGACGGCATAGCCGCCAAGGCCATTGGCCCCGCGCAGGCCATCGACCGAGGAGATATTGACGATGGCGCCCTTGCCGGCGGCCTTCATGGCGCGGCCGACATGCTTCATGCCGAAGATCGGGCCTTTCAGGTTGATGCCGAGGATGCGGTCGAGATCATCCGAGGTCAGGCTGTCGATGTCCTTGAACATCAGGATGGCGGCATTGTTGACCAGCGCATCGATGCGGCCGTGGTGCGCGAGGACGTTGGCGACAAAGGCCTCCCACGCCGGCTCCGACGAGACGTCGAGGTGGTGGAATTCGCTGCCTGGCACCTCGGCGGCGAGCGCGGCACCCTCCGCATCGAGCACATCGGCGATGATGACGGTCGCGCCGGCGGCGGCAAAGGCGCGCACCGTGGCGGCGCCCATGCCGCGCGCGCCGCCGGTGATGATCGCGATGCGGCCGGTCATGTCGGTCATGTGCTTGCCTCCAATGCCTTGAGTTCGGTTTTGACGACCTTGCCCGACGCATTGCGCGGAAGGTCGGTGGTGATGATGACGCGGCGCGGTACCTTGTAATTGGCGATGTTCTCGCGCGCCCAGGCGATGATGCCGGCTTCGTCGGCGGCTTGCCCCGGGCGCAGCACGACAAAGGCGCGGCCGACTTCGCCCATGCGCTCGTCAGGCACCCCGATGACCGCGACCATCTCGATGGCAGGGTGGCGCGCCATCAGCTTCTCGATCTCGGCCGGATAGCAGTTGAAGCCGCCCGAGATGTACATGTCCTTCTTGCGATCGGTGATGCGCAGATAGCCGGCATCATCGAGCACGCCGACATCGCCGGTGTGCAGCCAGCCGTCACTGTCGATGGCTTCGGCGGTGGCGGCAGGATCGTCGAGATAGCCGGCCATGACGCCATAGCCGCGCACGAGGATCTCGCCGGTTTCGCCGGGGCCGACCGGTGTTCCGTCATCGGCGATGGTCATCACCTCCAGCCCCGGCATGGCGCGGCCGCAGCTGCTGGCGATAAGGTCGATCGGGTCACCCGATCGGCACATGGTGATGGTGCCGCATTCGGTCATGCCATAGCCGGTGACGACGGTGGCGAAGCCGAGTTCGGACTGCATGCGCTCGACCAGCACCGGTGGCACGGTGGCGGCGCCGGTGACGGCAACGCGCAGCGAGGACGTGTCACGCGGGGTCGTCGCGATGGCGGTGAGCAGCGACTGGTAGATCGTCGGCGGGCCGGGGATGAAGCTGATGCGGTCGCGTTCGATATGAACGAGCGCCGCCTCGGTGTCGAAGGCCGGCATCGGGTAGATGGTGGCGCCCTGCAACAGGCTGGCAACCCAGCCGGCCTTGTAGCCGAACAGATGGAAGAACGGGTTGACGATCAGATAGCGGTCGCCGGGGCGCAGATCGACGACGGCGATCCAGTTGGCGAACATCGGGATGACGCGGCCATGGGTGGAAACGACCCCCTTGGGGCTGCCGGTGGTGCCGCTGGTGAAGAGGATGTCGCTGATGTCGTCGGGGGTCAGTGCGGCCAGCGCGGCGTCGACCGCCGGGTCGTCGGGGTTGCCGGTGGCGAGGAACGCCGGCCAGTCGCGGTCGAAGCACAGCGTCTGGCGCAGGTCGGGTAGGTCTTCATCGGCGATGAGGGCGGGGTAATCGGTGCCGAGAAAATCGCTGACGGTGCACAGGATCGAGACGCGCGCGCGGCGCAGGATGTCGCCGGCCTCGCTGCCCTTCAGCCGCGTGTTGAGCGGCACGATGGCGGCGCCGGCGATCTGGCCGCCGAGCGTCGCGACGATCCAGTCGCGGCGGTTGGGCGCCCAGATCGCGATGCGGTCGCCCTTGCGCGTGCCGGCGGCGAGGAAGGCCGACGCGGCGGTGCGGGCGTGCTGCCAGAGCGTGGTGAAGGACCAGGTTTCGCCGGCCTCGACAATGGCGGGGGCATCGCCGTGGCGTTGCGCGGCGGTTTGCGCGGCGTGCGGGATGGTGGGGGGCAGATTAGGACTCATTGATGTAACACCCCTCATCCGCTCGCCCAAGCGGGCGAGTCGACCTCTCCCGCCCTGATTGCGCCTTCGCGCAAGCGCTCAGGAGGGGGAGAGGTGCAACCATCACACGATCTCGAACAGGCCGGCGGCGCCCATGCCGCCGGCGATGCACATCGACACGACAACGCGCTTCGCCCCGCGGCGCTTGCCCTCGATCAGGGCATGGCCGACGAGGCGCGAGCCGGTCATGCCGAAGGGGTGGCCGATGGCGATGGCGCCGCCGTCGACGTTGATCTTGTCGGGATCGATGCCGAGGAAATCACGGCAATAGAGCGCCTGCGATGCAAAGGCTTCGTTGATCTCCCACAGGTCGATGTCGTTGACCGTCAGGCCGTGGCGGGCGAGCAGCTTGGGGATGGCGAACACCGGCCCGATGCCCATTTCGTCGGCGCGGCAACCGGCGACCTGGAAGCCGCGATAGATGCCGAGGATGGGCAGGTTCTCGCGCTCGGCGGTGGCGCGGTCCATCAATACCTGCGCCGAGGCGCCGTCGGAAAGCTGGCTGGCGTTGCCGGCGGTGATGTGCTGGCCCTGCTTGATGACGAGGCCGTCCTTGAAGACCGGCCGCAGCAGCGCCAGGCCTTCCGCCGTGGTGTCGCCGCGCACGCCTTCGTCGGCGGTCAGGGTCACCATTTGGCGGCCGACTTCATTGCCTTCCTTGTCGAACAGCGCCTTTTCGACGGTGATCGGCACGATTTCGGCATCGAGCCGCCCGGCGGCCTGGGCGGCGCCGGCGCGCTGCTGGCTGGTTGCGGCGAACATGTCCTGGGCTTCGCGGCTGATGCCATAGCGGTCGGCGACGATCTCGGCGGTCTCGATCATCGCCATATAGGCGGTCGGATCGGCAGCGATGACGGCTTTCGAGCGGTTGCGGTATGCCGGGGCGTGCTTGTTGAGGGTCAGCGAGATGCTTTCCATGCCGCCGGCGACGGCGACGTCGATCTCGTCGCACATGATGGCGCGGGCGGCGAGCGCGATGGCGTTGAGCCCCGACGAGCATTTGCGGTCGAGCGTGAAGCCCGGCACGCTGTCGGGCAGCTTCGAGGCGTGCACCGTCAGCCGGCCGAGATTGTAGCTTTGCGTGCCCCAATGGTTGCCGGTGCCAAGGAACAGGTCATCGACCCGCGCCGGATCGATCCCGGCACGGTCGAGCGCTGCATCGACGACATGCGACGACAGGACGGGGGCTTCGGTATCGTTGAAGGCGCCGCGATAGGCCTTGCCGACGGCGGTGCGGGCGGTGGAGATGATGGCTGCTTCGCGCATGATTTGGTCCTTCCGGTCAGAAACCGTGCATGTTGCCGGGCCCCCAGAAGGCCCGCATTTCGGTGATTTCATTATTGTCGTTGAAGCGGAAGGTGTCGATGACATCGACGTGCTTGTCGCTGCCGCCGAAGTGGAGGTTCACCGAAAAGGCGAAGGCGGCATGGTCGGCGCCGACGCGGATCGGGCCGTTGATGGTCAGCTTGGCACCGGTCTGCATCGATTCGGTGTAAAAGGCGTGGATGGCGGCACGGCCGTGGCGGATGGGGGAGCCGATCGGGTCCTCCACCGTCGCATCCTCGGCGAACAGATTGGCGATGATCGACGGGTCGCCCTTGGCAAAGCCTTCGACATAGGCGTGGACGGCAGCGGTCATCTTCTCGATATCAAGCATGGTCGGCCTCCGGAATGTAGCGGCTGATGGTATCGACGACACAGGCGGGGCGCGGCTGGCCCTCGATCTCGACGGTGACGCGGACGGTCGACTGGATGGCGCCGGCCTTGACCTCCTCGACCTTGATGATCTCGCCGCGCCCGCGGATGCGCGAACCGGCGGGGACCGGGGAGAGGAAGCGCAGGCCATCGGCACCGATGTTGATGCCCGCCGAGAAGCGCCGCACCTCGATGAGCTGCGGCAGGAAGATGTTGACCAGCGCGAGTGTCAGATAGCCGTGCGCGATGGTGGTGCCGAAGGGGCCGTCCTTGGCGCGCACCGGATCGACATGGATCCATTGGTGGTCGCCGGTGGCATCGGCAAACAGGTCGATGCGCGCCTGGTCGATGGCCAGCCAGTCGGTCACGCCGAGGTCGGTGCCGGCCATCGCCAGCAGGTCGCGCGGGTGGGCGATGACCGTCGTCACGCGCGCTGGCTCGATACCGAAAGGATCTCGCCGGTCATGTAGCTGGCGAGGTCACTGGCGAGGAAGATCATAACATTGGCGACCTCCCAGACCTCGGCGGGGCGGCCGAAGGCTTCCTGTGACGACAGTTTGGCGAGGAGTTCGTCGGTCGTCACCTTGGCGAGAAAGGCGTGCATGGCGATGCTGGGGGCGACGGCGTTGATGCGCACGCCATATTCGGCCGCCTCGATGGCGCTGCAGCGAGTGAACGCCATCACCCCGGCCTTGGCGGCGGCGTAATGCGCTTGGCCCTTTTGCGCCCGCCAGCCGAGCACCGAGGCGTTGTTGACGATGCTGCCGCGCCCGGCGTCCTGCATGGCGGGCAGGAAGGCGCGAGTCATGCGCATCACGCTGGTCAGCGTCACATCGAGGACGCGCGCCCATTGTGCGTCGGTCATGTCGACGACATTGACCTCGCCGCCCAGCCCGGCGTTGTTGATGAGGACGTCGACAGCCCCAAGCCCCGCCAGCGCCGCGTCGCGCAGGCCCTGGACCTGGTCCTCGACCGTCACGTCGCACACGGTGGTGAGTGGGCGGTGGCCGGTGGCGGCGTGGATGGCGTCGGCGGCCTCGCCGAGCCGGCGTTCGTGAAAGTCGCTGATCAGCAGGGTCGCGCCTTCCTCGGCAGCGCGCTTGGCCACCGAAAAGCCGATGCCGGTGCCGGCCGCGGCGGTGACGACGACGGTCTTGCCCTTCAAAAGCCCGGTGGCGACAGGATAAGGCGGGACAGTGCGGCTCATAGGGTCCCCCGCGGTTCGCGCGGCATCCCCAGCGCGCGTTCGGCGATGATGTTGCGCTGGATCTGGTTGGTGCCGCCGTAGATCGTGTCGGCGCGCGAATAGAGGAACAGATTGGGCAGGGTCGGCCAGTCATAGCCTTCCGCCTCGCTCACCTCGCCGGCCTGGCCGAGCACGTCCATGGCGAGTTCGCCAAGCGATCGCCGCCAGCTCGCCCATTGGATCTTGTAGGTCAGCGCAGCGCCATCCGGGCGGGCATGATCGGTGTTGCTCAGCATGCGCATGGCGCCATAGCGCATCAGGCGCAGGCCGATCTCGGCCTTGGCCAGCCGCTGGCGGATGAGCGGATCGTGCGCCGTGCCATTGGCCTTGGCAGCGGCGATGATCGCATCGAGTTCGTTGCGAAAGCCCATCTGCTGGCCCAGCGTCGAGACGCCGCGTTCGAAGGCGAGCAGCCCCATCGCCACGTTCCAGCCATTGCCCGGCGCGCCGACGAGATTGTCGGCATGGGTGCGCGCGCCATCGAAGAAGGTTTCGTTGAACTCGGCCTCGCCGTTGATCTGGCGGATCGGGCGGACGTCGATGCCCGGCTGGTCGAGCGGCATTAGCAGGAAGGTCAGGCCCTTGGGCCCCTTGCTGCCGTCTTCGGAGCGGGTGACGACGAAGATCCAGTCCGAAACATGGGCGAGGCTGGTCCAGATCTTCTGGCCGTCGACGAGCCATTCGTCGCCCTCCAGCCGCGCCTTGGTCCGCACATTGCCGAGGTCCGACCCGGCGCCGGGTTCGGAATAGCCCTGGCACCAGATGGTGCGGCCGGCGGCGATATCGGGCAGGAATCGCGCCTTTTGCGCCTCGGTGCCGAAGGTCAGGATGGTCGGGCCGGCGAGTTCGACGCCGATATGGCCCATGCGGCCGGGCGCCCCGCAGCGGGCATATTCCTCGGCAAAGATCACTTGGTGCGCCAGGCTGGCGTCGCGGCCGCCCCATTGCGTCGGCCAGCCGATGCACGACCAGCGCGCTTCGCCGAGGCGTTGTTCCCATTCCTTGCGGCGTTCCGGGCTGGCGGTCAGGCCCTGGATGTGGCGGATGTCGGCGAAATCGCCGGTCATCTGGCCCATCAGCCAGTCGGCGGCTTCGGCGCGGAACGCCTCGTCTTCGGCGGAAAACCCGAGTTTCATGCGGCGACTCCCAGGCCGATCAATTGTGCCACCTGCTCGCGGTGCCAGGCGTTGCTGCCGAGCATCGACTGCAGCGCCCGTGAGCGCTTGAAGAACAGATGCGCGTCATGGTCCCAAGTAAAGCCGATGCCGCCGTGGAGCTGGATCATGTTGCCGGCGCACATGGCGAAGGTATCGGTGGCAAAGCTTTTCGCGCCGTGCAGCGCGATGGCGGATTCGTCGCTGGCTTCATCCATCGCGCAGGCCGCCCACCAGACGGCCGAGCGCGCCTGTTCGATCTCGATCATCATGTCGGCGAGGCGGTGTTTGTAAGCCTGGAAGCTGCCGATCTGGCGGCCGAACTGCACGCGCTGGTTGGCATAGGCGATGGTCTGGTCAAGGCAGGCCTGGGCGCCGCCGAGCGCTTCGGCCGCCGCGACGAGCCAGCCGGCCTGCGAAGCGCGCTGCATGGCGATGGGGTCGGGGAGCGGATCGCCCGGCGTGTCGGTGAGGGTGACGCGAGCGTAGGGCCGCGTCTGGTCCATGGTGGTCAGCGACGTGATGCTGACGCCGGGCGCGGTAGCGGGCACCAGCCAGACCTGCCCGGCGGCGAGCAGCACGAACAGATCGGCGCTGCCGCCATGGGGGATGAAATCGAAATCGCCGCTGATGCGGGCGTTGCTGACCGTGGCGGTCTCGCTCGATCCCGGCGCCGCAATGCAGGTGCCGGCGATGATGCCGGGCAGCCACGCCGCCTGTTGCGCGTCGCTGCCGCCTGCAGCAATCGCCTGTGCCGCCATGGCGAGGCTGCCGAGCAGCGGCAGCGCCGCGACCGTGGCACCCGCTGCCTCGGCGAGGATCGCGAGTTCGACCATGCCGAGCCCGGCGCCGCCGATACTTTCGGGCAGCGCGATCCCGCCGAGGCCGAGTTCCTGGGTGAACCCCTGCCACAGCGCGCGGTCGATGCCGTCCGCCGCCATCGCGGCGCGGGTGCGCGCGCTCGTCGCGTTGGCGCTGAAGAAGCTGCGCGCCGTGTCGGCGATCATCGCCTGTTCGTCGGTGAAGGCGAAATTCATGCGGTCCCCCAGACCTTGCGTGGTGGGTTGCGGCGGGCGAGCAGATCATCGACCGCGGCGCCGACATCGGCGGGGTTCCAGCGTGCCCCTGCATCGACGCCAGGGCCAAGGTCCCAGCCCTGTTCGAGGATGATCTTGCCGCCCTCCAGTTCGAAGACACAGCCGCTGACATGGGCGGAGAGCGGGCTGCCGAGCCAGACGACGGTGGGGGCGATGTTGGCCGGATCCATGACGTCGAAGGCCTCGCCCGCCGTCGCCATCTTGTCGGCAAAGGCCTGTTCGGTCATGCGGGTGCGCGCCGATGGCGCCAGCGCATTGGCGGTGATGCCGTAGCGCGCCAGCTCGGCGGCCTGCACCAGCGTCAGCGCGGCGATGCCGCCCTTGGCCGTGGAATAGGCCGATTGCGCGATCGAGCCTTGCAGGCCCGCCCCCGACGAGGTGTTGATGATGCGCGCATCGACTGCATTGCCGGCCTTTTGCTGGCCGCGCCAGTAATCGACGGCGTGGCGCGACAGACAGAAATGCCCGCGCAGATGCACCCGCATGGTGGCATCCCATTCGTCGAGCGTCGCCGAAACGAACATGCGGTCGCGCACGATCCCGGCATTGTTGACGATGACGTGCAGCCCACCGAACGCGCCGACCGCGGCATCGACGATGCGTTTCGACGCCTCCCAGTCGGTAATGTCCTCGTAATTGGCGATCGCATTGCCGCCGGCGGCGATGATCTGCGCCACCACGGCATCGGCGGCGCTGGTGTCGCGGCCCTCGCCGGCCAGCGAGGTGCCGATATCGTTGACGACGACGTTCGCGCCTTCGGCGGCAAAGGCCAGCGCATAGGCGCGGCCCAGCCCGCCGGCAGCGCCGGTGATGATGACGGTGCGGTTGTCACAGATGCCCATTGTCTATCCCAAGGCCTGAAGCGTGTGCGCACTACTATCGCCGACCAAGTCGGTATGCAGATACTCGCGCGTGGTGAAGTGCCAGCCGGCGCCATCGCGCGCCAGCGTATCGCGATAGCGGCCGGTGGCAACGATCTGCAGCGGATAGCCCGGCGCCGCCTGCAGCACGGTCCATTGGCTTTGGCAGGTTGCGGTCTGGCCATCGGCGGCGAGCTCGATGATCGGGTTGGTGGTGATGTGGCGGGTCAGCGGCTTGCCGTCATAGGTCTTCACCCATTGCTGCCACATGGCGAGGATGGCGGCGCGACCCGTGATGCGGTGGCCCCCGGCAATCACGCAGCCGCCATCGAACAGCGCCGCCGCGCATTCGAAATCGCCATCATCGAAGCGCATGGCATAGGTGTAGAGCAGATTGGGGATGGCGATCGCCGGGTCCATCACAGCCGCTCGATAATCGTCACATTGGCCTGGCCGCCGCCTTCGCACATCGTTTGCAGGCCATAGCGGCCGCCGGTGCGTTCGAGGGCGCCGAGGAGCGTCGTCATCAGCCGCGCGCCGGTGGCGCCGATCGGGTGGCCGAGCGCGATGGCGCCGCCCTGGACGTTGACCTTGTCATGCGGGATGCCGAGCTCCTGCATCCACGCCATCGGCACCGAGGCAAAGGCTTCGTTGCATTCGAACAGGTCGATATCGGCGACGGTCATGCCGGCCTTGCGCAGCGCATGCTGGGTGGCGGTAATCGGGCCGGTCAGCATCCACACCGGATTGTCGGCGCGGACCGAGATATGGTGGATGCGGGCGCGGGGTTTGAGGCCATGCGCCTTGACCGCAGCTTCACTGGCGATGAGCAGCGCGGCGGCGCCGTCGCAGTTCTGGCTGGCGATGCCGGCGGTGATGGTGCCGCCTTCCTTGACGGTCTTGAGGCCGGCAAGGCCTTCGAGCGTGGTGCCGGGGCGAACGGTTTCGTCATGCGCGACGCCGTTGAGTGGCGCGATTTCAGCGGCGAACCAGCCATTGTCGATGGCGGCCTGGGCGCGCTGGTGCGAGGCGAGGGCGAATTCCTCCATGGCGCGGCGGGTCAATTGCCACTTCTGGGCGATCATTTCGGCCGATTTGATCTGGTCGACCGCCTCGTCGCCATAGCGCGCCAGCCAGCCCGGCGAGGTCAGGAAGGGCGTATCGAAGCCATAGGGTTGCCCGGCGTACATGGCGGCGGAGATCGGAATGGCGTTCATCGCCTGGCTGCCGCCCGCCACAACTAGGTCCTGCGTGCCCGACATGACGCCTTGCGCGGCGAAGTGGACCGCCTGTTGCGACGACCCACACTGGCGATCGATGGTGACGCCGGGGACATGTTCGGGCAGCCCGGCGACCAGCCAGGCGGTGCGGCCGATGTCCCCGGCCTGCGGGCCGATGGTATCGCAGCAGCCCCAGACGACATCGTCGACGGCGCCGGGGTCGATTCCGGTGCGCGCCATCAGCGCGCGCAGCGGGTGCGCGGCGAGATCGGCGGGGTGAATCGCGGCGAAACTGCCCTTCTTGCGGCCGATCGGGGCGCGGACAGCATCGATGATATAGGCTTCAGCCATGGGGGGTCCTTAACATCTTACCTCTGCCCCTGGGGGAGAGGTGCAAGAAGGGTGCTGGTGCTCATCCGAAACTGTGCCGCGGCCCGATGGCGATGCCGCCACCGATGACCGCCGCGTCCAGCCGCGCCAAGTGAAACGCCCGGTCCCCCCACGCCGCGGTGAGGGCCCAGCTGCGTTTCATCCAGAAATGCAGGTCGACTTCATAAGTATAGCCCATGGCGCCGTGCACCTGGATGGCGGTTTCAGCGATGCCGGTGGCGGCATCACCCGCCGAAATCTTGGCGTGGCTGACGGCCGCCGAGGCCGTGGCGAGGCCATCCTGCAGCGCTTGCGCCGCCACCCAGACGGCGGGGCGGGCGAATTCGAGCGCCACTGCGGCGCTGGCGAGCTGGTGCTTGACCGCCTGGAAAGCGCCGATCGGTTGCCCGAACTGGCTGCGGATCTTGGCATAATCGGTGGCTTGCTGGAGCATCGCTTCGGCAATGCCGATAAGTTGTGCAGCGGTCATCAGCGCGGCGTGGTCGAGAAGTGCCGGGTTTTCGGCGGCTTTCAGGAGCGCTGAGAGGTTGCGCAGTGGGTCGACGCTGGCTGCCGCGGCGGAAATATCAGCGAAAGTGACGGGTGAAAGGGTCGCGCCGAGCCAGTGCGTCGCGGTTTCGAGATCGGCAATCCACGGGTTGATGGGGTGCACGAGGGCAATGCGGGCGCTTCCGGTGGCGATTTGTTGCAGGATTTTGCCCGTCGCGGGGCTGTTTGTCAGCAGTGGCGCGGCAATGAAGGCAGTGTCGACGAGCGGTTCGGCGAGGCAAACACGCCCACATTCGACCGCGATCAGCGCGGCATCGAGCAGGCCGAGGCCGAGCCCGCCGGCACTTTCGGGAATGCACAGGCCAGGCAGGCCCATGTCGACAAGGCCCTGCCAGATGGCGGAGTCACGGTTAGGGCCGGCATCGAGGCTGCGCAGCACGTCGGGGCCGTGGGTCCCGGCGAGATAGGTGCGGACCGAGTCAGCCAGCCCAAGCTGGTCGGGGGTGAGCAACAGGTCCATTAGCCGGCTCCGACGCGGGGCAGGCCGAGCAGGCGTTCGGCCGTGATGTTGCGCTGGATCTCGTTCGATCCGGCATAGATCGGCCCCGACAACGAGAAGATATAGCCGTCGAGCCAGGCGTTGGTCTCGCCATCACCAAGTGTCCGCAGTTCGGCGGCGGCGCCGAGCAACTGCATCGCGGTGCGGTGCATCATGCGGTCGAGTTCCGACCAGAAGATCTTGTTGAGGCTGGCTTCGGCGCCGATCTTGCCGCCGGCCATGATCTTTGCCGCGACCGCATAGGTGTTGTAGGCATAGGCCTGCGTCCCCATCCACGCCGTCAGCACGGCTTCGCGGACGGCGGGGGCGGCGGTCTTTTCGTGTTGGCGGAACAGCTCGACGAGGCGCTTTGCGGTCGCCTGGAAACGGCCGGGCGCGCGCAGCATCAGCCCGCGTTCGAAGCCGGCGGTGGCCATCGCGACGTTCCAGCCTTCGCCCTCACCGGCGAGGCAGTTTTCAACGGGCACGCGCACATCGTCGAAGAACAATTCGGCAAAGCCGGTGTCGCCGTGGAGCTGGCGGATCGGGCGGCGGGTCACGCCGGGCGTGTTGAGATCGAACAGGATGAAGCTCAAGCCCTTGTGGCGCTTGCTCTCCGGGTCGGTGCGGAACAGACCGAAACCCCAATCGGCATAGGCGGCGCGGCTCGACCAGGTTTTCTGGCCGTTTATGACATAATGGTCGCCGTCCCGGATCGCCTTCGTCGTGATCGCCGCCATGTCGGACCCGGCGCCGGGTTCGGACCAGGCCTGCGCCCAGATGACTTCGCCCGCCGCCATCGGGGTGAGGAAGCGCGCTTTCTGTTCGGGCGTGCCATAATCCATGATCGTGGGCCCAAGCAGGAAGATGCCGTTCTGGTTGGCGCGGGCAGGCGCCCCTGCGGCCCAATATTCTTCCTCGAAGATCAGCCATTCGATGAGATCGAGGCCCCTGCCGCCATATTCGGTCGGCCAGGTGACCATGCCCCAATTGCCGCTGGCGAGGGTGCGTTCCCAGGCGACATGCTGGTGATAGCCGTCCTCGCGTTCGAGGGTGACGAGCGGCTGTTTCGGCACATGCGCCGTCATCCAGTCGCGGACTTCGTGCCGGAACTTATGCTGCGCGGTAGTGTATTGCAGTTGCATCAGAATTTCGCCGTCGTGCCGGTTTCGACAAAGGCGTCGCGCGCCTTCTGGCTGTCTTCGTGCATGTACATTTCGAGGGTGAAACCCTGTTCCCAGCGATAGCCGCGATCGACGTCGCGCGGCTCCAGCCCGTTTAGGGCTTCCTTGGCGATGACGAGCGCCTTGCGCGATTTCGAAGCGATGATGGCGCAGAAAGCGCGGGCTTCGGTTTCGAGATCGGCGCGGGGGACGACCTTTTCGACCGCACCGAGCCGGTAAGCCTCCGCCGCCGGAATATTGCCGCCGGTGAAGAAGGCGGCGCGGACCTTGTGGAGCGGCAGCATCCGCGACAGATGGCTGGCACCGCCCATGGCGCCGCGATCAACCTCGGGCAGCGAGAAATAGGCATCGTCGGCGGCGATGATCGAGTCCGAGGCGCCGCAGATGCCGATGCCGCCGCCGATGACGAACTTGTGGACGGCAACGACCACCGGCACTTCGGCGTCGCGGATCGCCTTGAAGGTCAGGTAATTGCCGCGGTTGAGCACGGTGATGCGATCGGGGTGTGCCTGCATCTCCTTGATGTCGACGCCACCGCAAAAACCCCGGCCATTGGCGCGGATGAGGACGCAATTGACGTCAGGGTTCGACGCTGCGGCGGTAATCATCGCCGGCAGGCTGTTCCAGGTGACGCTGTCGAAGGCGTTGACCGGGGGGACGTCGAAAACGATTTCGGCGATGCGGTCGGCGATAGTCGTGGTTATGGGCATGATAGCGTGGCCCTTTCAAC
>JBILPK010000298.1:0-3272 GCA_044373875.1 Polymorphobacter sp.
TGTGTGGCTCTGCGCGCGGGTCCGCCTCGCGGGGCGGCCCCCCCCCCCCCCCCCCCCCCCGCCGGAGGCATTGTTCTTCATCTCAACCCGCCAATGCCGCGCAGCGCGCGCGGGCTTGGGCCACGATGCCGTCGACGAGTTCGGCGCAGGTCGGCAGGTCGCCCAGCCGGCCGCCGACGATACCTGTCGCCATCAGGCCGTGCTCGGCATCGCCATCGACAACGGCGCGCATGATCAGCATCGGCGCCGATGCCGCCATCATCGCTTGTGGCAGCGACAGGCCGCCGTGCGATGTCATGCCCTTGGCGGTCGCGTACAACTGCCCCCACGACGCGCCGGTCTGCTTCTTCATCGCGAGGCCAGCCTCGAACGCGCGCAGCCACATGCCGATGGTGCCCGACGCTTCGATGCGATCGAGCAGCGGCGTGCGGATCATCCGCTGCGGAATGCCGTCGACCTTGGTGGTGACGATGATCTGGTCGGTGCCGGCCTTGGTATAGCGCGCCTTGGCGGCGGCGGGCACCGGGCTTTCGGCGGTCATCAGGAAGCGGGTGCCCATCGCGATGCCGACCGCGCCATAGGCGAGCGCGGCGGCGAGGCCACGGCCATCGGCAAAGCCGCCGGCGGCGATCACCGGCACCTGCACAGTATCGAGCACCTGCGGCAGCAGCACTGTCGTCGGCACCGATCCGGTATGGCCACCGCCTTCGCCGCCCTGGACGGTGATCATGTCGCAGCCGAGTTCGACCATCTTTTGCGCGTGCTTCACCGCGCCGACGGTCGGGATGCACAGGATGCCGGCGTCCTTGAAGCGCCTGATCATCTTCTTGTCCGGGCCGCGCCCGAAGCTGACGGCGCGCACCTGGTCCTTGTTGGCAATGACGAGATCGACGATCTCGGCGGCGCCGGGCTGGAACATGTGGAAATTGACGCCGAACGGCTTGTCGGTGAGGCCGCGCAGGGTCGCCAGCTTGGTTGCCGCCTCGCCCGGCGTCATGACAGCAGCGCCCAGAAACCCGAACGCCCCGGCGTTGCACGTCGCGGCGACGAGCTGCGGCTCCGCCACCCAGCCCATCGCGGTCTGGATGATCGGATAGCGGCAGCCGAGCCGCTCGGTCATGACGGTGGCGAGCGGATCAGCCACTCTTGACCTGTGCCTTGTTGGCGGCGGCCATCGACTTGCCGTCGAGCCCGCCGAGGCTGTTGCCCGAGACGAGGTCGTTCTGGGCATGGGCGAAGTGGTGCATGTGGAAGACCGCGTCCATGGCGCTACGCTTGCCGCGCAATTCCTCGACATGGTTGAGCGCCTGCTTGCTGAGCCAGTTGCCGAGCCGTGGGCGGGTGGCGAGTTCGGCGGCCATGGCGGCGGTTTCGGCCGCCAGCGTCTCGCGTGGGAACAGCCGGTTGACCATGCCGAACTGGTACGCACGCGCCGCCGGCATGCGCTCACCGAGCAGCAGGAATTCCTTGGCGACGCGCGGCGGCAATTCGAAGCCATGCGCGAAATATTCGACGCCGGGGATGCCCATGCGGTTGACCGGATCCTGGAAGAAGGCGTCTTCCGAAGCGACGATCAGGTCACAGACCCAGGCGAGCATCAGCCCGCCGGCGATGCAGGCGCCCTGAACCTGGGCGATGGTCGGCTTGGGGATGTCGCGCCAGCGCCGGCACATGCCGAGATAGACTTCCTGCTCGCGCGTGTAGAGCATTTCGGCGCCGGGCTTGTTCGTATGGTCGGGGTAGAGCAGCTTGCGTTCGAACGGCAGGGTGATGTCGCGCCCCGGGGTGCCGATGTCGTGCCCGGCCGAAAAATGCTTGCCGGTGCCGGCGAGGATGATGACCTTGATGGCGTCGTCATCGGTGGCGCGGCGAAACGCATCGTCCAGCGCATAGGTCATCTGGCTGTTCTGCGAATTGTGGAACTGCGGCCGGTTCATAGTGATCGTCGCGACCGCGCCGTCGGTGGTATAGAGAACCGGCTCGTCGGTTTCGTAGACGACGTCCACTTTCTTCGGTTCGACGAATTCGCTCATGTCAGGCCCTTTGCGCCGGGGGATTGTCCTTGATGACGCTGGCACGAATTCCGTGCGGGTCAAGCCGGGCGATGACGGCCAGCGTGTCGGCATCGGGAATGGCGGTGGTGCCGGCATCATCGGCGAGTAGCAGCGGGAAGCCGGTGGCGGCCTGGACTTCGTCAAAGCTCACGCCGGGGTGAAGCGAGATGACGCGGATGGCATGGTCGGGTCCGCCGAAGTCCATGACGCACAGGTTGGTGACGATGCGGCGCAGGTCGATGCCGCTGTAGTTGCCGCCCGCAACGCGCTTGGCGGGGTTATAGCCGGCGCTGCTGACCATATCGACCTCGCCGGCGCAGAAAACGCGGGTGGAATGGCCCGGAATGAACATCGAATTGGGGTGATAGACTGAGTTGCCCGGGAATCCGCGCACCCCAAGCATCTGCACCTTGGGCTGCTTGTGGGTGCCGCCGAGCGCCGACAAATTGGTCTGGCCGAAACGGTCGATCTGGGTCGGGGTCACCATCGCGTGGCGGCGGCCGGTCCAGACGGCATCATCGAAGAAGCGCGAGAAGGGCAGGTGACCGGCGAACTTGGGCTTGTAGTCGCCGCGCGGGCCGATGGGGACGGGTTCCTCGACGAGATAGGCCTCGCCGTCGGTCATCATCAGTTCGGGGGTATGGGTCAGCTTGGCGAGGCCGGCGGCGACGCGCGGCACCGGGCCGACGCCGGTGGCGACGATCTCGCCGCCGCCGCGAAAGGCTTCGGAACAGGCGAGGATGCAGAGTTCAGCGAGAGTTGCCATCAGAACACCGGCAGCGGGAGGGCGGAAACGGCGGCAAGGCCACCGACTTTGGCCATATAGTCGGCCTCGGTCGCGCCGGTGTTTTCGGCCGTCCAGGCTTGCCACCCGCCTTCGGCAGCAGCGGCGCCGGTATAGGCCTTCAGGAACCTGCTGTCCCAGCCGTAGAGCGGTGGCATCGAACTAGGGTGCGCCCCGCCAGGCGCTGCAACGACGCCCGAGATGAAGCAGCGCGGCACGATGTTGGCCTGGGCGTCGTCGGGGTAGCTATCCTCCATCCGCTCGACGACCTCCTCGGCGGTGACGAAGGTGCGCGCCGCCGCCTTGGCGAACCATTCGTCATAATAGGTGTCGGGCCCGAACGCCTGGACATTGCCGCGCCAGTCGGAGCGGTTGACGTGGAGCAGCGCGGCATCGAGCTTCAAGGCCGGCATGGCGATCAGCGTTTCGGCGTC
>JBILPK010000099.1:0-12537 GCA_044373875.1 Polymorphobacter sp.
ATGCCAACGTCTCGGGCGGCATCGGCAGCACCAACGGGGTCGCGACCGCCGGGCGGGTTGCGCTGTTCGCCAATGGCGGCACGGTGACTTTGTGGTCGGTCGATCTGTCGGCCACCGGCGATGTCGTGGGCAGCAATGCGCTGGCATCGGCGGTGACGACGCAGAACGGCATCATCAACGTCACCGGCGACACGCCGAGCAGCGACCCCGGCGATGTCACCGTGGTTGTCACGGGTGATCTGGCGCTGGCCGCCGACAATGGCACGATGAACATCGCCGGCACGTTGACGGCAACTTCGGGCGGGGCGATCATCGGCAGCGTCGATGGCGCGCCGATTGCCGATCCGGGCGCGATCATCGCCGACGCGGTGCAGTTGAGCGCGGCTGGCGGCATCAACACACCGTCGACCTTCGATTCGCAATCGCTGCTGTCGTTCGCCACGGTCGGCGCCATCGCGCTCGGCGATATCGTGGCGCCGGGCGCGGTCGACCTGTCGGCCGATGCCGGCCTGTCGCTGGGCAATGTCATCGCCGGGGCGGGCGTGCGGCTGGCCAGCCTGGGCGCGGTCAGCACCGGCAATATCCGCGCCGAAAACGATGTGCGCATCACCAGCGGCGCCAATTTGCTCGTCGGCGATGTCGGCACTGCGACATCCGTCGTGCTGGCGACCACGGGCACCGGCACCAACATCGTCGCCGGCAACATCGACGCCGGCACGGTCAATCCGTCTACGGCAATGGGCGCCAGCTTCGGCGTGCGTCTCGACGCGACCGGCGAAGTCACCACCGGCGCGATCACCGCCGCCGGCGACATCGGCGTCATCGCGCGCGGCGGTTCGATCACCACCGGCGCGCTCACGGCGGGCAAGGCGGTCGTGCTGCTCGATGCCAATGGCCCAACGACGGGCATCACCACCGGGTCGATCCGTTCGGGTGCTGCCGATGCCGTGTTTATCGCCAACCACAGCATGGCGCCGTCGATCTTCGTCGATGCCAATGGCAATGCCGATTACACGGCACTCCTGGCGTCGAACCCGGCACCGGTCGATGGTTTTGTCACCATCAACGGCACGGTGGATACCGGCATCCTGCGCATCGCGGCGCTTGGCGCCATCACCGTCACCGGCACGATCAACGCCGCGCTCGGTGCGGTGATCAGTGGCGGCAGCCTGAACCTTGCCGACATCAACGCAGGCGACCTGTTCGACCTGCAATCGGCCACCTCCGCTGTGCTCGGCAATGCCCGCAGCGAAGGTGACCTCGAAGTGGCAGCGCTTGGCGACATCACCACCGGCACGCTCAGCGCCGGGGACACGGTGCGCCTGACCGCGGCCGGCACGGCGGCGAACATCAGCACCGGCGCGGTCGATGCCGGTATCCTGCGGCCTTCGGCCGACCCGCTGGCACGTTATGGTGTCGCACTCGATGCCAATGGCAGCGTCGGCAGCGGGTCGATCAACGCGCGCGGCCCCATCGGGATCGCGGCGCGCACCGGCACCATCGCGGTCGGCGCAATCACCAGCGGCTCGGCGGTCGGCCTGCTCGGCCGCACCGGCGTGGCGACGCGCGCAGTGACGACGGGGGCGGGCCAGGTGCTGCTCATCGCCGATGCCAGCATGGCGTCGCTGATCACCGAGGATGCCAATGGCAATCTGAATTACCAGCCACTGCTCGCGGCGGCCCCGGTGGCCCTCGCCGGGCCGGTGGTGCTGGGCGGCGACATCAATGCCGGCGACCTGCGCATCAACACGACGGGTGCGCTGACCGGGACCGAGACGGTAACGGCCGGCCGCATCGTGATGACGGCATCGGGCCCGATCTTCATCCGGGCCGGATCGGTGACGCTCGGCGCTGTCAACGGCGGCGGGCTCATCGATATCCGCTCACCCGGGGCGCTAGGCCTCGGCGATGTGCGCGGCGAACGCGATATCGATCTCGAAGGCGGCACCGTGATCGCGCTCGGCAATGTCAGCGCCGGCGATTCGGTCGCGATCGGCACCGCCGATGGCGCACCGCTCACGGCGACGATCAACGTCGGCAATATCGATGCCGGCAGCCTGCGGCCATCGACCGACCAACAGGCCGGCTATCAGATCGGCATCGGCGGCACCGGCAATGTGACGACCGGCACGCTGGCGGCGCGCGGCAATATCGGTGCAGTGTCGGCCAATGGCGCCTTCAACAGCGGCGCGATCGCCACCCAGGCGTCGGTGCTGCTGCTAGCCAACAGCGGCGTCAGTGCCGGTGGCATCACCACCGGCAGCACCGGGACGGCCTATATCGCCAATGCCTCGCAGGTGTCGGCACTGGTCAACACCGAAGCGCTGGGGCCGCCATCGGGCTTCGATTTCGCCCCGGTGTTCGCACTGGCGCCAGTGCGGCTCGCCGGGCCGATCGCCCTGTCGGGGCCGGTCAGCACCGGGCGCTTCACAGCGGCCAGCAACGGCAACTTCCTTGCCCAGGCGATCAGCGCCGGCACTTCGGCCACCATCGACAGCGGCAATCGCGCCAGTTTCGGCGGCCAGGTGACGGCACCGACGATCACGGTGCGATCGGCTGATATCGCGATCAGCAGCAATGGCGGGCTGGGCGGCTCGGTGACCACCGCGCTGACCCTTGATGTCGATGCCGCGGCAACCGCGGTGCAGCTCGGCGGCACGTCGCCCGATAGCCAGGCCGGCTATGTCCTCGATGCGTCCGAAATCGGCCGGCTGCGCGGCACGACCATTGCCGTCAACGCCACCGGCAGCACGGCACCGGCGGTTACCGTCAATGCCTTCACGCTTACGGGCACCGGCACGGCGACGACCGGCAACAGCTTCGCGATCAACGCTGCCGGCCGGGTGCGGGTCAATGGCGCTGCTGTCGTCAATGGCGCCGGCAGTGGCGACACGCTGGCGGTGACCGGATCGGCGATCGAGGTGGCAACCGACACCGGTGGCGCACTCCGGCTCGTCGATGCAGCGGGCGCTTCGGCGGGCACGTTGCGGCTGACGGCGGGGAGCATCGCGGTTGCCGATGCGGCGCTGCTCACCCAATTGGGCAGCGATACCCCGGTCCCCGGCCGCGACGCGCTGCTCAACGCCGCTCCGGCCACGCCCTTGGCAGCACCGGCCCTTGCCGGCGGCATCATCATCGTTTCGGCGCGGACGAGCTTCCTGGTCAGCAACAGCGGCACCACGGCGACGCGCGCCGGCTTTGCCGCCGGCACCGGCAGCCTGACGATCACCAACGCCGGCACCACGCCGCTGGATGTCGTCATCAACGGCACCACGCTGGACAGCGCCGGGGCGTTGCTCACCAACGACCGTACCATCGAACGGGTGACCTTCACCCCGGCGCAAGGCGGCACCGGCTTTACCGCGACCAGCGCGGTCAATGCCTGCATCGTGGGCGGCAGCTGTGCGCCAAGCTCGATCCTGCCCGACGTTCCCGAAGTGGTGCGCAAGATCGAAAATGTCAGCACCAATATCGCCGCTGTGGTCGCGCCCAGCAGCGCAGGCAGTGCGAGCAACCCCAGCCCGACCGGCCCGCAATCGCCGGGCGCCCAGGATGATCCCGATGCCCCCGGCGGCAGCAGCGACACTGCCGAAGCCCGCGAGGAGGCCGAGCAGGCCACCGCGCCGCTCCCTTCGGTGCGGTTGTCGCGGCTTATCGATGTCGGCGGCGTCAAAACCCAGTCGGTGGTCAATGATCCGGTGACCAGCGACGGCAACCCGGCGATGTGGGGCGATGTGACGCCGCCACCGGTCCGCACCCCGGCACCGGGAGGGCAGAAATGATGATGCTGCGTCTCGTCTCGCTCGGGCTGCTGCTGGGCACGGCACTGCCGCTACACGCCGCCAGCCTGAAACTCGCCGACAGCTTCCGCATCGGCAGCGGCGGCGTGTTGTGCACCGCCCAGACGCGCAGCGCCGATCCGGTGCTGAAATCGATGTTCGACCGTGGTTACCAGATCGTCTGCCGCGATGCCGCAACATCGGTGGGCAATCTCTATGCCTTGCGCGGTTCGGGCAACAAGCCGGATGCCGCCTGTGCGGCGCCGGTCGATGCCGCGATCACTGGTTTGCCCGGCGCAATGCTGCAACGCTGCCCGCGCGGTGCGCTGACCTACAACCGTTACGTCCTGCAGCGCGGCAACACGCTGTTCATCGCCGACGGGCTTGCTGGCTATGCCTCGGCGCTGACGCTGGGGCTGCGCTCGATCGCCGGGGACACGCCGGTCATCGGTGATGTCGAAGTCGCCGTCACCGAAGCCGGGGATGCGGCGGCGTTCGCGCGGGTCCAGGCCGGCAGCCTCGACCCCAGCCAGGCGCTCGCCGAAGGCTATGTCCGCAACAACGCCGGCAGCTATGCCGAATCATCGGAGTTTTTCGATCAGCTTGTCACCCAGAACCGCCAGGGCGCGCCGGGCTTCACGCGCTCGACCGAATATTTCGCCAACCAGGCGCTGCAGCAGTCCAATCTCGGTAACTTTGCGGAAGCCGATGCCGGCTTTGCCGCGGCGGTTCGCGCGCTTGATCCATCCGATACCTTTGTTACCCGCCTGTTGCGCAATTTCCGCGCCATGCACCAGCTCAACCTGCATCGCCCCGATGCAGCGCTGGTCGAACTGGCGCGCCCGGCGGCGGCGGTCGTTGCCGAGCTTGATCGCGACCGGATCGCGGCGGGCTATGTCGACGCGCCGCTGGCACAAAAACTCAACAGCGATGACGATGCGATGGTCGCGCTCGGCGGCATCGATGCGCGGCTGACCAGCGCCGAACGCGCCGCGATTCTTGACACCCAGGCGGACTATCTGCGCGGCGTGGCGCTGCGCATGGCGGGGCGCGATGCCGAAGCGGCGACCGCGCTGGCGGCGGCATCGGGCGCGCTGGTCAAGATCCGCGATGGCCGGTTCGGCAGTGCGGCCAGAATGCAGGCGGCCATTGCCGTGCAACAATCGGCGCTGCTCGATCATGCCGGCAAGCTGCTCGAAGCACGCGCCACGCTCGAAAAGGCAGCCGCCGTCTATCGTATCGAATTCCCGCGCTCGGCGGCCTTGCTGTCGATCGAGGCGCAGATTGCAGGGTTGCTGGCGCGCGAAGGCCGTGATGATGATGCCGTCGCCGCTTATCGCAAGGTGGTTGCCGAAACACCAACGACTCCCGGTGCCAGTCAATCGGTGCGCTTGCTGCTCGATCCCTATTTCGTGCTGCTCAGCCAGCGCAGCGACAAGCCGGGCAGCAATGCCGCCAGCGACCTGTTCGATGTCAGCCAGATCCTCGTTCGCCCCGGTGTTGCCCAGACCCAGGCGGTGCTGGCGCGCGAATTGTCAGGGGGGAGCGATGCGGCTTCCGGGCTGTTCCGCCAGTCGCTGACGCTGTCGCGTGACATCGTTCGCAACGAAGCCGAGATCAACCGCATCGTCGCCAAGCCGACCCCGGGGCCCCAGGATGGCGTGATCCTGGCCGATCTGCGCCGCAAGCGCACCGCGCTTTCGGAAGAACAGACAGCCGTGCTGGCGCAGCTATCGGACAATCCGCGCTATCGCAGCGTGTCGAACAATGTCGTGACGCTGAAGGACCTGCAGGGCCGGCTGCGCAGCGGCGAGGCCTATTACAAGCTCGTGCTCGTCAACGATGCCGCCTACGCGCTGTTCGCGACACCCGATGAGGCCCGGGTGCTGCGCGTCGATGCCAGCACGGCCGAACTCGGCACCATGGTCGCGGCGCTGCGCGATACCATCGTCAAGTTCGAAAACGGCCGGCCTGCCACCTATCCGTTCGATGCGCTGACGGCGCGGCGGCTCTATCTCGCCATGTTTGGGCCGCTGACGGCGCCGATGCAGGCGGTGCGCCACCTGGTCTTCGAACCCGATGGCGCGCTGTTGCAGCTGCCGATCAACCTGCTCATCGAAGACCAGGCCGGGCTCGACACCTATGCGAAGCAGCAGCAGGCTGCCGATGCCGATCCGTTCGACATGCGCGGCATCGCGTGGCTGGGCCGCACGCGTGCCGTGTCGACCGCGGTCAGCCCGCGCGCCTTCATGGAAGTGCGCGCGCTGGCGGCGTCGCGCGGCAGCCGCTCCTATCTCGGGCTTGGCCAGAATGCGCCGCCGCCGGGCGATGCGGTGGTCGAGGCGCCGGTGGTCAGCGTCAACAAGTCGGTGCGCGTTGCCGCGACCCGGTCGCCGATGGCGCCGAGCACGCCGATCCCGTCGCGTGACCCGTGCGACTGGCCGCTGAGCGAGTGGCGCAACCCGATTTCGCCGGTCGAACTGCGCATCGGTGCCGATCTCATCGGGCAGGGGACGGCTGATGTAGTGACCGGCAGCGCCTTCAACGATGCGGCGCTGGCGGCACGCAAGGATCTGCGCGATTTCCGCGTCATCCATTTCGCCACCCACGGCCTGGTCACGGCACCGCGGCCGCAATGCCCGGCGAGGCCGGCGCTGCTGACCTCGTTCGGCGACGGCGATTCGGACGGGCTGCTCAGCTTCAAGGAAGTCTTCGACCTCGGCCTCGATGCCGACACGATCATCCTGTCGGCGTGCGATACGGCGGGCAGTGCAACGGCGTCGGCGACGCGCGAAGCCGGGGTGTCGACAGGGGGCAATTTCGCGCTCGATGGCCTGGTGCGGGCGTTTGTCGGTGCCGGGGCACGCGCGGTCATTGCCAGCCACTGGCCGGTGCCCGACAATTATGATGCGACCAAGACGCTGATTACCGGTCTGTTTTCGCAGAATGGCAAGATCGCAGTGGGCGAGGCGCTGCGCGAATCGCAGGTGCGGCTGATGGATGCGCTCGACACGTCGCATCCCTATTATTGGTCAGGCTTCGCGATCGTCGGCGACGCGGCCAAACCCTTGTCCGGCGCCCTGCCCACCGCAGTCGCATCCAAATAAACGGGGTGCAGGGGCCCAGCCCCTGCCCGCCGGAGGCCCTTTACGCCGTCGCCGCCAGCAACCGCCGCACCGCCGGCCGCAACGCCAGCAGCAGCAGCGCGCCGCCGGCGATGATGCCGGCATGGAGCAGCCAGAAGCGATCGGTGCTCCAGACATCGTAGAGGCCGCCGATACGGCCGCTGATCGTCGAGCCGACGAAGACCGCCATGGAATTGACGCCGATCATCATGGCATTGAGCGATTTCGGCGCGGCGCGGCCATAGAGGCCAACGGCGATGGGGGTGAAGAACACCCAGCCCCAGTTCGACAGCATGTGGAAGCCGACCGCCCAGAGCAGGGGGACGCGGGCGCTGCCGAAGACGAGGCCCGACAGCGCCAGCCAGACCATGCCCGAACCGAAGATCAGGCAGCCGATCGCCATCTTGGTGATGGCATCGGGCTCGGCGCCGCGTGCTGCCTGGCGTCGCCACAGCCAGAGCGTGGGCGGCAGCAGCAGCCCGGGGGCGATGGCATCGAGCGCCTGCAGCCAGGGGATCGGCACCTGAAAACCCGCGGCCGCCATGTCGACATGATCCCGCACCCAGAGGTTATAGACGTTCCAGACCTGCGATTGCGCGATCCAGAAGGCGGCCTGCACCAGCATGAGGAGGAGGAGCAGGCGCACGGCGTGCCATTCCGCAGGCGTGAGCGGCGCGCGAGCGGCGGCGGCGAGGCGCGGTGGGTCGGGCGGGAGATCGCGCCCGCCCAGCGCATAGACCAGCAGCCCGGCGAGCATGCCGAAGCCGGCGAGCGCAAAGGCCTGGTGCCAGCCGAGTGCCTCGCCCATCCAGCCGCAGATGATCGGGGCCACGAACGCCCCGCAGTTGAGCGCGAAATAATAGAGTTGCAGGCCGTCGTCGCGGCGGCGATCCCCCGGCGGGAACAGCGCGCCGACCTGGGAAAACAGGTTAGAATTGGCGCAGCCTGTGCCGAGCATGAGCAGGAACAGCGCGAGGAGGAAGCTGTAGTCGAAGGCCATGCAGAAATGCCCCGCGGTCATCAGTAGGCAGCCGAGCATGATGGTGCGCCGCCGGCCGAGCAGGCGGTCACCGATCAGCCCGCCGAAGACGGGGGTGAAGCGGACGAGGCCGGCCCAGAGCCCGAACAGTTGCACGGCAAAGGCCTGGGTCGACAATGGCCCGGTGACGCTTTCGATGGCGCTGCGGGTGGCGGCGAGGCCAATGACATTTTCGGCATGGCCGGGCGTCAGCAACTGCCCGACCATGTAGAGCGTCAGCAGCGCTTGCATGCCGTAGAGTGAAAAGGCTTCCCAGAATTGCGTACCGGCGAGCCAGGCGAGGCCGCGCGGCTGGCCGAGCAGGTCTCCGCGGGCGGCGGGGGCTTGGTTCATTTGAGGGGATTGCCTTTGGTCGGAACGGCGGGACGCAGATGGACGGCGCCGGCCAGCACGGGTTCGAGTTCGGCGGTGACGGCATCGACGATGGCGGGGGCGGCGAACTGGCTGCGGTGGCAGAGCGCGGCGGTGCGCGCGGCGGCGGCATCGGCGGCGGTGAAGGGGATACGGACCGTGAGCAGCACCGCCTCGGTGCCGGTCCACGCCATCAACCGTGGCGGATGGGCGGCGAGGGCGGCGGCGGGCAGGCCGATGTAGAGCAGCGGCGGCGCCATGGCCGTGCCGAGCACGACCTCGCTGGTGACGGCGCTGACAAGCCGGTGATCTGGGTGGCCATAGCCGCCATCGGGTCCCCAAGTGATGATGGCGCGCGGGCGGGTTTCGGTCACGAGCGTGCGTATTGCGATGCCGAGCGCCTTCAGCCGGCTGCCCGGCGGGCGGGTCGCCTCGCCGAGGCTGCCGTCCTCGAAGCCGAGGAAGCGCGGCGGCGCGATGCCGAGCGCGCGCGCCGAACATTGGGCTTCGCCGGTGCGCACGGCGGCGAGTGCCGGCCCGGCGGCGATGCTGCGGTCTGCCGGCGCACCGCGTTCGCCGGCGGTGGCGAGCGCCAGCACCACTGGTTGGCCACGTCGTGCCAGCCCGGCGATCAGCGGCGCGGCGATGATCTCGTCATCGGGATGGGCAAAAACGAACAGCACCGGGGCCGGCGCGGCGCTGGTGGCGGAGGCGAGCAGGGCCGCGGCAGCAAGCGCGTGGGCGAACAGGATATGCAAGCGATTCAATCCGGCGCCTTGGGACCATTGTCGCGGTCGGCCTTAGCCTTGCCGCTGACACCGCCGAATATCAGCCCGAAGCAGATACCCAGCGCCAGATTGCCAAAGATGATCCCGACGATGATGCCGATCATCAGACCGCCACCGAGGAATTTCTTGTCCATGTTGCCCCCGTCGTTACGCGCCGCAGCCTAACAGCAGCACCACGAAACGAAAGGCCGGGCACGGTGCCGGCGCTGTGGCAATCGCGCGCGGGCGGCGTTACAACAGTGGCCATGTTCATCCGCCTCACCCCCGATATCAGCGTCGCCGGCCAGATCGCCCCCGAGGATTGCGCGCTCGCCGCGACCCAGGGCTTTGTCGCCATCATCAGCAACCGCCCCGATGGCGAAGCGCCGGGCCAGCCCGATGCCGCAGCCATGGCGGCAGCGGCGGCGGCGGCGGGCCTGCGCTTCTGCCATATCCCCATCGATCATTCGGGTTTCGCCATGCCGCAGGTCGAAGCCATGGCGGCCGAGCTTGCCGCCGGTGGCCCAGTGCTGGCCTTCTGCCGCTCGGGGACACGATCGACCAACCTCTGGGCGCTGGCAGCGGCGTCGCACGGCACCGACCCCGACAGCATCGTCGCGGCAGCGGCGGGCGGCGGCTATGACGTGTCGGGGATGCTGCCCAGCCTGCGCATGCTTGCCGACAAGGCCTGAGCCGCCATGGTCTGGACCTCGCTGTTCGGCATCATCACCCTCATCCTGCTGGCGCGCGCGCTTGGCTTTGCCAAGGCGCCGCGGCTCGCCGATGCGGGGCAAGCGCGCCGTGTCGCCGCCGAGGCGCTGCATGATTTCACCGCAACCGAAGCGGCGCTGGCGCGCGATGGGCGCGGCGCGCTGGTGGCGGGCAGCGACGGCCGCATCGCGTTGGTGCGCGGCTTCGGTGATCGCTGGGTGGTTCGCATCGTCAACGGCGCGCAGGCCTTGGCCAGCGGCGACCGGCTGCGCATCACGCCGCGCGAAGCGATGTTCCCGGCGGCCGATCTCGATCTCGGCCCGGCGGCGTCACAATGGGCGCGGCGGCTATGAGCTTTCCCGATCCCGTCCAGATGGCGGTGCCGCTGTTCATCATCGCGATCATCATCGAGATGTTCGCGATCCGCGCCGGCGCGCGCGGCGATTATGATTGGCGCGACACCGGCACGTCGCTCGCCATGGGGTTCGGCAATACTTTTGCCGCGGTGATCTTCGGTGCCACCGTCGTCGGCATCGGTGTCTGGCTGACGCAGTTCCGTCTGCTCGACATTCCGGCGACCTGGTGGAGCCTGGCGCTGTGCTTCGTCGCCGAGGATTTCACTTATTACTGGTTCCACCGCAGCGCCCATCGCGTCCGCTGGTTCTGGGCGAGCCATGTCGTCCACCACAGTTCGCAGCATTACAATCTTTCGACGGCGCTGCGGCAGACCTGGACGGGGTTCTTTTCGCTAAGCTTCGCCTTCCGGCTGCCGCTGTTCCTGATCGGCTTTCCGGCGGAAATGATCCTGTTCTGCGCCGGGCTCAACCTCGTCTACCAGTTCTTCATCCATACCGAAGCGGTGCGGCGATTGCCCTTCGGGCTGGAATGGGTGCTCAACACGCCGTCGCACCACCGCGCCCATCATGGCACCAACGCCCGCTATCTCGATCGCAACTATGGCGGGGTGTTCATCGTCTGGGACCGCTTGTTCGGAACCTTCGAGGCGGAACGCGATGATGAACCGGCGCGTTATGGCATCGTGCAGAACCTCGCCACCTTCAACCCTGCCTGGGTAGCGTTCCACGAATGGATCAGCATCGGCCGTGATGTCGCGGCCGCCGACAGCTGGAAGGCGCGCGCCATGGCGGTGGTCGGCCCGCCGGGCTGGCGCGTCGGCACGACCGCCGACAGTATCCGTGCGCATTGGGAAGCCTCGGCAACCCCGCCAGCCCCCGCCGAATGATCGACCGGCGCACCGCTCTGGGGCTGGGCGGCGGCGCGGTACTGGCCGGCGGGCTGCTGCGCGCCGTCGACCAGGGGCTGATCATCCCGCGCAACCGCCCCGGTCTGGCGGCGTGGGACGACTGGAACCGGCATCGCCACAGCGGACCCCTGTCGCTGGTCGCCGCCGCCATTCTCGCCGCCAGTCCGCACAACACCCAGCCGTGGCGCTTTGCCCTCGGCCGCTATGGTGTCGATGTCTTCGAAGTGCCGGAACGTGCGCTCGGCGCCATGGATCCCTTCGGCCGTGAACGCCTGCTCGGGCTGGGGGCGGCGGTGCACAACATGGCGCTGGCATCGACGGGGATCGACCGGCGCGCGGTGGTGTCGCTGCTGCCCGATGCTGGCAATCCCTTGCATGTCGCGACGATCGAACTGGGCCCGGAGGGCGAACGCACCGCGCCGCACCCGCTGCTGGGCGCCATCGGCCGGCGCCACACCGATCGCGGCGCCTATGCCGGCGGCGCTGTGGCGGCGGGCGCGCTGGCGACGCTGGCGGGAGCGGCGCGATCCGATGCGGTGCGTGTCGCGTTGTTTGCCGCCGATAGCGCGCGCGGCAAGCGCTTCGGCGCGCTGACCATCGAGGCAACCGCCGCCATCGCCACCGATGACGCGATGATGGCGGCGAGCCACGCCTGGTTCCGCCACAGCCGGCGCGACCAGGACCGGTTGATGGATGGCCTGTCGGTGGCGACATCGGGGGTGTCGCCCTGGCTGGCGGCGGCAGCGGCGATCCTGCCCGAACAATCGGCGGCGAGCGAAGGCCGCTATTGGCTCGATGCCACGCGCGACCAGGCGGTGCCGACGGCGTCGGTTTTCGGGCTTATCCTGGTGCCCGATCTCGCCGACCGGCGGGCGACCTTGCTCGCCGGGGCGGCGTGGCAGCGGCTGCACCTGCTGGCAACCGCGCTCGGCCTGTCGGTGCAGCCGCTCAACCAGCTGCCCGAAATGATCGACCGGCAACGCCAGCTGCGTGCACCGCCGCGCTTTGCCCGCGCCGCCGATGCGCTGCTCGACGATCCGGCGTGGCGACCGACTTTTGCCTTTCGCATCGGTCATCCGCTGGCACCCGCCGGCGCCAGCCCGCGCCGCCCGGTGTCGCTCGTCATCGGGCAACCGGCGCGGCTGGGCTATGATGTCGCGCGCGCCGGCGCCGAAACCCGCGCGCAGGAAGCGGCGCTGGCGCGGCGGTTGCAGCAGCCGGGGAACTGAGCCGGCAGTTGCGCTGTGTCGCCGGCTTTGGCAAGCAGCACGGGTACCACGGGTACTAGGGGGGAATGGCCATGGCCGCGACACGACGCTGGATTCTGCTCGGCACGCTTATCGCGGGATTGGCCAGCCTTGCCGGTTGCTCGTCGCTCGGCACGCTCAATACGGTCAACAGCCTGACCCCGGGGGATGGCGGCACCGACCGGGTGGCAAGCGACATCGCCTTTGGCAGCGACCCGCGCCAGATGCTCGACATCTACACCCCCGCCGGTTCG
>JBILPK010000012.1:0-39501 GCA_044373875.1 Polymorphobacter sp.
ACCGACAGCACCTGGCCGACTTCGGAGACTTCAGCTTCGGTGCCGAAGTTGGCGATCTGGTCCTTGATGACCCGCGAGATTTCGGCGGCGTTGATGTCCATGGATTTAGCCCTTCAGTGCCTGGCCGAGCGAATCGAGCCGGGTTTTCAACGATGAATCGATCATGCGGCTGCCGACGCGGACGACAAGTCCGCCCAGGATCGCAGGATCGATGGTGATGTCGAGCGCGACGTCGCGCCCCAGGCCGGCCTTGAGCTTGGCCGCGAGAGCGGCCTGCTGGTCGGCGGTGAGCGGGTGGGCGGCGGTTACCCGCGCGCTGATTTCGCCGCGGCGCGCCGCGGCCAGCGCGTTGAAGTCGCGGATGATCGCGGGCAGCGCCGCGAGGCGGCGGTTGCCGGCAAGGACGCCGAGGAACGAGGTGGTCAGCCTGTCGAGGCCGAGCGCACCGGCGACGGCGGCGACTCCGGCGGCAGCCGCCTTGCGGCCGACCATCGGGCTGGAAACCAGCGCCTTGAGATCGTCCGACTGGGCCAGCGCGTCCTTCAGCGTGGCGAGGCTGGCGGCGACGCCATCAAGGGCATTGCCATCGATGGCGAGATCGAACAGCGCGGTCGCATAGCGGCCCGACAGTCCCAGCGCCACGCTGGAGGCCGCAAAAGCGGAATTAGGTTGCAACTTCGGTTCCACGGGCCCGGGGTCCAGCGACAAGAGGAAATAGCATAGGCGCCCGGGAACGGATGCTCACCAGACGCGGCGGCGGCTAGCATGGGGTTACGAATGTTGCAAGGCAGCACGGCGATACGGCTGCCGATTCACCCGCGGCGGCACCACAGCGGAAAGCCGGCAAACAACAGCTGCCCGGCCAGCCCGAACAGTGCGGCGACGCTGCGATAGCTGTCCAGATGTTGCGCCGGGGTGCGGCCGAACAACAGCATGGCCAACGCCAGTTCGGCCAGCATCAGCACGGCAAAGGCCGTCGCGCCCATGGCGAGCCGCGGTGCCAGCCGGTCGGGCACCCGGCAGCGGGTGACCAGCCAGCCACAGATCAGCCAGGCACTGGCGAGCATGACCGGCAGTTCCAGCAGGACAGCCGGCAGTTCGCCGAAACGCGGGATGACATAAGTGATGCGAATCGCGCCAAGGGCAAAGCCGATGGCGAAGACGAGCGCGAAATACGCCAGGCCGCCGCGAATCGCTGCTGCCATGGTCCTGTCCTCCTGTCGGCCGCCTGCGGCGGGCCATTGCGGCGGGCTTGCGTCCGCCGGCGGCATCGCGGCAGCCTTGCTTCCCCCAACAGCATCGCACAAAACAGGCGGGCAAACCATTGGGATGACCGAGTACGCATGCCCTGGCTCTTCAACCTGATCCTGGCGGCGCACGTCGGCGCCGGCGTGGCGGCGCTCACCAGCTTCTGGGGGGCGGTGGCGACGCGCAAGGGCGGCGCGGCGCACCGGCGCTGGGGGGCGATGTTCAGCATGGCGATCTATGCCGCGGGCTTCATGGCGCTGGGCATGGGGCTGTTGTCGCTGCGCTGGCCGCTCGCCATGCATCCGGGGCTGACCGACGAAACCCTGTATCGCGGGCTGTTCGGCTGGATGATGCTCTATCTGGCGCTGCTGACGATGAGCATGACGCGCTATGGCCTCAAGATGGTCGCCAACAAGCGCGACCATGGTGCCAACCGCCACTGGTCGATGGTGGCGTTGCAGGTGGCGGTGCTGGCGGCGGCGCTGAAGTGCGCGTGGGAAGGCGTGGTACTGTCGCAGCCGCTGATGATCGGCGTGTCGGTCATCGGCTTCGGCACGACGCTGACCTATCTGTGGTACATGTTCCGGGCTGCGCCGGGCCGGCTCGATTACATCCCCGAGCATCTGAAGGCGATGGTGGCGACCGGCATCGCCGCCTATACAGCCTTCCTGTCGGTCGGGCTGGTCGAGATGTTCCCGGCGCACGCCTTCAACCCGGCAATCTGGGCGCTGCCGACTGTCGGCGGCATGGCGATCATCCTCTGGTTCCTGCGCGGCCTGAAGGCACCGCCGGTCGCGGCGGCACGGCCGGCGGAATAGGGCACCCTCGCCCCGGCGGGCGGGCCGTTCACCCCTCTGCCAGCACGCGGTCGAGCGCGGCGAACAGGTCGGCGACGCGGGTAAGCCGCGGACGTTCGGTGGCGATGATCGCGGCAAAGGTTTCGCGCTTGAGCAGCGCCAGTTGCTCCGCCGGCAAGCGCGAGTCGTCGGGCAGGGTCGAGGCGACGATATCGATCAGCCGTTCCGCCCCGTGCAGCCGGCCCCAGAGATAATCATGCTCGCGATAGGCGCGGCTGAAAAAGGCGCCAAAGGCGTTGAACTGCGCCCCCTTCAAGCGCCCGCCGCCCGCCGCGCGCAGCGCCAGCGCATCGTCGGGCGACAGGCGATCGACCTTGATCTCGTCGAATTCATCGATTCCGTCGCTGTTGAGCAGCGGCAGGATGGCGATATCGAAGAACGGAAAGCCCAGATAGGCGGCGAGCAGGCTGCGCTTCAGCGCCCGGGTCGGCAGTTGCGCGAACAATTGCACCAGCGTCGCGTCGCTGATCGCATCGAGGCTGCGCAGGTCGAGCGCATCGGCCAGCGCCGCCAGCGCCGCATCGGGGGTGAACAACACATGCGACGCCGCCGCCGCCATCGCCGGGCCGTAGAATTCCGGCTGCCGCCGGTCGAGATGCGGCGCGACGATGGCGTACAGCCCGGCCTTCATGGCCTCGAGACCCTGGCGCTCGACATCATTGCTGCTGGCCTCGCTGAGCGCGTTGACCCGGCGGATGAGGAAGCGCAGCCGGCGGGTACGGAATTCGAGGTCGAAACTGCGCAGGAAGCCGACATAGATCGAATCGGCGCCGCCGCGCGCCAGCGCCTGGGCGGGATGATCGAGGCCATTGGCGCGGACATGCCGCCACAGCGCGGCGCGCACCGCCGGCCGGGGCTGGCCGCCAAGGTCGCTCAGCCTTTCGGCCAGCGCCTCGACGATGCGGGCGATCTTCAACTGGCCATAGGCGGCATAGGCAAAGCCCGATTCGCGCGCCGCCACGCTCTGCATCCGCGATCGCCATTCGGCGAGCCGCTCGGGGGTCGGCTTGAACATCAGCACGCGCATGCCGATGGCGTTGTCGATGGCGGCATCGACTTCGGGAGTCATGCCATCGATGACATAGCGCAGCCGCCGCACATCGGCCGACAGCGCCTCGATGGCGGCAAGGTTGTCGTTGATCGGCTGCTGGCGCGGGATGTCCGCCAGGCTGCGGAGCACGGTGGCGAAAAAGCCCGGCAGCTTCATCGGATCGGCGGTGGCGGCGGTGTGCATGCCGGGCTTGGGATCGACATAGACGAAACGCCGGTCGACCTCGCGATGCGACGGCCGGCGCGACAGGGCTTCGATGGCCGGGCCGAACGGCCGGCTGTTGAGCACGGCGCCGTCGATCAGCGTCGCGGTTTCAGGGGTCGGGTTGCCGGGAAACAGCCGCGCGAGAAAGGCGCCGCGCCCCGGCCAGGCGCGGCCGCGCGCCGCCACCACTTCGTCCATCTCCCCCACCCGCGCCGGCGGAAAGGCGCCCGGAAACGAGGCCGTGGCGCGCGCCGCAAAGGCCAGTTCGGCGATATCGCCCAGATGGCGCCGGCCATCGCTGCGCGGACCGGGGTCGCAGAAACCGATGACCAGACGGTGCTCGTTCTCGGTGATCTCGGGCGGCGAATGCAGGTGCAGCGTTTCGGCGGCGCCATGATAATCGGTGACGGTAACGAACAGGTCGAGCGGTTGCAGCGGCGGCACCAGCGGCGGGGTGCGTTCGCCCGCCGCCATCGCAGCAAGCGAATCGAACAGCGTGGCCGAAAAGATCGGCCCCGAAAACGGCGGCTTGAACCAGCGCGAGCGCATCAGCCGCGACAGCTTGCGGGCGACTTCGGCGCGCGCCTCGGGCTCGTCCATGTCGGTCATCACCAGACCCTTCCGGCGTGCCCACCAGACCAGCGGCACCGCCCACAGCTTGGAAAAGCGTGCCGCAGCGCCGGCGGGTTCGAGCAGCCGGTCGCTGTCGGCGCCATCCAGCCAGAGGTCGCAGAGCGGTTCCATGTCGGAACCCTGCGAAATCGCCTGCGCCAGCAGGATGCCGTTGATGCCGCCCGCCGACGCCCCGGCGATGATGTCGGTCATCACCCGCAGGTCGACAAAGGGCCCCATCGCATCGAGCAGCTTGCCATAGACGATTTCGGAATCGCTTGCCGCCGGCAGGTCGTGGCTCGCCGCCATGCGCACCCGCATCGAGGCGCGCACCAGCTTCCACACTTCTTTGGTCGTGCCGTGCATGTACACGGCAAGGCTGACCCCGCCGTAGCAGACGAGCGCGAGCCGCAGTTCCTTTTCGCGCATCGAAAGCCCCCTTCGCCTGCCATTCTAGGCGAGAGCCGGGGCGGCCGAAAGCGTGGTGATTGCGGATGTGTCGGCTGGCTTGCGCCGGCCCCGATCAGGCAAAGAACCGCCGCAGCACATCGTCATAGATCGCCGCCAGCGCGTCGATATCGGCCACCGCGACGCTTTCGTCGGTCTTGTGCATCGAGGCGCCGACCAGTCCGAATTCGACCACCGGGCACAGCCGCCGGATGAAGCGCGCATCCGACGTGCCGCCGCTGGTCGACAGTTCGGGCGCGACACCCGTCACGCCGGTCACCGCCGCCGCGACCAGCCCCGACAATTCGCCGGGCTCGGTCAGGAAGGCCTCCCCCGAAATCTTCACCGTCACATCGGCCGATGGCGCATGGGCGGCGACGGTGGCGCGGATCCAGTCGGCAAGTGCCGCGCCCTTGTGCAGATCGTTGAAGCGGATGTTGAGCCGCGCCTGCGCCTGCGCCGGGATGACATTGGTGGCGGGGTTGCCGATGGCGATATCGGTGATTTCGAGGTTGGAGGCATCGAACCAGTCGCTGCCTTCATCGAGCACCCGTGCCTTCAGCGCCGCCAGGATGGCCACCAGCCGCGTTGCCGGATTGTCGGCGCGCTGCGGGTAGGCGACATGGCCCTGCGCGCCCCTGATGGTCATCCAGGCGTTCAGCGAGCCGCGTCGGCCGACCTTGATGGTATCGCCGAGCCGCCGGGCCGAGGTCGGTTCGCCGACCAGGCAGGCATCGGGCACCAGGTCGTGCGCCTCCAGCCAGTCGAGCATCGGCGCGGTGCCGAAGGTGGCAGGGCCTTCCTCGTCGCCGGTGATGATGAACGACAGCCGCCCCGGCGTGCCGCGCGCCACATGCCCGGCGGCGGCGGCGACGAAACCGGCGATCGCGCCCTTCATGTCGGCGGCGCCGCGCCCGACGAGCTGGCCATCGGCGATGGTCGCGGCAAAGGGGTCGACGCTCCACGCCGCCGCATCACCCGTCGGCACGACATCGGTATGGCCGGCAAAGGCGAAATGCCGGCCGGTGCCGATGGTGGCGAACAGATTGTCGATGGGGCCATCGGGCGCCTCGCCGAAGCGCAAGCGGTGGATGGTGAAGCCCAGCGCCGCCAGCGCGTCCGCCAGCACATCCTGCGCCCCAGCATCGTGCGGGGTGACGCTGGCGCAGCGGATCAGGCGCTGCGCCAGCGCCGTCGTGTCGATCGTCATGCGTCGGCGATACGCGCCAGATAATCGCTGATGCGCTTGGCATTGACGCCGAGATCGCCCTGCCCGACCCGCGATTTGGAGCGGACATCGATGCGCGTGCCGGTGCCTTCCGGAGTCAGACGGATGACGACATCGTCCTTGAAGCCCCACCATGGCACGGTGTCGGTCGCTTCGATCCGACCGGCGGCTTCGTCCTTGGCCACGATCGTCCAGCCCTGCTGCATCGCCGCGCTGGTGGCGAGTTCGAAGGCGGCGGCGGGCGGCCGCGCGATGACCAGCGGCTTCAAGGCAGGATAGGCTGCCTGCTGCTTGGGCGCGATGGCAGGGTCATAGCCGAGCGGATTGGTGTTCGGCCCGCGCACATCGGCGGTGATCGCCACGAACTGTGGCGGGTTGGCGGTATCGGTGGTGATGTCGTGGATGCCCGGCTTGTCGCCAGCATTGACAACGATGCCGACCGGCACGGCCAGCCCGGCGATGCCCGCCGCCGCCGCGACCACGGTCAACAACCCGCCACGGCGGCGCAGCACCGCGATCAGGCAGATGATGCCGCCGATGCCGGCCAGGATGGCGCCGAGCGCGAACATCGCCAACCCGGCCTGCCAGCCGATGATGCCATATTTGATCAACGGGCCGGCGATCAGCACCAGCACCGCGGCGGCAATGGCGGCGCGGGCGATACGGCGGGTCCAGGGGGTGGCGGGCTTGATTGCCATGGTCAATTGCCTTTCACAGCGGGATTCGCAGGGGGACGCGCGACCTTGGCCGCTGCCGGCGCGAAGGTCGTGCCGAAATAATCGCCTTCATACCAGCGCGGGCGTTCCGCCGCATCGGCGATTTCGCGCGCGATGAGATAATTCACCCGGGCATATTTCGCCCCCGCCGCCCAGTTGATCGGCAGTTTCAAATCGTCGCTGGGCTGGTGATAATCGGTGGCGAGATAATGTTCCCACGCCTCCTTGCCGCCATTGGCGAAGCCGGTGGCGAGCAGCAGCGCCGGCACGCCGCGCTTGACGAAGGTGTAGTGGTCCGATCGCACGAAGATGGTTTCGGCGGGCATCGGATCGGGCGACAGGCCGATACCGGCCTTCGCGGCGGCGCGCGCGATGGCTTCGCCCATCGATGAATGGTCGCCGCCAAAGGCGATGACATCGGTGAAATCATAGAGCAGCATCGGCTGGTCGAGATCGACGACGCTGACGATATCGGCGATCGGCACCGGCGGGTCATTGGCAAAGCTTTCGGCACCGAGCAGGCCCTTTTCCTCGGCGGTATTGGCGACGAAGATCAGCGAGCGCTTTGGCTTGACCTTGTCGTGCGAAAAGCCGTGCGCGACCTCGAGCATCACGGCGACGCCCGAGGCATTGTCGAGCGCGCCATTGTAGATGTTGTCGCCGAGCCTGGCGGGGTTCATGCCGAGATGATCGAGATGCCCCATGATGCCGACATGTTCGGCCTTCAGCGCCGGGTCACTGCCCTCGATCTTCGCCACCACATTGGCGGTCTGGACCAGCCGCTGCTGCGACGTCGTGGTGATGCGCACGCTCGCGGGCAGGGCAAAGCCCTTCGGCATGCCGAGCTGCTTGTCGGCGGTGGCAAGCACCTTGGCGAGCGGGGTTTTCGCGCCGGTGAACAGCGCTTCGGCGGCGACCATGCTGAAGGTCGCGCTGCCGCGGATACCGGGCGCCGCGACATAAGGGCTGCCATCGGGCTTGACCCAGGTCATCGAGGGCGTGCCGGCATATTGCTTCTGGCGCTCCCAGGGGCGCAACTTGTTGGCTTCGAGTGTCGGGATGGTGACGATGCCGATGGCGCCGCGCGCCGCCGCCATGATGCCCTTCTGCCGGCTGAGATGCGCCAGCACCTCGTTGGGCGGCCCCTTGGGGATGCCGGCGAGGATGACGACGATCTTGCCGCGCACATTGATGCCGGCATAATCGTTGAAGCCCTGTTTCGGCGCATCGATGCCGAAGCCAGCGAAGACCACCGGCGCGCTGACATCGGTCACCTTGTCGGTCTGGCTCGACCCGACGATGATCTCGCTGGCCTGGGCAAAGATGACCGGCGCGGCCTTGTTGCTGCTGATCGTCACGCTGGCCGGCACGCTGCCGGGGCTGGCTTCGGACAGGGTGACCGGCTGGTACCAGCTGCCGTCCTTGCCGGCCGGCGCCAGGCCATAGGCGGCGAACTGGCTGGCGACATAGCGCATGGCGATTTCATGGCCGCGGGTACCGGTGCCGCGCCCTTCGAGCAGATCGTCGGCGAGAAAGGCGACATGCGCCTTGACGCGATCGGCGGAAAAGGACGGTTCGGCGGCTAGTGCCGCAACCGGCGATACCGCCACCATCGTCGTGATGATGGCGCGCGCGAAAAACTGCATCGAAAACTCCCCAATCCCTGGCGCCGGGCTTAACGCGGTGGCTTGCCGCGTCAAGCCGGGACGCCGCCGGGGACCGGATAGAGATCGTAGCGCAGCACCTCGGCATGGGCGTCGCGGTTCCATTCCTGCATCCAGGGGTGCGCCAGCATCGCATCGACATAGGCGCGCGCCGTTGCCGACACCGGCAGGTGATAATGATGGATGCGATAGACCACCGGCGCGAACATGATGTCGGCGGCGCTGAACGGCCCGAACAGCCAGGGCAGGACGGTATCGCTGCCGAAACGGTTGCGGGCGTCCGACCACAGCGCGTCGATGCGCGCGACATCGGCCGTCACCGCATCGCTCGCCTCGAAATCGGGAAAGGCCTTTTGCAGGTTCATCGGGCACGCCGAGCGCAGCGCTGCAAAGCCCGAATGCATTTCGGCGGTCATCGCATAGGCCAGCGCCCGCGCCGGATATTCGCGCGGCCAGTAGCGATCATGGCCGCCCTTATCGGCGAGCCACAGGATCATCGCCATGCTGTCCCACACCGGCGTCTGGCCATCGATCAGCAGCGGCACCTTGCCCGACGGCAGCGCCTTCTTGGCCTCGCCGCCCTGCCATTCGGGGGTGTCCATCTCGATGCATTGCGTGGTGAACGGCAGGCCCGACTGTTTCGCCGCCAGCCAGCCGCGCAACGACCAGCTCGACAAGGTGCGGGTTCCGATGATGATCTTCATGGGCACGTCCTCCTGCCCGCCGTCTTACGAGGCCGGGGCGCCGCCAGCAAGCGAGCCGCCGCCGGCTGGACTCGGCGCCAGCGCGCGTTAAACGACAGCATAGCGCGTCAAGGGAGCCAGCCATGCAGATCGTCGAAGCCGCCAGCCACGCCTCGCTCGCCGGCTATGCCATCCGCGACGCGCCGGTGCCGCAACCCGGGCCGGGGCAGATGCTCATCAAGGTCGCGGCGTGCGGCGTCAGCTATGTCGATGCACTGGTGGCGCTCGGCCGCTACCAGGTGAAGCCGCCGTTGCCGCACATCCCCGGAAGCGAGATCGCCGGCACGGTGGCGGCGCTCGGCCCTGGCGTGACCGGCTTTGCGCCGGGTGATCGCGTGCTCGCCCAGACGGTAGCCGGCTTTGCCGAATATGCGCTGTGCCCGGCGCCGGCGGCGCGGCCGCTACCCGCGTCGATCAGCGATGCGCAGGCGGTGGCGTTGCCGCTCAACTATCTCACCGCCTTGCATGGCCTGCGCGACCGGGCGCATCTGGCGCCCGGCGAACGCTTGCTGGTGTTCGGCGCGGCGGGCGGCGTCGGCGCCGCGGCGATCCAGATCGGCCGGATCATGGGTGCCGAGGTGATCGGCGTGGCCTCGACCCCCGAAAAACGCGCCGCCGCGCTGGCCTTTGGCGCCCATGCCGTCATCGATCGCGACCCCGAAGGCTGGCGCGACCGCCTGAAGACCATCGCCCCCGGCGGCGTCGATATCGTCTATGATCCGGCCACCGGCGCGCTGTTCGAAGCGGCGTTCCGCTCGTTGCGCTGGGGGGGGCGCCATCTGGTGATCGGCTTTGCCTCGGGCAATATACCGGCGCTGCCGGCCAATTTGCCGCTGATGAAGGGGGCGGGCCTGCTCGGCGTCGATGTCCGGCAGTTCCTGCAAACCCATGGCACTGCGCGGGCGCCGGCCTATCTCGACGAGATCATCGCCTGGACGGCAGCGGGCGATCTTGTGCCGCCGGTCGGCAAGATATTCGATTTCGCCGATTTCGGCGCGGCGCTGACGCTGGCACTGAGCGGTGACAGCATCGGCAAGACCGTGCTGCGCATGGCTTGAGCCCCGGGCATCGGCGCTGCGCCGCGATCAGCCCTTCGCCGCCAGCAGCACGGCGGCGCGCAGTTCCGGAATACCGGTGCCCGTCTCCGCCGATGTCGCCAGCACTTCGGGAAACGCCGCGACATGGGTGTTGGCGATGGCGGCCACCCCGGCGAGTGTCCGGGCCAGCTCGGTCGGCTTGATCTTGTCGCCCTTGGTCAGCACGACCTGGTAGCTGACTGCCGCCTTGTCGAGCATGTCGAGGATCTCGAGATCGACCGCCTTCAGGCCGTGTCGCGCATCGATCAGCACGAGCACGCGCTTCAGCACCACCCGCCCACGCAGATAGTCGAAGATCAGCCGTTTCCAGCGCGCCACCAGGTCCTTGGGGGCTTCGGCATAGCCATAGCCCGGCATGTCGACGAGGCGCATGACGCGCGGTTCGCCGACATCGAAGAAGTTCAACTCCTGCGTCCGCCCCGGCGTGTTCGAGGCGCGGGCAAGGCCGTGGCGGCCGGTCAGCGCGTTGAGCAGCGTCGACTTGCCGACGTTGGAGCGCCCGGCGAAGGCGATTTCCGCGACATCGGGCGGCGGCAGGAACTCCAGCGCCGGTGCCGACAGCTTGAACTCGATGGGGCCGGTGAACAGCCGGCGCGCATCCTCGATCAGCCAGGTGCGGGCCTTTTCGGCCTTGGCTGCGGCGACCGGATCGAACTGTTCGCTGTCGTCGTGGATCTCGCTCACTTGGTCACCCGGGTCGGCTTGACCGTCACGGTCGCTTCGGCGGGCGGGGTGGCGGGCATCGGATATTTGCGCAGCATATAGCCCTGTTGCAGGATCGAGAGCAGGTTGTTGATGATCCAATAAAGCTGCAACCCGGCGGCGAACGGCGCCATGATGAACATGAACATCCACGGCATGATCGCGAAGACCTGGCGCTGGACGGGGTCCATCACGGCGGGGTTGAGCTTCTGCTGCAACCACATGGTGATGCCGAGGATGATCGGGAAGACGCCGATGGCGATCATCGCCGGCGGGGTCCAGTCGATCGCGCCGAACAGGTTGAGCGGCGTCAGATGGTCGGGGGCGGACAGATCCTTGATCCACAGCGCGAACGGCTGGTGGCGCATCTCGATCGAGACGAGCAGCGTCTTGTAGAGCGCGTAGAAGATCGGGATCTGGAGGACGAGCGGCAGGCAGCCGGCGACCGGATTGACCTTTTCGGTCTTGTAAAGCGCCATGATCTCCTGCTGCTGGCGGACCTTGTCGTCCTTGTGCTTTTCCTGGATGGCCTTCATCCGCGGCGCGACGATGCGCATCTTGGCCATCGATTCGAACTGCTTGTTGGCGATCGGGAACATCGCGGTGCGTACCACGATGGTCAGCCCGATGATGGCGACGCCGAAATTGCCGGTCAGCTTGAACAGCCAGTCGAGCAGCCAGAAGATCGGCTGGGCGATGATGATGAACCAGCCCCAGCTGACGGCAAGATCGAAGTGCGGGACGCCCAGCGTCTTCATGTATCCGTCGAGCAGCGCGACTTCCTTGGCGCCGGCAAAGAAGCGCGCCGTGGTCTCGACCGTCGCGCCAGGGGCGACGCTGGTGCCGGCGGCCAGATAGTCGGTCTGGAACTGGTCACCGGGTGCCGCGGCGAAACGCGCCTCGACCTTGGTCTTCTGGTCGGGGATGACCGCGGCAAGCCAGTATTTTTCGGTGATGCCGAGCCAGCCGCCGGTGGTCGTGTACCGCTTGGGGCCATCGTCCTTGAGCTTTTCATAATCGACTTCGCTGTCGCGCAGCGTGCCGTCCATGACGCCGAGCGGCCCGACATGCAGGTTGTAGGCGGTCGTTTCGCTGCCTTGGCCGCGGCGCGAAACGAGCCCCCAGGGCTGGACGGCGACGGCGGCGGCGGTCGGGTTGCGAACGCGCTGGCGAATGGTGAACAGGAAATCCCTGTCGACGCTGATCAGCTGTTCGAACACCAGCCCGGTCGGCGAGGTCCAGCTCAGCGTCACCGGTGCAGCGATGGTCAGGGTCGGCGCGCTGGCGGTCCACAAGGCATCGGCGGGGGGCGCGCCAGCGCCGGTCCAGCCGAACTGGCCGAAATAGGCGTCGGCGGTGCCCGACGGGCTGAGCAGGCGAATCGGCGGCGAATCCTTGGCGATCGTCACCCGATAGGTCGGCAGCACGAGATCGTCGAAGCGCGCGCCCTTCAGGTTGATGCTACCCTGCAAGCGCGGCGTCGCGATGGCGACACGCGGGCTGGCGGCGAGCACGCGGCCACGATCGGCGACCGTGGCGGCCGCCACCGCTGCCGGCACGCTGCCCCCTGTCACCACCGGTGCGGCCGCGCCGGCAACCGTGGCAGCAGGCGCCGTCACCGCCAGCTTGGCGGGCTTTGGCGCCGGAAAATAGATTTCCGAAACATAGGTCCAGCCGATCAGCACCAGCGCCGACAGCAGCACGGCAACGATCATGTTGCGGGAGTCTTGGTTCACAAACGGCTCTTCTTCAAACGGGTGCAACAGGCGGGCTCGCGGCCCTATACCCTGTCACGGCACCGGGTCATAGCCCGAAGGCCCCCAGGGGTGGCAACGGCCGATGCGCCGCGCCGCCAGCCACGACCCGCGCACCGGTCCATGGCGTTGCAAGGCTTCGATCGCATAGGCGGAACACGATGGCGAAAAGCGGCACGACGGCGGCAGCACGACCGAAAAGGTCTTTTGCCACAGCCGGATCGGCACGATCAGGAGGCTGCTGACAATGTTCACCGCAACATCTTCATCGGGCTGCCTTGGCCAGCGCGCGTTCGAGATCGGCGGTCATCGTCGCGAAATCACGCTCGATGCCGGCTTCGCGGCCGATCAGCACATGGTCGGCGCCGGCCTGGCCTTGGGCTGGCAACAGGGCCTGGGCCAGCGCCCGAAAGCGGCGCTTCATGCGGTTGCGCACGACGGCGTTGCCGATCTTCTTGGTCACGGTATAGCCGGCGCGCATCCGGGCATCGCCATCATCGCGCAAGCGGACCAACAGGATAAAGCCCGGCATGACAACACGCCGGGCCTTGTTGGCGGCCAGAAAGTCACGCCTGAGCCGGATGGTTTCCGGCAGCATCGCAAAGCTTAGGCGGAAAGCTTCTTGCGGCCCTGGGCGCGGCGGTTGCGGATGACATTGCGGCCACCCGGCGTCGCCATGCGCGCGCGAAAGCCATGGCGGCGGGCGCGAACGAGCTTGGACGGCTGATAGGTACGCTTCATTTCGATATTCCTGTGGATACGGCCGGGACGCGCCCCGACCGAAAATTCAAGATGCGGCGCTTAAGGGCAGATGCCGCCCGAGTCAACCGATCAGGCCGGCGATCAGGCCGGCGATCGGGCCTGCCTTTCAGCGGCGGGCGCTGCCGCTGAACACCACTTTGGTGCCGGCCTTGACCGCCGCCGCCAGTTCGCGCGCGTCCCAGTTGGTCAGACGCACGCAGCCATTGCTCGCCGCCTTGCCGATCATCCGCGGGTCGGGAGTGCCATGGATGCCATAGGTGTCGCGCGTCAAGTCGATCCAGGTCGATCCCACCGGGTTGTTGGGGCCGGGGGGAATGGTCAGCTTGGCGGTCCCGCCACCCTTGGGCCTGAAACTGAGCCGGCCCGCATCGAAGGTATAATTCGGCGCCGGCGCCACCGTGCGCACCGCCCAGGTGCCGCTGGGCGCCGGGCGCTCGCTGCTGCCCACGGTGGCGGGATAGACGGCGATGGTCTTGCCGCCGGCATCGATCGCGGTGACTTCGTTCCGGCCCTTGTCGACGCGGATTTCGGCAACGGCGGCAAGATCGCCGCGCGCCGCATCGGTGACGAAGATCACCGTGCCTGCCGCGCCGAAATCAGCGCCGGGGTTCATCGCGCGCAGCAGCGCTTCATCCATATGGGCGCGTTCGGCGAGCGCTTCGATCGCCGAGGTCCAGGTCATGCTTTCGCGCTTCGCCATGGCGGTGAAATCACCGGGGCTGACCGGTTCGGCAAACGGCCCGGCAATATCGGCGACGACGATGGTGTATTCGCGAATCGCCGGTGCCGCATCGCTGGCGACGAGCGTGTCCCAGGTCAGCACGTCGAGCTTGCCGTTGACCGGCAGGCCCGCCGATGCCTGGAACGCGCGCAGCGCCAGCCGCAGGTTGGAACCCGTCGCGCCATCGATGACGCCGGGCGACAGATGCCGCCGGTCGAGAATGACCTGGGCGCGGATCAATTGTCGCTTGATGGCGCCGCGATCGCCCTCGCCGGCCATGCCTTGGGCGTTGATCAGGGCGAGCAGCGACGCCGACGGCGGCGCCGGGGTGGCGGGCGGCGCGCTTGTCGGGGCGTTTGCCGGTGCGGGCGCGGGTGCCGTTGCCGACGGCGGCATTTGCGCCATTGCCGGCACGGCAACGGCAAGGACGGAGACAAGGGTAAGCAGGCGCTGCATGTTTTTGATCCCGGGGCTTGCAACAATCATCAACGAACAACGTTGAAGTCGCAGGCCTGGACAAAGTTCCCGCAGGGGCGGAGCACGATGCGAATAAGACTGATGGCGGCGCTGCTGATGGCCCCCCTGGCGCTGCCGGGGGGCGTGCGCGCTGCCAATTGCCGTATCGGCCCGGCGGCAGCGGCGGCGACCAACGCCGCCAGCTACGACACGCTCGACTGGGCGCCATTTCGCCGCCCCGAGCGCGGCTGGGCTATCTATGGCGTCCGGATCGCTGCCGAGATCGCCACGCGCTGCGCCGCCGACACGCCGGGCTTTGCCGCGGCGCTGGCGCGCTGGCAGGCGGCGCACGCGCTGCCCGGCAGCGGCATCGTCGATGCACCGGGCTTTGCCGTGATGAACGCCGGCTGGACCGCGGCGCGGCCCTTCGTGGCGGCGACCCGCGACGGCGATTGCCCGCTGCCGCCCGCCGCCAGCGCGCTGGCGGCGGCGGCTGCGGGCGAAAATTATGGCGGCAAGACGATCGTGCTGCGCCGCGATGCGCTCGCCGCCTATCGCCGCCTGCGCGCCGCCGCCCGGCGCGAGATTGCGGTGACCGATCCGGACTGGCTGCGGCTGTTTTCGGGCTATCGCGCGCCGGTCGATGATGACCAGCGCTGTGCAACCGAGGGCAATTGCGACGGCATCATGCGCGCCGCCTGTTCGGCGCACCGCACCGGGCTGGCGATCGACCTGCACGTCGGCCACGCCCCGGGCTTCGGCCCCGACCAGTCCGACGATGCCAACCGCCGCGCCATGGTGCGCACCCTTGCCTATCGCTGGCTGGTCACCAATGCGGCACGCTTCGGCTTTGCCAATTATGTCTTCGAACCCTGGCACTGGGAATATGCGCCGCTCTCGACAAGGCGCGCGGCCCCCGGCAAGACGGCGGGATGACTGTTTCGCCGCTTGCCCGCCCCTTCCCCGCCCTGGCCGCCATCGCCGGCGTGCGCATCGGCACCGCGACCGCCGGCTACAAGCCGTGGACGCGCGCCGATGTGCTGCTGGTCGAATTCGCAGCCCGCACCGCGGTGGCGGGCGTCACCACCACCTCGCGCTGCCCGTCACCCGAGGTCGAATTGTGCCGCGAACGCCTCCCCGGCGGGCGGGCGCGGGCGCTGGTGGTCAATGCCGGCAACAGCAACGCTTTCACCGGCGCTGCCGGTCGGGCGGCGGCGCAGGCGCAATCGGCCGCCGTGGCGGCGCTGGTCGGTTGCGATCCGGCCGACGTCTTCGCCGCCTCCACCGGCGTCATCGGCGTGCCGCTGCCACAGGACAAGGCGGTCGCCGGGGCAAGCGCCGCGCATGCCGCGCTCGGCACGCGCGATTTCCACGCCGCGACGCTGGCCATCGGCACTACCGACACCTTTGCCAAGGCTGCCAGCACCAGCGCGATGGTCGGCGACGTGCGCGTCACGCTGACCGGCATCATCAAGGGTTCGGGGATGATCGCCCCCGACATGGCGACGATGCTCGGCTTCATCTTCACCGATGCGGCGGTGGCCCCTGCCTTCCTGCAAGCCGCGCTGTCGGCGGCCAACGCCCGCACTTTCTCGTGCATCACCGTCGATGGCGACACCTCGACATCGGACACTGTGCTGGCCTTTGCCACCGGCGCCGCCGGCCATGCCGAGATCAACGGTTGGGACTCACCCGGCGCAGACGCTTTTGCCGCCGCGCTCGCCGATCTGTGCCAGCAACTCGCGCAACTCGTGGTCCGCGACGGCGAAGGCGCAGCCAAGTTCATCGCCATCAGCGTCACCGGCGCCGACGACGACCGCGCCGCGCATCGCATCGCGATGAGCATCGCCAATTCGCCGCTGGTCAAGACCGCCATCGCCGGCGGCGACGCTAATTGGGGCCGCATCGTCATGGCCGTCGGCAAGGCCGGCGAGCGCGCCGAGCGCGACCTGCTCAGCATCCGCTTCGGCACCACCCTTGTCGCACAGCACGGCGCCGTCGTGCCGGGCTATGACGAAGCCCCGGTCGCGGCGCACCTAGCCGGCGAGGATGTCGACATCGCAGTCGATCTGGGATTGGGCGACGGCCGCGCGACGGTTTGGACCTGCGACCTCACCCATGGCTATATCAGCATCAACGCCGATTACCGGAGCTGAGCCCTCGCTCGATCCGGAACTGTGAACAGTCATTCCATTGATTTCAGTATCATTTTGTCAGGCTTTCGTGTCCTGGACCTGGATTGACTGAATGTCGCTGGATGCGGTTCGACCCAAGTGGCAACCTTGACCGCAGATCAAGCGGCATCGCCAACGCAAGGCGCCTGCGGGCGCAGGCTGATCAGGTCGACCATTCCGCGACATCGTCGCGTTGCCCGATCAGTGCCAAGCCATGCGCGATCGACGTGAGTTCGCCGCCGACAGCGACGCGGTCGGCACCAAATCGACTCGAGAAGATCTTGTGGACGGCCGGGATGAGCGACGACCCGCCCGTCATGAAAACCCGGTCGATATCGGCGCTGCCGACCCCTGATGCCGACAGCGCGGCGTCGACCGTTGTTTCGATGCGGGCGAGGTCGTCGGCAATCCAGGCTTCGAACATGGCCCGCGTCACTTCGGCCTCGATCTCGAGCCCTGCCCCGGAAAACCGGAAGGTCGCGCTGTCATGGTCCGACAGGCGGCGCTTGACCCGACCGATGGCATCGTAAAGCGGGTAGCCGAGTTCATTGTCGATGACCGCGATCAGCCGGGCGATCGCCGCCGGGTCGGCAGCCTGGCGCTGGAGGCGTCGCAGTTCGTCCATCGTGCGGCGATTGCGCATCAGCGCGAGCCGCGACCAATTGCTGAAGTCGGCGAAATAGCTCCCGGGGATGACGAGCGACTTGTCGAAGGACCGGTATTCGCTGCCCTTGCCGAGCCGGGGCAGGACGAGACGGTCGAGCAGTCGGAAATCGAAGTCGTCGCCGGCAATGCCGATGCCGGCATGCCCCAGCGCCGTGAAGCGCTGCGCTGCACCCGGCGCCTTCATGTGGACGACCGAGAAATCGCTGGTGCCGCCGCCGAAATCGGCCACCAGCACCGTCGCCTCGTCGGTCAGGCGAGCCGCGTAGGTGAAGGCTGCGGCCAGCGGCTCGTAGACATAGTGGGTCTCGGCGCCAAAGCCTTCGAACATGAGGTCGTAACGCTGGCGGGCAAGCGCGGGATCGGGGCTGCTGCCGGCATAGGCAACCGGGCGGCCGACGACGATGCGGTTGCCCCGGTCGGCGAGTTCACCGCCGGCGTGCCTTGCCACCTCTCCGAGGAACGCTCTGCCAAGGGCTTCGAACGTGTAGCGCTGTTCGAAGATCGCCGCCCGTTCGAAGGCGCTGCTCGCCGCGACCGATTTGAACGACTGGATGAAGCGGCAGCCCTGTGGCCAGCCAAGATATTCGGCAATCGCCCATGCCCCTGCCGCGACGGCGACTCCGCTCGATGCGCTGTCATCCTCCCAGAAGCACAGCGCCGAACGGAAGACATCGGCTGTCGATACCGGCCCCGCAAACTCGACCAGGCGCGGCTCTGTCGCGGGCTGTGACACCGCCACCACGGTGTTTGTGGTGCCGAAATCGAGCCCGATGACCCGGGATGAGGAAGGCGGTTGCATACAGGTCCCGATGCGCCGGACGGGCGGGGCGGCGTCTATGCCCGCGAAGTTGCATGGCTGACAAGCGTGTTGGTCGGCCCGGCGTGTTGGCGAGCCCGCCGATAGCCGGGTGATCGGGTTCATCACGCCGCGCGGTTCGACGCGCGGGACCCTGCCGCACAACGCTCGCTCAACGAGCGGCTTTCGAGATCCTCCTCGGGTCTGGCGAATGTCGACCTTCCGAACGGGAAACCGACCGTTTGCCGATTATCCGCCCCAGGGCCGCCTATGGTCCAATTTTTCGGTCAACTCGCCAACGGCGGCTTTGGTCTGGCAATCCCGGCGACAAGGTGCCAACTTGCGAACATGTTGCCGGCCACTCCGGTCGGTGTCGTGCCGAAAGCTTGCACATGATGTTTGGCTGCTGCGTTTTACCATCGTGTCTGACTGACGGTTTGCACACCGCCCCGCTTTGCAACTTTTGACCCGATGACCCCGATTCTCCACCATTACGAAGCCTCGCCCTTTGCCGAGCTGGTGCGGCTGGCGCTGGGGTTGAAGCGGCTGGCGTGGCAATCGGTGATCATCCCCAACATCATGCCCAAGCCCGACCTCGTCGAGCTCACCGGCGGCTATGCGCGCACCCCGGTGCTGCAGCTGGGCGCCGACATCTATTGCGATACCGCCGCGATCCTGGCGGCGCTGGAGCAGCTGAGCCCCGAACCGAGCCTGTATCCGGCGCCGCTGGGCACCCTCCACAAGGTCATGGCGAGCTGGGCCGGCGGGCCGCAGTTCCTCGCCCATGTCGGCGCGGCGATGGGCACCCTGCCCGATGGCGCGCTGCCGCAAGCCTTCTACACCGATCGCAAGGCGCGCTTCGGCTTCGACATGGCAGGGCTCGCCAAGGCCGAGCCGCATCTGAAATCACAGGCGCTGACCGCGGCGCACTGGCTCGACGCGACGCTCGCCGATGGCCGCGCCTTTGTCGGCGGCGACGCGCCCGGCCATGCCGACCTCGCCTTTTACAGCAATATCTGGCTGGTGCGCTCCGTGCCGACCGCGGCGGCGACAGTGGCCGAGATCATGGCGCTGCCCGGGCTGGCGGCGTGGATGGCGCGGGTCGCGGCGATCGGCCATGGCACGCCGACGGTGATCAGTGGTGCCGAGGCGATCGCGGTTGCCGCGGCCGCGACCCCCGCTGCGACACACGGATCGGTCACGGGGGGCTTTGCCGCCGGCCAGCCGGTGCTGGTGCGCACCGAAGGCTCACACGACGAGCCCGTCGCCGGGCGGCTCGCCCAGCTCGATCCGACCGGCATCTGCGTGTTGCGGAGCGGGGAACGCTGCGGCAGCGTTGCGGTGCATTTCCCGCGGCTGGGGCAGATGGTGCTGCCGGTCGCCTGACTCCCTCTCCCGCCTGCGGGAGAGGCGAGACGCGCGCCAGCGTCCCGGGTGAGGGTGTAGCTGTGCGCCGATGCAAGAGACACCCACACCCGCTCGGCCAAGGGGCCGAGTCGCCTCTCCCGCAAACGGGAGAGGGGGCTATTGCTTCAGCTAACGCGCTTAGCCGAGCTCGCCTTCCAGCCAGCTCTTGAGCTGCGACTTGGGCGCCGCGCCGACCTTGGTGGCGACCGGCGCGCCGTTCTTGAACAGGATCATCGTCGGGATGCCGCGCACGCCATAGCGCGTCGGGGCATCGGGATTGTCGTCGATGTTGATCTTGACGATATCGACGCCGGCGAGCTCGTTGTTGATCTCTTCGAGCGCCGGGCCGATCTGGCGACAAGGGCCGCACCATTCCGCCCAGAAATCGACGAGCACCGGCCTTTCGCTTGCGATGACATCGGCGTGGAAGGAAGCGTCGGTAATCTGCTTGGTGGCCATCATCGGCTCCGTTTGGGGTCTATGCGGCCAAGATAGGCGCGCCCTCCGGCAGGTTCAACTAAACTTCGTCTTTGGGATAATGAAGCCGGACCAGCGCGGCGGGCAGCGTGATCAGCCGCGGCGCCTCGGTATAAAGCAAGGCCGCGGTCACCGGCCGGCCCGGAAACACCTGTTCGAGCGCGGCGACATAGGCGGCCATCTGGCGCAGATAATAGGGCTCGACCGCGTCGGCGCTGGCCGGCACGCGCCGCCCGGTCTTGAAATCGACGATCGTCACGCCGGCATCGCCGACCAGCAACCGGTCGACCTTGCCGGCGATGACCAAGGTGCCGACGACCGCAGCGATCGGCGCCTCGACCAGCGCGCCGGGGGCGAAGATCTCGGCAAAGGCCGGATCGGCGAGGATATCGAGGACGGTCGAGACGAGTTCGACGGCATCGAGTTCGGGAACGCTGGCGCGGCACCAGGCTTCGCCGACCGCCCGCCGCCGATCCTCGGGCAAGTCAGGCAGGCGTTCGAACAGCGCGTGCAGCGCCGCGCCGCGCCGCGCGGCGGCCTTGGCGGCGGGGCCTTGTGGCGGCGCGCTGACATCATCGGCGGCGATGGCCGAAGGTGACAACGGCCGCGGTGGCCGCGCCTCGAGCGGCGGCAGCGTATCGAGCCAGGCCGGCACCAGCAGGCTGTCGGCGGGTATCAGTGCGTTTGCGGCTGCCACTGCAGGTTTCGGCGTGCCGCTGGCAAAACACAGGCTGCCGTTGGTCCAGTCCGACGTTTCGAGGCTTTCGACATCGAGCGTTTCGAACGCCTCTGTCACCGTCGCATACCAGCTTTCGGGGGGCACTTCGCTGGCGTTGGCGCGCAGCGTGCCGCCGATGAACAACAGGTCCTCGGCGCGGGTCAGCGCGACATACAGCAGCCGGCAATGTTCGCGGTGCGCGGCGGCCTCGAGCTGGTCGATCCGTTCGGCGAGCGGCCCGGCCAGGCCCGAGCGCGACTTGAGATAGACCGGCAATTCGGGGCCATTGTCGAAGCTCATCAGCACCGGCGCGTCGCGTTCGGGAGTCGGTGCGCGCGTCGCATCGGCCATGATGACCACCGGCGCCTGCAGCCCCTTGGCGCCGTGCACGGTCATCAGCCGCACCGCCGCCAGCGGGCCATCGGGGTCGCGCTTGATCTCGATGTCATCGGCCTCGACCCAGGCGAGAAAACCCTGCAGCGACGGCGCATTGGCCGCTTCGAAGGCCAGCGCCTGGTCGAGCACCGCGTCGATCGCATCGCGGGCTTCCTCCCCCAGCCGCGCCAGCAACCGACTGCGCCCGTCGAGCCCGGCATCCGACAGCACGCGTTCGAAAAATTCATAGGGCGCGGCAAAATCGGCAAAGCCGAGCACCTGCGCCAGCCAGTCGCGGGCGCCCGTCACCACCGGGTCGGCGCTGGCCTGGACCTGCTGCCACAGGCTGCCCGGCCGCCCGGCGGCGAGCGCGTGCAGCCGGTCGTGGCCGATATCGGCAAAGGGCGAGACGAGCAGCGCCGCCAGCGTCAGGTCATCGCCGGGTTGCAGGGCAAAGCGCGCCACCGCGAGCAGATCGGCGACCGCCAGCGGATCGGTGAGCTTCATGCGGTCGACCCCGGCCACCGGCACCCGCCATTCGTGCAGCGCCGCGACCAGCGCGTTGGAAAAGCCGCTGCGGCTGCGCACCAGCACGAGGATGTCCTGCGGCCGGACCGGCACGCCGCGCGCCGGCAGCAGCAACGGCGCTGCCGGGTTCAGCCAGCCGGCGATGGTCTGGGCGATCTGGTGCGCCAGCTTGATTTCGGCCTTGGGGGCATAGGCTTCGTCATCGCCGTCCTCGCCATCGTCGCCGACCTGCACCGGTGGCCACAGCGTGACGGCGCCGGCGCCATCGCTGCGGTGCGCGACATGCGGCCTGACCTCGCCGGTGCGGTCGAGAGTCGAATGGCCGACATAATCGGCCACCGCATCGACGACGGTCAGCACGGCGGGAACCGAGCGAAAATTGCTGGTCAGGTCGATGCGCCGCCAGATTTCGCCGCTGTCGGCGGCCCATTGCGCGAAATTGTCGTGCTGGTCGCGATAGACATCGGGGTCCGAGCCCTGGAAGCTGAAGATCGCCTGCTTGTAATCGCCGACGACGAACAGCGTGCGCTGCACATCACGCGCGCCATCGCCATCGAACCACGGCCGGGTCAGCGCCTCGATGATCTGCCATTGCCGGGAATTGGTGTCCTGCGCTTCGTCGACGAGCACATGGTCGATGCGCTGGTCGAGCTTGTAGCGCACCCAATCGGAGGCGCCTGGCGCCTGCAACAGCCGCTGCGCCGCCGCGATCATGTCGTCATAATCGACAACGCCGAGCCGCGCCTTGGCATCGACCCAGGCCGCCGCCAGCCGCACCCCGACGCGTAGATGCGCCGCGGCATGGGCGACGGCGGCATGGAGATTCTGTTCGGTGACGATGGCCATCACCGCTTCGCCGAGCCGGGTGAACAGCGGTTTCAGCGTCGGATCGGCCTTGTCGGCCTTGGCGGGCACCGCGCTCGGTTTGCGGATGTCCTTGTTCTTGGCGGTGAGGAAAAAGCGGCACAGCCGGTCGAAGGCAGCGGCGCGATCATCGGCAAGCAGCCACGCTTCGGCCTCGGTCGCTGCTGCCATCGCGGTCACGCCGCCACTGTCGACGAAAGCCCGCACCAGCCGCGTCAGTCCCGCCGTATCAAAGTGCGCCAGCGCGGCGGCCAGTGCAGTCTGCGCATCGCTGTCAGTCGGTAGCCCGAAGCCACGGCGGAGCATCGGTTCGATGCCGTCTGGTCTGAGACCCGACAGCGCTTCGGCATGGCTGCCCAATTTGGTGATGACCTGCGCCAGCCGACCTTCGCCGCTGGCAATGCTGATTGCCGCGAGATCGGCCATGAAGCCGGGATCGTCGTCGCCCTGCTCGATCGCCGCGGTCAGCAACCGCCGCCGCAACAGCGCGCTCGCCCGGTCATCGAGGGTAGCGAAGCCCGGCGTCACCCCGGATTCCACCGGGAAGCTGGCGATCAACCCCTGCGCAAAGGCGTGGATGGTCTGCACCGCCAGCCCCTGCGGCGCATCGAGCACTTCGGCGAACAGCCGCCGCGCCTGTGCCCGCGCCTCCGGGCCATCGTCGGTGCGCAGTGCCTGCAGATCGCTGGCGAGGTCGGCATCGCTGCACCGCGCCCAATGCGCCAGCCGGCCGAACACCCGCGTCTGCATTTCGGCCGCCGCCAGCTTGGTGAAGGTCAGGCACAGGATGGCGTGCGGCGGGGTGCCCTGCAGCAACAGCCGCAACACCCGGGCGGATAGCACCTGCGTCTTGCCGGTGCCCGCCGACGCCGCCACCCAGGCGTGCGCCTGGGGCTCGGCAGCGCTCGCCTGTTCGGGCTTGAGCGGATCAAGCGTGGTGACCGGCTTCATTTCACCACCATCAGCAAGCGCTTGGGACGGTCCTGCCATTCCGCCACCCGGGCAAGATGGTCGAAATCACTCCAGCCGTAACCCGGCACTTTCTTCGCAACGAAAGGCGCCTCGCCGAGCAGCAGCGCATCGGTTTCGGCGATGGCAACGGCAACCGCGGCGGCGGCATGATCGGCGGCGAGCAGTTCGGGCTTGCCGCGCAGCGGGTCGCTGATCTTGCCAGGCTCGGTACCGCCGCTCAATTTCCAATAGGCCAGCGCAGCGGGATCGCCCGCCAACACCACCCCGGCGCGGGTGGCGAGCATGCCGCGTGCCGCCATCGCCATCAACAGCCCCAATTGGTTGGCCAGCCCATTCCGCACCGCTGTCATGGCGGGCACGCGCCCGGTCTTGTAATCGATGATGGTCAGCCCGCCATCGGCGCTGCGGTCGATGCGGTCGGCGCGGCCCTTGAGCGTGATGCCGTTGGGCAGCAGCCATTCGCCGCCGGCTTCGGCAAGCATCCGCGTCTGGCCATCCCCATCGGCGGCGATGATCTGTTCACCCGCCCAGGCGATGGCGCGGCGGGCGCGCGGCCCCCACAGCGCGCGCAGCAGCGGGAAATGCGAACCTTCGCTGGCCAGCATTTCCTCGGTGAATTGCCGTAGTTGTTCCGGGCTGCCAGGGCCGCTGTTGACCCAGCGTTCGAGCACTTCATGGATGCGGTTGCCGCGCGTCGCCGCGGTCGGATCCTGGTCGAGCGGATCGAGCGGCTTCAGCCCGAGCACCGCGCTGGCGTAGAACGCGAACGGATCGGTGACCAAAGTATCGATCTGCGTCACCGAAATGCGGCGCGGCCGCGCGGCGGCGGGCGGCGCCGGGCGCGGTGGCCGGCCGGGCACCGGGGCGGCGCGCGAATCGATGCCGCGCGCCAGCAACAGCAACTGGTCATCGCTTGCCAGCCCGCCGCTATAGGCCTGCAAGCGCAGCCAGAAACGCGAGGCCACCAGTGGCGCGCTGGCATCGCGGCGCGCGCGGGTCAGCAACACCGCCGCCGCGCCGAGGCCGCCGACGAAATCATGCGCCGCCAGCCCGGTAGCGCGCGCCAGCCCGGGCAGGCCGAGCGTGGTGCGGATTGCGGGTGCCAGCCACGGGTCGGGCGCCGGCCGGCCGGGCCAGACGCCTTCGTTGAGCCCGCCGAGGATCATCAGGTCGGCACGCTGCAACTGCGCCTCCAGCGGCCCCAGGATGCGGACGCGCGGATGGCCGCCAAAGGCGCTGCGCACCGCGACATCGGACAGGAAGGCGCCGACCAATGCCGGGGCATCGTCACGCTCGAAGCCGCCGAAGCTGCCACCTTCGGCTTCGAGGCGCTCGATCAGCGTGGCGAGCGCGCGGCCATCGGCGCCGCTCCACAGCCGGTCGCCGCCAAGCGTGTCGCCGGTCTGGCGCAGCGCGGCGGCAAGGCGCGGCAGGTCGATCGCCGGGGCTTCCCCGAGCGCTGCCAGCGGCGCCAGCTGTGCCTCGACCCCCTGCCACCACGCCATCGCCTCGGCGGCGCGCGCGGCGGCGGCGGGATGGGCTTGCGGGTCGTCGCGGCGCAGGCGATTGAGACCCTCCGCCAGCCAGCGATCGTAGGCCTCGCCGATGCCGTCGAGCCCTGACGGCGGGCGGACGCCGCGCAGCGCCAGGTCGAGCCGGCGCACGGCGGCCAGCCAATCGCCGCGGCCGTCGCCGCTCGCCACCAGCGGATGCTTCAACACGGTGAGCAGCGCGACGGGCGAAAAGCCCTGCGCCATCGCTTCGGTCAGCGCCAGCGCCAGCGCGCCCGGAGGGGTCTGGCGCAGCGGCACGCCGGCCGAATCGTCGATCGCCAGCCCCCAGCGCCGGCAATGTGCCGCGACGCGCCGCGCCAGCCCGCGATCGGGGGTGACCAGCGCCGCGCTGCGCCCCGGGGTTTCGAGCGCGCGGCGCAGCGCCAGCGCGATGACTTGGGCTTCCTCCCCCGGGGTCGCGGCTTCGACGACGGTCACCCCGGCAAAACTGGCGACATCAACGCCGTGCCAGCCATCGGCGGCGGCCGCGGGTGCCATGGCCGCCATGATCGCCGCGGTGCGGCCGGCCGGGCCATCGCGTTCGGTGGCGACGCCCCAGTCGGCGACGTCAATTCGTTCACGACCAAGCCGGGCCAGCAGCAGCTTCAGCCCATATTGCGGGTGCGCCTCGGCATCGCGGCCCGTGTCGGCGTCGCAGCGGATCGCCGCCCAGCGGCGCTCGCCTGCCTCCGACAGGTCATGATCGAGCCCCGGCAGCACGACCATCCCGGTGGGCAGGCCGAGCACCGCGGCGAGCAGCCGCACGATCGGCGGCGAGCTGCCGGTGACCCCGGCGGCGATGACCAGCCCCGCCGGCGGCGTGAGCGCCCAGCGCGCCACCAGCGCATCGATCAGCGCCGCCACCCGCGTGCCGCCATCGCTGCCGCCGCTTGCATCGCGCGCCGGCGGCCAGCCCGAAATGACGATCTCGAGAAAGCGCAGCGTGTCTTGCCAATGTTCGGCAAGTTCCTGGCTCGCCACCGCATCGCGCAGCCGTTCGGGATCGATCTCCTCGGCGAGCAGCGCATCGAGGGTGGCGCCGAGTTCATCGCCGAGCCGCAGCGCCTCGACCGCGCTGCGCCCCGCTTCGCGCCCGCCCGGCCCCAGCCCGCGCGGCAATTGCCGCACCAGCCGCGCCAGTTCGAGCCGGCGGACCAGTGGCGACACCGGCGGCGGCAATGCCTCGTCACCGCTGGCGAAGCGGTCGAAACTGTCGTCACCCAGGTCACCCACCGGGGTCAGCCGCGGCAGCAGCAGCCCGCTGCCGGCGCGGCGGACAAATGCGTCGGTCAGCGCGCGGGCGGCGCGGCGATTGGGCAGCAGCACATGGGCGCGTGCCAGCGCCAGCGGATCGCCGCCGCAGCGCGCCAATATGCCATCGGCAAGCGCATCGACAAAGGCGACATGAGGGGCAATCGTGAACAGGCGCGGGGCGCTGTTGCCCTCAGGCGGTTGCAAGCAGACCCTCGGTTTCGCCGACGCTCGCCGGGGTGCCGACATGGAACCACAGGCCCTGGTGGACGGCGCCGAACAGCCGCCCGGCGGCGAGCGCCTTGTGCCATTGCCGCCAGACCGAGAAGGGCTCCGCGGGCTCGCCATCGAACAGCCGCTTCGAGATCAGCTGGATGCCCGAATAGACGAAGGGCGCGATGCGGAATTCGCCGCGCGGGGTGACGACGCCGGCGGGATCGAGATGGAAATCGCCGCGCCCGTCATATCCGGTGGCGCGTGCCAGCGGCACCAGCAGCAGCAGTGCGTCCATCTCGTCCGGGTTCCAGCGCTGGGCGAGCAGGCGCAGCGTATCGGCCGAGCCGTCGATCCACATGTTGTCGGCGTTGACGACGAAGAACGGGTCGGCATCGATCAGCGGCAGCGCCTTGACGACGCCGCCGCCGGTTTCGAGCAGTTGCGCGCGCTCGTCCGAAACACGGATTTTCAGGCCATCGGGCTTGTCGGCGCTGCGCGCGGCGACGGCGGCATCGATCTGGTCGGCGAAATAATGCGCGTTGACGACGGCGGTTTCGATGCCCGCAGCCTCCACCCGATCGAGCGCGCGGTCGAGCAGCGTGCGCCCGGCGACTTCGACGAGCGGCTTGGGGCGGGTGGCGGTGAGCGGCCGCATGCGCTTGCCGAGCCCGGCGGCGAGCACCATTACCGTTGTGGGCATGGCCACCTCGATATGCGGGCGCAGCGCCAGCGGTATGCCATTATGCTTCATGCCGACACCTTCACCCCGGTGCGCGCCGCCGCCGGGACATGCGCCGCGAACCAGTTCGCCACCGGGGCGAGCGCCGGATGGGCAAGATTGCGCGTCACCATTTCCCACAGCTGCGGGTGGAACGCCGGGTAGCTCGCCTTGCCGTCGCGGACATAAAGCCGGGTGAAGACGCCGAGGATCTTGATGTTCCGCTGCGCCGCCAGAATGGCATAGGCGGTGCGAAAGGCGGCGCCATCGACTCCGGGGCGGGCGGCAAGATAGCGATCGATCATCGCGGCTTCGAGTTCGGGCGAAACGGTGCGGCGAATGTCCTGGAGCAACGACGCGAGATCATAGGCCGGGTGGCCGGCGAGCGCGTCCTGGTAATCGAGCAGGCCAAGGCCGCGCAGCCCGGGGCGATCGATGATCATCAGATTGTCGGCGTGATAATCGCGCAGCACCAGCACCGGCGGTTCGGCGCGCACGGCATCCCACAGCGGCGCCCAGGCGGCGTCATAGCCCGGCGCCTCGGTGATGCCCATTGCGGGCAGATACCAATCGGGGAACAGCCGCGCCTCGCGCAGCAGCTCGGGCTCGGCATAGGGCGGCACGTCACCGGCCGGAAATGCGTGCAGCGCGGCGAGGATATCGACGGCGGTTTCATAGACACCGCGCTCGCGGGCCGGTTCGCGCGCCAGCACCGGGCCGACGCGGTCATCGCCGAAATCCTCGAGCAGCACGAGGCCGATATCGAGCTCGGTCGCCAGCGCCTGGGGCGCCGAAAAACCCATGTCGTGCAACTGTTTGCCGATAGCGAGGAAGGGCCGCGAATCTTCCTTTTCGGGGGGCGCATCCATCAGCACGGCGGTGCGGCCATCATCGGCATGGACGCGGAAATAGCGCCGGAACGAGGCATCCCCGGCCAGCGGCGCGATTGCCGCGCCGCCCCAGCCATGGCGCGCCAGGAAGGCCGGCGCGGTGCCTGGCGGGATCATGGAGAGAGGAGCGGTGGCCACCGGCCTTCCCAAGCCTTGGACGCTTCCCAAGTCAAGTGCCGAGGCGCATCGCCGCTGCCCGAAATCGTCAGGCGCAGCGCATCGGGCGGCAGGCGCTCACCCAGCCGCTCGGGCCATTCGATGACCAGTGCCGCATCGGTTTCGAACAGCCCGAGGGCATCGGCATCATCGGGGCCGGCGAGGCGGTAGAGATCGACATGCCAGACCGGCACGCTGACATCGGGCGGATCATAGCCCTGCACCAGCGTGAAGGTGGGGGATGGCACCTCGCCGCCCCAGCCAAGCGCGCGGATGAGGGCGCGCGCAAAGGTCGATTTGCCGGCACCGAGATCACCCGACAGCGCGACGGTGTCGCCCGGACGCAGGACGTCCGCGAGCGCGGCGGCGAGCGCGGCAAGATCGGCTTCGGAGAGCCCCTGCATCAATCGCGCCGGCTGGCGGGGTGAAGGATCGCGTCGGTCGCGGCAAAGTCTTTCCCGGCGCACAGGATGGGAAGGCCCATGACCTTGGCCGTGGCGTAAACCATCAAGTCTAGAATGTTTAGCATCCCGCCCAGACCATTGCCCTTGCCGTAAAGCGCACTGGCAGTCGTCGCCGCCGCCGCGCAATCGCCGTCAAAGGCGCGTATGCGGGCGCCATCGGCGATCAGCCTGGCCATCAAGGCCGCCGCTGCTCCGGGGTTGGGGGAATTGCCCGTTGCCGCGGAGACCAGATGAAATTCAATCAGAACCGGCGCGGGCAACCAGATCGCCGATTCGGATAGAGCCTCGACAATCGGATCAGAGCCGCGTTCCCGCGCGACAAGGGCAACGAGCGCCGAAGTGTCGACGACGACAGCATTACTATCCTCGCTCATACCTTAACAACGCTGTCGGCGTCCCGTCTCTGGCAGTCGTCGGCGATCATCAGCGCGGGTTACCGCGCTCATCATATTCGCGCGCGTCGAAGTCGGCCATCGACGGGATCGTTGTCGGGTCGAAGCGGGCGACAATGGCCTTCAAGGCAGCAAGGCGACGCTGTCGGTCGTCCGGTTCAGGTGCCGGCAAAGGCAATGCCTCCAGCGCTTCCTCAATGATCTGCGCCTGGCTGCGGCCGTCGCGAGTGAGCAGCTTGAGCCGCGCCGCGGCACGGTCGGAACGGATGGTGATGGGTTGCTGGGCGCGCCGGGTCTGCATGATGCAATATTATCATGGTCGTACTTGCACGTGCAAGTACGCTCCGTCCCTCAGAAGTCCATCGTCACATAGGCCTGCGCCAGCCGGCCGGGGAGCGCGAGGTAGGAACCGGCGCTGCGCAGCTCAAAGCTTTGCAGGTCGAACAAATTGGTGACCTGCACGCGCAGCAGCGCGCTTTTGCCGGCCAGCAGGAAACGATAGCGACCGCCGATATCGACCAGCGTGCGGGTCGGGATCTGCGCAAGATTGCCGACGGTCGCGGTCTCCGGGCTGCGGTACGATAGCCGTGTGTCGAACGAGACACCGCGGGCAAATGGTGGTCGCCAGTCGGCGCTGATTTCGAAACGGTTGCTGATTGCGCCGACCGGGCGGGCGCCAATCCGCCCGGCCTCGACCGCTGCCCCGGTCACCTTGGGCCACAGCAGCACGGCGCCGGCGACAAGGCTGAGCGTGGGCGTGACCGGCCCGGCCACCGAAGCCTCGACGCCGCGGTTGATGACATCGCCGAGCTGGTCGAAGCGATTGTCGGCATCAAGATTGTAATAGGGCTTGCTGATGTCGAAGACACCGGCGACGAGCTTGACGGTATCGGTCAGGGCGAAGCGCAGGCCGGCATCGAACTGCCGGGTGCGAATCGCCGGCAGCGCCTCGTTGCGGTTGGCGGCATTGCCGGGCGCGATGCCGCTTTCTTCAAGCCCGGTAACCGCGCCGGCATAGACGACCAGCCGGTCGGACAGATTGCCGGCGACGGTGATGTTGTAGAGCAAGGGCCGGGCATCGGTTTCCTGCACGCCGCCGGCCGGCAGGTCGATGCGCTTGCTGTAGTCGCTGAACTGCACCCCGGCCGAGATTTCGCCGACGCCGGGCCACAGCCCTTCATAGGCCAGCCCGCCGGTATACTGGCGCACCCTGTCCTGCTGCTGCGGGCCAAAGCGCGCCCCTTGCAACGGCGTTGCCGACGGGATGTCGATATCGACCGGGCCGAGATCGATGGCATCGGAACCGCCGAAGCGCCGGTCGCCGGCGCGGCCGCGCAGGGCGACATGGATACGGTGGCGGCGCGGCCCTTCGTCGATCTGGCGGGTCAGCCGGACTTCGCCGCTGACCGAGGCGAAATCGAGCGGCGGATCGGCAAGGATGCGCTGGCGCCCGGTACCGTCGGGCAACAGGTCGCGCACCAGATTGGTCGAGCTGTTGACCGCGGAGCGCGACGAGCGGAACAGGCCGGCGCGCAACAGCCATTCAGGGGCGATTTGCCAGTCACCAAGCAGGCCGAGATTGGTTTCGGCATTGGTGCCGTGCACCCATTCGGGACCGAAGCGCACCCGCCGTGGCAGCTGCGGTGGCAGATAATCGCCCGCCGGCAGATATTGCGCGCCATGATCATCATAAAGCGACCAGGTGATGTTGACGAACGGGACCAGCGTCAGCGCCGAACTGGGCGCCCAGCGCGCGCTGATCGCCGCCCCAAGCTTGTTTTCCAGCGTGGCGTTGAAACTGTCCTCGAGCCGCAGCGAGGCGCCGAGCCCGAGGCTGAATTGCGGTGACAGCGGCAGCACGGCATCGATTTCGGTGTTGATGGTGCCCCAGGCATCGACCCCGGCCAGCACGCTGGCGGCACGTTTGTCCCCCGGCCGCCGGAAACCGAAATCGACCAGCCCGGTCGGCGCCGGGAACGGGTTGCCGAGCGCGCCGAGCCCGACACTGATGGTCGTCGCGCGGCTGAGCCGGTTGGTCGGCACAATCACCGGATCGAAATACAGCCCGTCGATACGAACGTTGCCGGCAACGACCGGCGAGAAGCCGCGCACGCTCTGCTGGTTGTACAGGCCGATGGTTTCGCGGCCGATGCTGGTGCCGAATGCGTCGCCGGCCTGGCGGACGACATTTTCATCGGCGCGCGCGCCGGTGGCGGCAACCGGCGCACCAGCCGGCACCGCAACGTCGGCAGCCTGCGCTGGCAGGGCAACCAACATGGCCACGCCCGCCCCGATGACGGGACGGGCGAAAACGCATGGCAGTGCCGACGCGCGCTGCCGGCGCATCAGTAGCGGTAATGATCCGGCTTGAACGGGCCGGCGGTCGGCACGCCGATATAGCCGGCCTGCTTGTCGGTCAGCGTCGTCAGCTTGACGCCCAGCTTTTCGAGATGGAGCATCGCGACCTTTTCATCGAGATGCTTGGGCAGCACATAGACCTGGTTCTGATAATTTTCCGACTTGGTCCACAGTTCGATCTGCGCCAGCACCTGGTTGGTGAAGCTGGCCGACATGACGAACGAAGGATGACCCGTCGCGCAGCCGAGATTGACGAGGCGACCCTTGGCAAGGACGATGATCTGGTTGCCATCGGGGAATTCGACGATGTCGGTGCCCGGCTTCACTTCGGTCCACTTGTAGTTCGACAGCGCCGCGATCTGGATTTCGCTGTCGAAGTGGCCGATGTTGCAGACGATGGCGTTGGGGCGCATCGCCATCATGTGTTCGGCGGTGATGACATCGGCGTTGCCGGTGGCGGTGCAGAAGATATCGGCACGCTTGACGGCGTCTTCCATGGTGACGACTTCAAAGCCTTCCATCGCCGCCTGGAGCGCGCAGATCGGATCGATTTCCGTCACCATCACGCGGGCGCCGCCGTTGCGGAGCGACTGGGCCGAGCCCTTGCCGACATCGCCGAAGCCGGCGACGCAGGCGACCTTGCCGGCGAGCATGACGTCGGTGGCGCGGCGGATGGCGTCGACCAGCGATTCCTTGCAGCCGTACAGATTGTCGAACTTCGACTTCGTCACGCTGTCGTTGACGTTGATCGCCGGGAACGGCAGCTCGCCCTTCTTGGCGATTTCATACAGGCGGTGGACGCCCGTGGTGGTTTCTTCCGAAACGCCCTTCAGGTTCTTGACGGTTTCGGTCAGGTAACCGGGACGCGCCTTGATGAAGGCCTTGAGCGCGCGCTGGAATTCGACTTCTTCTTCATTTTCCGGCTCGCCAAGCGTGGCGCCGGCTTCGAGCTTGGCGCCCCACAGCGCGAACATCGTGGCGTCGCCGCCATCGTCGAGGATGATGTTGGCGGTCTGTTCGCCCCAGTTGAAGATGTCGCCGACATAATCCCAATAATCGGCAAGGCTTTCGCCCTTTATCGCGAACACCGGCACGCCGGTCGCGGCGATCGCGGCGGCGGCATGGTCCTGGGTCGAGAAGATGTTGCAGGTCGCCCAGCGCACATCGGCACCAAGCGCGGTCAGCGTTTCGATGAGCACCGCGGTCTGGATGGTCATGTGCAGCGAACCGGTGATGCGCGCGCCCTTGAGCGGCTTGGATGCGCCGAATTCTTCGCGCAACGCCATCAGGCCAGGCATTTCGGTTTCGGCGATCTGGATCTCGCGGCGGCCGAAGCCGGCAAGGCCGATATCGGCGATGACATAGTCATGGGTAGCAGTGCTGGTGGCCACGGCGCGGTATCCTGTTTCGAAAGGAGCAAGCCCGCGACATAGGCGGCTGCGGCTGCCGGAGCAAGCATAAAGATATCTTTATATGATCTGAAAGGGCGGCTGCTGCCGGCAAATGTCGCAAAAGCGGCGTTCTTTGCCTTTCGATCTGTGGTATTCATTAACGGTAGTGGCGGGCCACCGGGGCCGCAGCCGCATTTTGTCGGGGGACAGAAGATGGACATGACCAACTGGCTGGCAACCGCCGTGCCGATCCTGACGACGGTCGGGCTGAAGATCGTCGGCGCGGTCGTGCTCTACATGGTCGGGCGCTGGTTGATCGGTTTTGCCGTCAACATGATGCAGCGCGTGCTGACGGCGCGCAATTTCGATCCGACGTTGCAGCGCTATATCGCCAACATCCTCGCGGTCGTCCTCAACATCGTCCTCGTCGTCGCGATCCTGGGCTATTTCGGCGTCGAAACCACCAGCTTTGCCGCGCTGCTCGCCGGTGTCGGTCTCGCCATCGGCGCCGCATGGTCGGGGCTGCTCGGCAATTTCGCCGCGGGCGCCTTTCTCATCATCTTCCGCCCCTACAAGGTCGGCGACTATGTCGTCGCCGGTGGAGTCGAGGGCACCGTCACCGAGATCGGCCTGTTCAACACCACGATCACCAGCCCCGACAATGTCCAGACGATTGTGGGCAATTCCAAGGTATCGGGCGACACGATCAAGAATTTTTCAGCGTTCAGCTATCGCCGCGTCGACCGCACGGCGCAATTGGCCTTCGGGGTCGATCCGCTCGATGCCATCGCCCGATTGAAGCCGCTGCTCGCCGCCATCCCCAATGTCGTCGCCGACCCGGCCCCTGATGTCGAGATCATCGATTTCAACGCGATGGGCACCGTGCTCGCCGTGCGCCCCTATTGCCACACCAGCCATTACTGGCAGGTCACTTTCGACACCAACAAGCTGATCGCCGCGACCTTTGGTGAAGCGGGCTATTCGGCGCCCTATATCGTCCAGGGCAACCGCACCGCCTGAACACGCGACAATCTGGGGCTGGCATTGCCGCCCCCGGCACGGCATGACGGCGGCAGGCGGTACCCTGCTGCCGTTTTGCTTGTCATGGGATATCGGATGATCCGTTCGTTTGTTGCAGCCCTTTTGCTGAGTGGTGCCACCATGTCGTCTGCTGCCCCGATCGCCTATCCCGCCAGCCCGCGCGGCGCCGTTGCCGATACGTCGTTCGGTACGCCGGTTGCCGATCCCTATCGCTGGCTCGAAGGCGATGTCCGCAGCGAAAAGCCGGTTGCCGACTGGGTGGCGGCGCAGAACGCGGTGACGCAAACCTATCTCGGCAGCCTGCCGCAGCGCGACGCGATCAAGGCGCGGTTGACGCAGCTGTTCAGCTATGAGCGCATCACTTTGCCGGTGGCGCGCGGCGGGCATATCTTCTTTCGCAAGAACAGCGGCCTCCAGAACCAGTCGGTGCTGATGGTGCAGAACGGCGACGCCCCGCCCCGTGTGCTGATCGACCCCAATGGCTGGGCCAAGGACGGCGCCACCGCGCTCGCCGAATGGGCGCCGTCGCCCGATGGCAGCAAGATCGCCTATGCGGTGCAGGACGGCGGCAGCGACTGGCGGGTCATCAAGGTGCTCGATGTCGCGACCGGCGCGGTGCTGACCGACGAACTCGACTGGGTGAAGTTTTCAGGGCTTGCCTGGAACGGCGACGCCAGCGGTTTCTACTATTCGCGCCATCCGGCCTCGCCCAAGGGCAAGGATTTCGTGTCGGCGGTGTTCGACCACAATGTCTTCTTCCACCGCATCGGCACGCCGCAGAGCGCCGATGTCGAAGTCTATGCCTCCCCGGAAAACCGCGGTTACTATAATATCGCCGAAACCAGCGAGGACGGCCGCTGGCTGATCATCCGGTCGAGCACCGGGTCGGACGATACCTATGAAATCCGCGTGCGCGACCTTGCCGACCCGAAGGCCAAGCTGACGACGCTGGTCGCCAAGCGCGCGCATGACTGGCGCTGGGTCGGCGCCGAAGGCAACACGCTGTATTTCGTCACCAACCAGGATGCGCCGCGGTATCGCGTCGTGGCCTTCAACGGCCCGGTCGGCGCGCCGCGCACGGTGGTGGCACAGGGCGCCGACACGCTGACCGGCGGCGCCATTGTCGGCGACCGGCTGCTCGTCGCCGCGCTCAAGGACGCGCGCAGCGATGTGCGGCGCTACAGCCTCGCCGGCGCGCCCGATGGCAGCATCGCCCTGCCCGGCCTTGGCACCGCCAGCGGCTTCGACTCGGTGCCCGGCACCACGACGAGCTACTACGCCTTCACCAGCTACAATGCCCCGACGACGCTCTATCGCTACGACGCGGTGACCAACACCAGCACGCTGTTCAGCGCGCCGAAGGTGGCGTTCGACCCCGCCGATTTCGTCGTCGAGCAGCGCTTCTTCACCTCGAAGGACGGCACCAGGGTGCCGATGTTCGTCGCCCACAAGAAGAGCCTTGATCTGTCGAAAGGCGCGCCGACGCTGATGTACGGCTATGGCGGATTCAATATCAACGTGCTGCCGGCCTTTCAGGTCGATGCGCTGGCATGGATGGAACTGGGCGGCGTCTATGCCGAAGTGACGCTGCGCGGCGGCGGCGAATATGGCGCCGAATGGCACGATGCCGGGCGGCGGTTGAAGAAGCAGAATGTCTTCGATGATTTCATCGCCGGCGGCGAATATCTGATCACGTCGGGGATCACGCCCAAGGGCGGGCTCGCCATCCAGGGCGGCTCCAACGGCGGGCTTTTAGTGGGTGCCGTCGTCAACCAGCGGCCCGACCTGTTCGCCGCGGCGCTGCCGGCTGTCGGCGTCATGGACATGCTGCGCTTCCCGCTGTTCACCGAAGGCCGCACCTGGACCGACGATTATGGCGAACCCGAGGACCCGGTGCAGTTCAAGAACCTGCTCGGCTATTCGCCCTATCACAACATCAAGGGCGGCAAGGACTATCCGGCGATCCTGGTGACGACCGCCGATACCGATGATCGCGTCGTGCCGGGCCACAGCTTCAAATATGCCGCGGCCTTGCAGGAAGCGAGCATCGGCGACAAGCCCCACCTCATCCGCATCGAAACCCGCGCCGGTCACGGCAGCGGCAAGCCGACATCGAAGCAGATCGACGAAATCGCCGACCTGTGGAGCTTTATCGGTTACTGGACGGGACTGACGCGTTAAAAGCCCCCTCTCCCGCTTGTGCGGGAGAGGCGACTCGCGCGGCGTCGCGAAGGCGACCTCCGTCGCGTGCGGCGGGTGAGGGTGTTCTCAAGCGTCGAAGTCCGGGTACACCCTCACCCGGGACGCTGGCGCGTCTCTCGCCTCTCCCGCAAGCGGGAGAGGGGCCGTTACTAGCCCGCGCTTTGCCCATTCGCCGCCAGCGCATCACCGACGAGGTAGAGCGACCCCGTCACCAGCACCACCGGCGGGCGGGCGCGATCGGCGTGGCGGGCAATCTCGGTCAGCGCGCTCGCGACATCGGCGCAGGCCTGGCCCGGCACCCCGGCTTCGCTGGCGATGCGCACCAGGTCTTCGGGCGGGTGGCCGGCGTGGCGTTCGATCGGCACGGCATAGATGGCGGTGGCGTGCGGCACGAAGGCGCGCAGGAAGCCGCCGGCATCCTTGGCCGCCAGCATCCCCGCCACGACATAAAAGGGCCGGCCATCGAGCATCGCGCCGCTGAAATGCGCCGCGATCGCCTTGCCGGCGGCGGGGTTGTGGCCGCCATCGATCCACAATTCGGCACCGGCGGGCAACCGCGCCGCCAGCGGCCCGGCATCGAGGCGTTGCAACCGCGCCGGCCATTCCGCCCAGCCCATCCCGGCGCGCAGCGCGCCATCATTGACCGGCACGACATCCTGCGCGCGCAGCATCGCGATGGCGAGCGCGGCGTTATCGACCTGGTGGGCACCCGCCAGCCGCGGCAGCGGCAGTTGCAACCGCCCGGCGGCATCGCGGAAATGCAGCGCGCCCTCATAGACCGCGGCATCCCAATCATCGCCGCGAATGTGCAGCGGTGCCCCGGTCACCCCGGCGATTTCGGCGATCCGCGCCGTCACCGCCTTGGGATAGCGCGACACCACCATCGGCACGCCCTTCTTGGCGATGCCGGCCTTTTCGCCAGCAATGTCGAGGATCGTCGGCCCCAGCCATTGCTGGTGATCAAGCCCAAGTTGCGCGATGCCGGTGACGAGCGGATTGGCGATGACATTGGTGGCATCCATGCGGCCACCAAGCCCGACCTCGATGATGCAGGCATCCGCCGGTTCGCGGGCAAAGGCGAGGAAGGCCAGCGCCGTCGTCAGCTCGAAAAAGGTGATCGGCTGGCCGCCGTTGCGGGCGAGAATATCGCGCAGCAGGTCGCACAGCGCATCATCGTCGATGATCTGGCCGGCGACACGGATCCGTTCATTAAAACGGATGAGGTGCGGCGAGGTATAGACATGCACCCGCCGCCCCGACGCCTCGAGACAGGCGCGCAGGAAGGCGACCGTCGAACCCTTGCCGTTGGTGCCGGCGACGTGAAACACCGGCGGCAGCTTGTTCTGCGGGTTGCCGAGCCGCGACAACAGCCGTTCGAGCCGGCCGAGCGACAGGTCGATCTCGACCGGATGCAGGGCATAGGCCGCCTGCAGCAGCGCATCGAGAACGGCATTGTCCGACCGCGCCCGTTCCATCCTGGCCCCTGCCATCGGCTGCTATCGCCTAGGCTGCATGCGCGATGCGCCGCGCCATCAACAGGCCGAGCAACCGGCTGAGCGTTTCCTTCATCTCGTTACGTTGCACGACCATGTCGAGCATGCCGTGATCGAGCAGATATTCGGCGCGCTGGAAGCCTTCGGGGAGCTTTTCACGGATCGTCTGTTCGATGACGCGCTGGCCGGCGAAGCCGATCAACGCCTTGGGCTCGGCAATCTGGATATCGCCGAGCATGGCATAGCTCGCCGTCACGCCGCCGGTCGTGGGATCGGTGAGCACGACGAGATAGGGCAGCCGGGCTTCTTTCAATTCGGCGATGCCGACGGTGGTGCGCGGCATCTGCATTAGGCTGAGAATGCCTTCCTGCATGCGCGCGCCGCCGGCGGCGGTGAAGACGACGAAGGGCACGTTGGCAGCGACCGCCGCGCGCGCGCCGGCGAGGAAGGCTTCGCCCACCCCCATGCCCATCGAGCCGCCCATGAAGGCGAAATTCTGCACCGCGACGATAGCGCGGACGCCGCCGATCGTGCCGTCGCCGACGGTCATCGCCTCGGGCTCGCCGGTCGCGGCCTTGGCAGCCCTTAGCCGGTCCACATAGCGCTTCTGGTCACGGAATTTCAGCGGATCCTCGGCGACCTTGGCGACCGCGACGGTGGCATGATCGCCATCGAAAATCTGCGCGAAACGCGCCTTGGGGCCGATCCGTTCATGATGGTCGCAACGCGGGCAGACCGACAGATTTTCCTCGAACTCCTTGGTGTAGACCATCGTCCCGCAGCCGCGGCACTTGGTCCACAGATTGTCGGGCGTCTCGCGCCTGGACATGAAGCCGGTGAGTTGCTGGCGGGTGCGGGTGATCCAGCTCATGCCGCTTGTTCCTTCCTGCGGGCGCCGCGCACGGCATGGGCAAGCCCGGCGACCAGCGCGCCGACCCGGGCGGGAATGTCATTGGCGCGCGCTTCGGCGGCGGCACCGATGCTGTCGACGATCGCCGAGCCGACGACCACGGCATCGGCATGCAGCGCAATCGCGGCGGCCTGTTCGGGGGTGCGCACACCGAAGCCGACGGCGATGGGCAGGTCGGTCGATTGCTTCAGCCGCGCGACGGCGGCGGCGACATCGGTGGCGGTCGCGGCGTTGGCGCCGGTGACGCCGGCGACCGCGACATAATAGAGAAAGCCCGACGCGCCATCGAGCACCTTTGGCAGCCGCGCCGCATCGGTGGTCGGGGTGGCGAGGCGGATGAGGTGGAGGCCGTGCGCCCCCAGGTCGGGCACCAGTTCGTCGGCCTCCTCGGGCGGCAGATCGACGACGATGGTGCCATCGAGCCCCGCCGCCTTGGCATCGGCAGCGAAACGCGCCGGGCCATAGGCGAGGATCGGGTTGAAATAGCCCATCAGGATCAGCGGCGTCGCATCATCCTCGCGGCGGAAATCGGCGACCATGGCGAGGACATCGCGCAACCGCGTGCCGCTGGTCAGGCTGCGGATATTGCCGAGCTGGATCGACGCGCCATCGGCCATCGGATCGGTGAACGGCATGCCGAGTTCGACGATATCGGCGCCATTGGCGACGAGCGCGCGCAGCACGGCAGCCGAGATGGCGAGATCGGGGTCGCCCGCCGTCACGAAGGTGACCAGCGCGGCGCGGCCTTCGGCAGCGCAGGCGGCGAAGCGGGTGGACAGCCGGTCGCTCACAACGTCACCCCGAGCGCTTCGGCCACCGTGAAGATGTCCTTGTCCCCCCGCCCGCACAGGTTCATCACGACCAGCTGGTCGGCGGCCATCGTCGGGGCAAGGCGCTTGATCGCCGCGAGTGCGTGCGCCGGTTCGAGCGCCGGGATGATGCCTTCGACCATGCACAGCATCTTGAAGGCATCGAGCGCTTCGGCATCGGTCGCCGACTGATATTCGACGCGGCCGATGCTATGCAGCCAAGCGTGTTCCGGCCCGATGCCGGGGTAATCGAGCCCCGCCGAAATGCTGTGCGCTTCGGTGATCTGGCCGTCCTCGTCCTGGAGCAGCATGGTCTTGTTGCCGTGCAGCACGCCGGGCCGGCCGCCGGCGAGCGAGGCTGCGTGCTTGTCGGTCGACAGGCCATGGCCCGAGGCTTCGATGCCGATCATGCGCACCG
>JBILPK010000245.1:0-4373 GCA_044373875.1 Polymorphobacter sp.
TCGAGAGTGGCGTCAACAACCTTTCTCTACACCAAATCAGTAGGTTAAGCTACGCTCGCCAACCCAGAATGGCCCGTCTGATGAATAATCCGGGCTAAAGTCGGGCCGACCTGAGTCCTGAGAATTTCATCTTGAGGTCAATTCTCTAGGGGCTAAGCAACCGCCATGCGCCTGCGGCATCGCCAGTGTGGAGCAAGCCCGGTCATTCCAGATCCGTCCATTCTGCCGCTGGCCGCGAAGCAAACTTGCCTACGGCGTCACCCAGGCCATTCGACGCGTGCGCTCGAGAACATGCGCAAATGTCCGCTTCTGGCGCAAGTTGACATGCGGCGACTTCACCAAGATCGGCTGCAATGTCCCAGGTGCGCTCGGTCGCTGTCGACCCGGTTGTTGGCGTTTGAGGCCCGCCGGCGAACGACCCTCCGGAGAATTCCGGACGTTCCAACCAACCTGCTCGAGTTGCAAACAGGAGACGCCGCCGCCGGCGAAGCCGGCGCGGTTCAGTTAATGATGGTCCGGCCGATATGTTCACCGCAGGAGTTTGAATCTTTGTCTCGACATTCTGGCATCGAAACCCGCCCCCGTACGTTGTCCAGGAGAAAGCAAAACAGCAGAAAGAATCTCCATGACTGTCATCGGCTATGGCGCACTCGCCGCGCACCAGGAACTTCAGCCGGTCAGCTTTGATCGCGAGCCGCTACGTGACGGAGAGGTCGAAATCGATATAGCGTTCTGCGGAGTTTGCCATTCCGACATTCACCAATGCGCCGATGACTGGGAAAACACTATTTGGCCGTGCGTTCCGGGCCACGAAATCGTCGGCACTGTCACCAAGATCGGCGATGGTGTGACCAAGTTCAGGATCGGCGACACGGTCGGTGTCGGCTGCATGGTCAATAGTTGCCAGGTGTGTGACGCCTGCAAGGCTGGCGATGAGCAGTATTGTGCCGGGCCGAAAAGCGCCACGTTCACTTACAACGGCCCCAAAACGCCGGACGGCACCAACAGCTACGGCGGTTATAGCGATAGCATCACCGTGCGCGAGGAGTTTGTGCTCACAATCCCGGACGCCATCGAACCCGCGAAAGCCGCGCCGATCCTGTGCGCCGGCGTGACGACCTATTCTCCCATGAAGCATTTCGGGCTCAAGCCAGGCCAGATACTGGGTGTCGCCGGGATCGGCGGGCTCGGTCATATGGCAGTCCAGATCGGCAAGGCACTTGGCGCGACGGTAATTGCGTTCACCACCTCGACTGACAAGGTTGATGCCGTAAAGGCCCTCGGCGCCGACAAGGTTGTAATAATGGATGACGAGAAAGCGGTCAGTGCGGCAGCGCTGACGCTCGACATGATGATCGACACTATTCCGTATCCGCATGACCTTGCCGATTATCTCGGCTTCATGAGGCCTGGATCGACCCTCGTCGTCGTCGGCAACATGATGCAATTTGCGGCGTTCAACCCGGGGCCGATGGTGTTCAACAGGATTGCGGTGGCCGGATCACTGATCGGCGGTATCGCCGACACCCAAGAGGTGCTGAACCTGTGCGCCGAGCACGGCATCCGGCCCGAGATCGAGATGATCAATATGGCTGGCATCAACGACGCGTTCGCCCGCATCAAGGCAGAGGACGTGCGCTTTCGTCATGTCATCGACATGGCCTCACTCAAGGCGGAGCACGCGGCAACCGAAAGCGGTCGCGAGCATCTGGATGCGCCGACACGAGGAGACCCGGTCAACCGCAAGACGGTGTGAGCCACCTGATGCCCGCCGAGGACCTGATGAGACAATCATGCTTTTACCAAACCGGTACTGGGAGCGAGCGGCAGCACAAGTCGATGCAACAGTCCCCTGACAGACACATGGGCATATCCGGCGCGGCCAAAGCGTTAGGTGGCAACAGCAGGCTGTTTCATTACTCGGCATGGCATGACCTCGCCACTTGCCGTTTCAACGAGCAGTCCTTGTTGCGGTGATGCGGGGCAGCTACCCCAATGCTTGATCGAGACCCGTTCTCGCGTTGGAAAATCAGTTCATGGCCTTAACGCCATTTGACGCGGCCGCGATCCTGATCGTGCTGGCGGCAACGCTCAGCTATCTCAATTTTCGGTTTGTGAAGTTGCCGTCGTCGATCGGCCTGACGATCATGGGCGCTATCGCATCGCTGGTAGTCGTGGGCCTCGATCGTGTGCTGCCGAACAGCACGGTCAGCCATCAGGTTGTCGGATTCATCGCCGGGATCGATTTCCACGACACGTTGATGGACGGCATGCTGTCGTTTCTGCTGTTTGCGGGCGCTTTGCATATCAACTGGCAGGAAATGCGCCGGGGCCGCTGGCCGATCCTCGTGCTCAGCACGATCGGCGTCGTCATCTCGACGGCGCTGGTCGGCGGCGGGTTCATGGTGCTGACCGAAGCGCTCGGCTTTCCCTTGCCATTGGCCTGGTGCCTGGTGTTCGGGGCCTTGATCAGCCCGACCGACCCGGTTGCTGTTATGGCTGTGCTGAAGCGCGCCAAGGTCACCCCCACTCTCGAAGCCACTGTCGCCGGCGAAAGCCTTTTCAATGACGGCGTCGGCGTTGTGGTGTTCACGATCCTCGTCGCAGCCGCAGTAAGTGACCAGCCATTGTCCCTGGCGCATGGCCTGCGTCTGTTTGCCGTCGAGGCCGGCGGCGGGGTTCTACTTGGCCTCGCGATCGGATGGCTTGCGTTCCGCGCCATGCGGTCGATCGACGAATACAAGACCGAGGTTATGATCAGTCTCGCAGTCGTCATGGGCGGCTATGCCCTCGCAGGGCGCATCCATGTCAGCGGGCCGGTCGCGATGGCAGTCGCCGGGTTGCTGATCGGCAATTCGGGCGTCCAACTCGCAATGAGCGACATGACCCGCGACTATCTGCTGAAATTCTGGTCACTGGTCGACGACATCCTCAACGCCGTGCTGTTCCTCCTCATTGGCCTCGAAGTCGTGATGATTTCACAGGACTGGCGCTTGATCCTGCTCGGTCTCGCCACCATCCCGCTTGTACTGCTGGCTCGGACGGTATCGGTTCTCGGGCCGCTGGCGGCGATGAGGCCGTTGCTCGATCTCGGCCCGATGGCACCGGTGACTTTGATCTGGGGCGGCCTACGTGGCGGCATATCGGTTGCCTTGGTGCTTGGGCTTCCCGACGGACCCGCTCGATCGATTGCACTCGCTGCGACCTATGTGGTGGTACTGTTCTCGGTCATCGTTCAGGGAGGCACGATTGAAAGGGTTCTTGCTTGGCATTCGTCCCGGCTTGGGCCTTAAATGCCGGCCGGTTAACCAGGGTCCGACGTATCACTCGGCGCGCTCAGAACAGCGTCGCTGGAAGGCCTCCCGCTAGCAGTCCCCACCTGATCATGCCAAGGGCTGTCGCACGATGCCCCTCGGACCTTAATAGGGCAGAGTTGCTGTTTGGCGCGGTGCTTTGCCAAACGCCAAAGCAGCCGTTGTTGCAACGCTCATCGAGCGGACCTGAGGTAGCATCGGGTCGCGCACCTGTGCATCGCATGTATCTGCCACATCAGGCGGAACGCCCTCGTTCTCTTTTCCGCAGAGCGGAATATCGTCGGCCATGAACTGAAAATCATAAGCCGACTGACGGCTCTTTGTAGTGAACAGCACCAGCCTTCGCGAACAAATTGATCTTCTGAAGGTTTCAAAATCGGCATGACGTGCAACAGCGACGTGATTGATATTCGGGCCATCCGACCTGCGCAGCAGTGGTGTTGAAAAATCTCGAGATCATTGCGCGCGAGGGGTTCATCGAGCGCAGCGTCTCGCCGATCTTGCCAAAACGCAGCCGCTCGTCGGTGAAGCCCGCTCGCTCGGCCAGATCGCCGCCGTGGAAATTGTCAGCGAACGCGGCACCAGCCACCGCTTCGGCAAGGGCGGGGAGGGGCAGGCTATGTCGTTCGCGATATCTGCATTGCCAACGGCTTGATGGTTCGCGGCATCCGCGATTCGATTGCCATGTCGCCGCCACTGGTTATCACCGAAGCGGAGTTCGATTTTTTTGGTCGATACCATCGGCGCAGCGCTTGCGGCGGCAGAACCAGCGCTGCAGGCGATGCAATAGGATCGCTTCGTGCCGGGCGAATCCGTCGCCACAATGGCTTGGATCGGCGGCTTTGATAGGCCGGTGAGGCAAAGCAGTTGGAGCCGGCCACGGAACCCAGGCTGTCGCGCATGCCCGGCGACTTTCCTTCGGGTTACGCAGGGCGCAAGTTCTGGAAGCTAAGATTCAGCAATAGCATGGGTATCGAGAAAATGTTGGTGCTCACTGGTGAGTCGTTTTCACAGCGGGCGATCCGCTGAGCATCGTGTGTTCGATGAATTTGCCCGCTA
>JBILPK010000246.1:0-4342 GCA_044373875.1 Polymorphobacter sp.
GCTTGAAGGCGTTGGTGACCTTTTCCTTGTCGGCGCCGCCGCCGACATCAAGGAAGTTGGCGGGCTCTTCACCGTTCAGCTTGATGATGTCCATGGTGGCCATGGCAAGGCCGGCGCCGTTGACCAGGCAACCGATGGTGCCGTCGAGCTTGATGAAGGCGAGATCGAACTTCGACGCTTCGACTTCGGCGGGGTCTTCCTCGGTCAGGTCGCGCAGCGCGAGCAGATCGGGGTGGCGATACAGCGCGTTGGGATCGAAGCCGACCTTGGCATCGAGGACCATCAGCTTGCCGTCACCCGTGACAGCGAGCGGGTTGATCTCGATCTGCGAGGCGTCGGTGCCGATGAAGGCGGCATAAAGCGTCGCCACGACATGTTCGGCCTGTTTGGCGAGATCACCGCTCAGCCCGAGCAGCGCCGCGACGTTGCGGCCGTGGTGCGGCATGATGCCGGTTGCCGGGTCGATGGTCAGCGTCGTGATCTTTTCCGGCGTGTCGTGCGCGACGGTTTCGATATCCATGCCGCCTTCGGTCGAAACGACCAGCGCGATACGCCCGGTCGCCCGATCGACGAGCAGCGCCAGGTAGAATTCCTTTTCGATGTCGACGCCATCGGTGACATAAAGCCGGTTGACCTGCTTGCCCGCGGCGCCGGTCTGGATGGTGACCAGCGTGTTGCCGAGCATGTCGGTCGCCGCGGCGCGCACGTCATCGGCGCTGCGGGCGAGGCGAACCCCGCCCTTGGCTTCGGGCGGCAGTTCGACGAACTTGCCCTTGCCGCGCCCGCCGGCGTGAATCTGCGCCTTCACGACGAACAGCGGCCCAGGCAGCTTGCCGGCAGCGGCCACGGCTTCGTCGACGGTCAGCGCGGCGAAGCCCGCCGGCACCGGCACACCGAATTTGGCGAGGACTTCCTTCGCCTGGTACTCATGGATATTCATGCGCGTCCTGTCCTTTCACTGTCATGCCAGCGACGGCTGGCATCCAGTTGCGCCGCCAGCAGCGACTGCCGGCGCTTTTTAGCAAAGCCGGATGCCAGCCTGCGCTGGCTTCCAGCAGGAGAATGTGATCAGCCCAGCGACGGATCGATCGCCTTGCAGGCGACCAGCAGTTCCTTGACCGCATCGACCGAGACGGTGAAATTGGCTTGGGCTTCGGGCGTCAGCGCGATTTCGACGACTTTTTCGACGCCGCCGGCACCGATGATGCACGGCACGCCGACATACAGGTCGTTGACGCCATACTGGCCGGTCAGGTTCACCGCGCAGGGGATGACGCGCTTCTGGTCATACAGGTAAGCTTCGGCCATCGCAATGCCGCTGGTCGCCGGCGCGTAGAAAGCCGAGCCGGTTTTCAGCAGGCCGACGATCTCGCCGCCGCCCGAGCGGGTGCGCTGCACGATCGCGTCGATGCGCTCCTTGGTCGACCAGCCCATCTTGATGAGATCGGGCACCGGGATGCCGGCGACGGTCGAATATTCGATGACCGGGACCATCGTATCGCCATGGCCGCCGAGCACGAAGGCGGTGACGTCCTTGACCGAGACCTTGAATTCATCGGCGAGGAAATGGCGGAAACGCGCCGAATCGAGCACGCCGGCCATGCCGACGACCATGTGGTGCGGCAGCTGCGAAAATTCACGCAGCGCCCAGACCATCGCATCGAGCGGGTTGGTGATGCAGATCACGAAGGCGCCCGGGGCGTTGGCCTTGATGCCTTCGCCGACCGCCTTCATCACCTTCAGATTGATGCCGAGCAAATCATCGCGGCTCATCCCCGGCTTGCGGGCGATGCCGGCGGTGACGATGATGACATCGGCGCCGGCGATATCGGCATAATCATTGGTGCCCTTGAGGTTCACATCGAAGCCTTCGACAGGGCCGCATTGCGCCAGGTCGAGCGCCTTGCCCTGCGGCACGCCTTCGACGACGTCGAACAGCACGACATCGCCCAATGCCTTGGCCGCCGCGAGATGCGCCAGCGTGCCACCGATGTTGCCAGCGCCGATCAGCGCAATTTTATTGCGAGCCATGGAGAATGAATCCTTCGCTTGAGTCGTTCAAAGTCGCAGTTCGGATAGTCCCGATGCCCGCCTCACGCAACCTCCGCTTCGCCATGGCCCAGCGCCATGTAATCGGCCGATTGCATCTCCATCAGCCGCGATACCGTGCGTTCGAATTCGAAGGCGCCATCGCCGGCGGGATAGAGCGCCGCCGGGTCCGCGTCCGCCGACGCCACCAGCTTGACCTTGTATTCATACAGCGCATCGACAAGCGTGATGAAGCGCACCGCCTCGTTGCGGTTTTCCGGTCCCATCATCGGCACGCCGACGATGAACACCGTGTGATAATGCCGCGCGATGGCGAGATAATCCGCCGCCCCCAACGGCTTGCGGCACAGGCGCGCAAAGGAGAAGACCGCGACGCCCTTCAGGGATTTCGGCACGAACAACGTCCGCCCGCCGGGCACCGCCAGCGTTTCGGTCGGCACCCGCGCCCGGTCCTCCACCGGATAATCGGTCAGCCGGAAGAAGGTGTCGGACATCGCCGCTGTCGCCGCCGCATCGGCGGGCACGTGCCAGGTCGCGGCGCCACCGAGCCGTTCAAGCCGGTAATCGGTCGGGCCATCAAGGGTGATAACGGCGCATTTCTGCTGGATCAGCGCAATGAACGGCAGGAACAATTGCCGGTTGAGGCCATCCTTGTAGAGATCGGTCGGCACCCGGTTCGAGGTGGTGACAATGGTCACGCCATGGCCGAACAGCGCGGTGAACAGCCGCGACAGGATTGCCGCATCGGCAATATCCTTGACCTGCATCTCGTCGAAGGCGAGCAGCCGCGCGCCGGCCGCGATCTGCGACGCGACGGGGGGAATCGGGTCCGGCCCGCCCTTCAGCCGCTCGGCATGGAGCAGGCCGTGCACTTCGAGCATGAATTCGTGGAAATGCACCCGGCGCTTCGGCGTCACCTCGGCGTGGGTATAGAACAGGTCCATCAGCATGGATTTGCCGCGCCCGACCCCGCCCCAGATATAAAGGCCGCGCGGCGCCGCCACCGGCTCGGGCTTGCGCCAGCGCGCCAGCAGCCCGGGTTTCGCTACAGGCGCCGCGAGTTCGACGGCAAGCGCATCGAGCCGGTCGACCACCGCCACCTGCGCTGCATCGGGCCGCAATTCGCCGGCCGCGACCAGCGCTTCATACGCGGCGCGCACCCCGGCCATGGCGGTCAACCGGCCTTGGGCACCGGCCGGCTGGCAGCGCCGTCGCCGGTCGGGCGCGGCAGCCGCGCCACCTTGCGCATCGTGCTGGTGAAGGAGGCGATCTTTTCGCCGTCCTGGGTCACCAGCCCGCGCACGAACAGCATCTTGCCGGTTTCCTTGAGGATTTCGCCCGATGCCTCGATATGCTTGCCGACAATCCCCGCCGACAGGAAATCGGTGGCGCAGCTGAGCGTCACCGCGGCGTTGTTTTCGAGCTGGCGGAAGATGAAGGCGAACATCGCCATGTCGATGAATGACATGATGAATCCGCCGTGGAGATAGCCAAGGCCATTGGAGTGGCGCCGGTCGGTCGCCATCCGGCATTCGACCGCGCCGCTGGCGTCGGCGCGAAAATAGAAATCCCCCAACATCGAGGTAAAGCGGCCGTCGGGCTCGCGCCGCCAGCGCGTCCAGCCTTCGTGCTCGCCGTCGGTCATGAGTTCACGTGTCATTGAATTGGGGTAGCGCGGGGGGGCGTGCGCTGCAACTCCCTCAAGTCGCAGACGGCACACGCGTCGCGGCAAAGCCGCGCCGACACGTCAGACGGGTTCGGCGGGGAAAGGACCCGCCGCCCCGCTGGCCGAGCGCTCGCCGAGTATGAAAATAGCGCTACGCGCTATTTTCAGCCGGCTCGCTCGACCATCATCAGCTTGATCTCGGCGATCGCCTTGGCCGGGTTCAACCCCTTCGGGCAGACGTTCGAACAGTTCATGATCGTGTGGCAACGATACAGCCGGAACGGATCTTCGAGCGCATCGAGCCGCTCGCCGGTCATCTCGTCACGGCTGTCGGCCAGCCAGCGATAGGCCTGAAGCAGGATCGCCGGCCCGAGGAACTTGTCGCTGTTCCACCAATAGGACGGGCACGACGTCGAGCAGCAGGCGCACAGGATGCATTCGTAAAGCCCGTCGATCTTGGCGCGGTCGGCTTCGGATTGCAGCCGCTCTTCACCCGACGGCGCCGGGGTGACGGTCTGCAGCCACGGCTTGATCGAGGCATATTGCGCGTAGAAATGCTTGAAATCGGGGACCAGATCCTTGACGACTTCCATGTGCGGCAGCGGCGTGATCCGCACTTCGCCCTTG
>JBILPK010000247.1:0-4267 GCA_044373875.1 Polymorphobacter sp.
CGGACCGCCGGCAACGAAAAGGCCGTTGCGCGGCTCGAAGCGATGCAGGCAGCGGTCGTCAACTGACCCCGCGATCCTCTCCCGCCTGCGGGAGAGGCGAGACGCGCGCCAGCGCGCCGGGTGAGGGTGGACCCAAGCGCCGACACGAGAGAGAACACCTTCACCCGGGCCGGCTGCGCCGTCTCTCGCCTCTTCTGCAGTCGCAGGCAACGGCTTCGCGTCAACCTAGAGAGGTGTGCTTCACACCCCCAGCGCTGCCACCGCGCACGCCGCAAACAGCAACAAACCCGCACTCCGGTTGCTCCTGAACAGTAACAGAACCGCCTCTGGCTGCGTATCCGCCAGCCGCCACACCTGCCAACCGAAGTGCGCGACCAGCGGCAACAGCCCCGCCAGCACCAGCGAATCGGGCCGCACCAGCCACAAAGCCGCCCCCCAGCACGCCAGCGCCACCCCGTAAAAGCCCGCAACCCCGGCGCGGGCGCGCGATCCCAGTGCACGCGCCGATGATTTTATGCCCGCCAGCGCGTCGTCCTCGATATCCTGCAGCGCATAGATCGTGTCGTAACCCAGCGTCCACGCCACGCCGCCGGCATAAAGCAGCAGCATCGCAGGCTCGGGATCGGCAATCGCGGTATAGCCGACCAGCGCCCCCCAGTTGAAGGTGAGCCCCAGCCACGCCTGCGGCCACCAGGTGATGCGCTTCATGAAGGGGTAGCCGGCGACAAGGACGAGGCTCGCCACCGCCACAATCTGCGCCAATGGCCGCAATTGCAGCACGACAAGCAGCCCGAGCAGCGACAGCAACACCGCGAAAACCAGCGCGCGCTTCACCGAAATCGCCCCGCTGGCGACCGGCCGCGCCCGTGTCCGCGCCACTTGCGCATCGAGATCGCGGTCGATGATGTCGTTCCACACGCACCCGGCCGAACGCATGACAAGGCTGCCGAAGCCGAACCACAGCAGCAGCACCCCATCGGCAACCAGCCCGTCGGCCAGCGCCACCCCCCACGCACAGGGCCAGAATAGCAGCCACGACCCCGCCGGCCGGTCGAGCCGCGCCAGCCGCGCATAGGGCTGCACACCGCCCGGCAGCCGGTCGATCCAGCCGTGTTCGGCATCGGGCGTCGGTTTCGCCGCGGGCGGGATGATGCTAGCCATGCCCCCATGAGCGAAAACGCCCCCGATCTGTCAACAACACCGCGACTTTATGTCGAAATGCCGCTGTCGGCGGGCGCGGTCGTCACCCTGCCGCCGCCGCAATCGCACTATCTCGGCAGCGTCATGCGCCGCCAGCCCGGCGACAGGGTGCGATTGTTCAACGGCAGCGCCGGCGAATGGGCGGCGCGGGTCGACAGTGTGGGCAAGAAAGTCGTGACGCTGGTGGCGGTCGAACAGTCCGCGCCGCAGGAAATCGTCCCCGATTTGTGGCTCTGCGCGGCGCCGTTGAAGCGCGGCCGCATCGACTGGGTGGCGGAAAAGGCCTGCGAACTCGGCGTCGCGCGGCTCGTTCCCGTCGTCACCCGCCGCACTATCGTCGACAAACTCAACCTCGACCGCCTGCGCGCGCACATGGTGGAGGCCGCCGAACAATGCGGTCGCACCGCGATTCCAGCGGTCGATGAGCCGCTCACCCTTACGGCATTGCTGCGCGACTGGCCCGCCGGGCGCGCGCTGATCTTCGCCGATGAAGCCGGCGGCGAACCGCTCGCTACGCTGTGCCCGCGCGTGCCGGCCCCCGCCGCCATCCTCATCGGCCCCGAAGGCGGCTTCACCCCCGACGAACGCGCCGCCATTCGCGCCGTGCCGGGCGCTGTTGCCGCCAGCCTCGGCCCGCGCATCCTGCGCGCCGATACCGCGGCGGTGGCGGCGGTGGCGGTCTGGCAGGCGCTGGTGGGCGACGCGTAGCGCCCCTTTCCGGGGCCGCTGGCGCGCGTTTCACCTCTCCCGCAGCCGCAGGCGACGCTTTCGCGACAACCGGGAGAGGGAGTGATTCCTGCTCAGCCCGGCACCGCGTTGATCACCCGCTCCGCCGCGGCATCGACAGCGTCGCGGCTCCAGCGGAACGGCACGTGCTCGCCGGCGGCCCAGCGCGGGAACAGGTCGCGATAATGCGCGCTGTCGGCGTTGCCCGATTGCCCCGGCGTGTTGATGATGACGCTGTTGTCCCAGGCGCCGACATCGAGAACCATGCGCACCGAGGCGCCGGCGTTGAGGCGGAAATCGGCGCGCGGGGTCGCTGCCATCACCGTCGAACCATCACCAGCGAGCGGCAGCGGCCCGACCCGACGCTCGGTTTCCAGTCCTTCGATGGCCAGCGCCGGCACGAAATCGGCGGTGTGGAGTGTCCCCCAGCGCCATAGAGTCGAATTGGGGCCGAGCCGGGCCTGCGCCTCGCGCCACGCCGCGCCCACTGTGGCGCGCAGCAACGGCGCCCGGGCGGCGGCGGGCAGCAGGTCGTTCTTGCCATCGAGCGTGTCGATGATGCCTTCCGGCGTCGGCCGGCCGAAGTTGGCGCGCGCGGCCGGGGCGACCAGCGCAGCCACCATCGCATCGGGCAGGTGGCGACGCAGCCACACTTCATAAAGTGCGGCGGCGGCTGATTCGGTGCCGACATGCCCGTCCCAGCCAGTGAGCAGCCGGATCGCGGCGGCTTCGGTGGGGTCCTCGCTCGTCAACCCGGCCAGCGCCGCCACGAAGCGCCGGGCCTGCGGGCTGGTGACATCGGCCTGCAGGTCCATGGCGTCGATCAGGCTGAACCTGGGCTTGCTGGCGATCACCGCTTCGATGCGGCTGATGCGCGAACGGTCAGCCCATTCGAACCCGAGCGGAATCGTGTAGCCGGCGGGCAGGTTCTGGGCATTGGCGGTGGCGATCCAGCCGCTCGCCGGGTTCAACAGCGTCGGCAGCACCGCCGACTTGCGCAGCCCGCGCCAACGATATGTATCCCCCGCCGGCACCGGCAGCAGGCCATCGCCGCCCGCCCGATCGGGGGCGAACCCCACTGCCGACCAGCCGATATCCCCCTTGCGATCGGCGAACAACAGGTTGAGCGGCGGCGCCCCCCAATGGTCGCGCGCCGCCATGAAGCCCGCCCAGTCGCTCGCCCGCCACGCCCAGGCGGCGTTGAAATAGGCCGACGCGCCGGGCCGGGTCCAGGTCGCGCGCAACGCAAAGCGGGTGCCATCGGGCGCGGTGTGGATGATCGGGGCATCGTCGCTGTATTCGAGCGTCACCTGGCGCTCGCTGCCGCCGGCGACCGGCACCGTCTCGGTGATGGTTTCGACCTTCGCGCCCGGCGGCAGCACCACCAGATCCTGCTGGTCGGTGTAGAAGATCGTCAGCGCCCAGCCGATATCGTCGTTATGCCCGAAGCTGATGCCGGGCAGCGCTGGCTCGCCGGCGCCGGCGATATGCAGTCCCGGGGCTTCGAGATGGCTGATGTAGCGCAGCGACGGCACGCTGTGTTCGCGGTGCGGATCGCCGGCCAGGATCGGCCGCCTGGTGGCCGAACGCCCCGGCGCGATCACCCAATTATTCGACCCGTCGCGGCGCTCGGGGTCGGCGGCATCGGCGAGCGTGATGACCAGTCTGCCATCGAATTTCACCCCGGCGGTGCCGAGATTGTAATCGGCAAGCACATCGGGCGGGACGCGGCACGGGTCGAGCCCCTTGGGCAGGGACAGCTTGTGCGCCGGGCTGAGCGGCCGGCGCAGCGGCTCCAGCTTTACATCGCCACCGCACAGCGCCCGGGCACGCGCGACTTCGCTCGCCAGGTTGCTTGCCAACGCGTTCGACCGGATGCGGACGATGTCGTCGGCGCTCCACAATTCGGGGGCGGAGCCGGTCGCGCGGAACTCCACCGGTAACGGCTGGCGCCCGGCGCGCGTGTCGGTAACGAACGCATTGATGCCGGCGGCGAAGGCTGCGGTCCAGTCACGCGCCTCGGCGGGGTAGTTCGCCCATTCGGCGGCCATGTCACCGCGATAGAGCAGCAGCCGGCTGGCGCGGTCCTGGCCGACGAATTCCGGCCCGAAACTCGCCGCCAGCCGCCCCAGACCGCGCTTGCGCCACAGGTCGATCTGCCACAAGCGGTCGCGCGCCACGGCATAGCCTTGCAGGAAAAAGGCATCGCGGGGGCTGGCGGCGCGGATATGCGGGATGCCCCATTGGTCGATGACGATGCTGCCGGGCGCGCCAAGGCCGGGCAGGGCGCGGTCTTCCTGGCGAACGGACGGCGCAATTTCGACCAATGGGGCATCCCGCA
>JBILPK010000101.1:0-12067 GCA_044373875.1 Polymorphobacter sp.
CGCAGCAATATTGCCGACGCGGCATAGGCAACAGCGGAGACCAACACCGCGGCGAGCGCCAGCAGCCGGTCACCCGCGAAAACGGGCGCGCCTTGCGCGGTCACGAGCACGCCGACAAAGCCCAATGCGCCCGCCGCCAGCGCGCGCGGCTGCATCGGTTCCTTGAGGAACAGCGCGGCGAGCGGCGGCACCAGCAACGGCGCGATGAACGACAGGGTGATCGCTTCGGCGAGCGGCAGCCGGGTCAGCGACCAGTAGAAACAGAAGGCCATGCCGGCGATCAACGCGCCGCGCAGCAAATGTACCGGCCATTGCGCCCGGGCGAGGCGGGGCCGGCCCTGCACCGCCCAGACCGCGGCGGCAAGAATGGTCCCGGTGGTGTAGCGCGCCAAGGTGATGACCGGCACCTCGACCGTGGCGGCGAGATGCTTGACCATCACGTCCATCAGGCACAGCGTGCCGATCCCGGCGGCGCATTGCAGAAGGGCGGTGGAGCGGGACACGCCGAGGGGATAGCCGGATGGCGCCGGCAGCGCCACCTCCCGCTTCAGCCAAGATCGCCGGGGTGGTTGATGTTGTGCAAGGCGCCGCAATCGACTTCGCGGGCTTCGCAGGCGCTGGCCCAGACCCGGATGGCGCGGCTGCCACCCCCCGACAGCCGCGACAGCAGTGCCGGGGCGAGGCTGGCGGGCCATAGCCCGACGCTGCGCTGGCCGCGTGCCACCGCCGGGCCGGCGCCGAGGCGGGCGGCGAGATCGGCGGGCAGGCCGAGCATGTCGCAAGGGGCGCAGAGCACCGCGTCGAAGCCATGCTCGGCGGCGTGTACCAGCGCGCCGCACAGGCCGCCGAGCGGGCCGAGCCCCGCCACCGGCAGGTCATCGACGCGGGCAAAGCCGGGATAATCGCGCCCGCAAATCACCAGAGCCGCAACCTGGGGGGTGAGGGCAGAGATGACATGGTCGATCAGCGGCCTGCCGGCGAACAGCGCCAGCGCCTTGTCGGACCCGAAGCGGGACGATGCGCCGCCGGCGAGGACGGCGCCCAACAGCCTCATGCGGTTTCTTCGAACAGCTCGCGGCCGATCAGGTAGCGGCGGATCTCGCTGGTGCCGGCACCGATTTCATACAGCTTGGCATCGCGCAGCAGGCGGCCGGTGGGGTAATCGTTGATATAGCCGTTGCCGCCGAGGCACTGGATCGCCTCCAGCGCCATCCAGGTGGCTTTTTCGGCGCTGTAGAGGATGCAGCCGGCGCTGTCCTTGCGGGTGGTTTCGCCGCGGTCGCAGGCCTGCGCAACGGCATAGGTATAGGCGCGGGCGGTCGATTGCGCGACATACATGTCGGCAAGCTTGCCCTGCATCAGCTGGAAGGTGCCGATCGACTGGCCGAACTGCTTGCGATCATGGATGTAGGGGACAACGACATCCATGCACGCCGCCATGATGCCGAGCGGGCCGCCCGACAGCACGACGCGTTCGTAATCAAGGCCCGACATCAGCACCTTGGCGCCCATGCCGACGCCGCCGAGGACGTTTTCCGCCGGGACTTCGCAATCCTCGAAGACCAGCTCGCAGGTGTTGGAGCCGCGCATGCCGAGCTTGTCGAGCTTTTGCGCCGTCGAAAAGCCCTTCATGCCGCGCTCGATCAGGAAGGCGGTGATGCCCTTCGGCCCGGCGGCGGGATCGGTCTTGCCGTAAACCACCAGCGTGTCGGCATTGGGGCCGTTGGTGATCCAGAATTTGTTGCCGTTGAGGACAAAGGCGTCATTGCCCTTGCGGTCGGCGCGCAGCTTCATCGAGATGACGTCGGAGCCGCTGCCGGGTTCAGACATGGCGAGGCTGCCGACATGGTCGCCGCTGATGAGTTTCGGCAGATAGCGCGCCTTCTGGTCGGCGGTGCCCCAGCGGTTGATCTGGTTGATGCACAGGTTGGAATGCGCGCCATAAGATAGGCCGACCGCGGCGGACGCGCGGCTGATTTCCTCGATGGCGACGACATGCGCCAGATAGCCGAGCCCGGCGCCGCCATCGGCCTCGCCGACGGTGATGCCGTGCAGGCCGAGATCACCGAGCTTTTTCCACAGGTCGGCGGGAAATTCATTGTCGATATCGATTTGCGCGGCGCGCGGCGCGATTTCGGCAGCGGCAAAGGCCGCCACGCTTTCGCGGATCATGTCGATGGTGTCACCATGGTTGAACTTGAGCATGGAATGCATGGGTGATGACCTGGGTCTGGAGGGCCGGGAGGGCGGCACGATGGCCGCGGTGCAGCGTTACGAAATATTCAGAAATTGACGAACTTGACGGATCTGCGGGCTTTTCGCGGCTGACGCCCTTTGCAGCGCGACGCCGGTTTCAGAATGCTGCCGCTTCATAGCAAGTCAGCGCCGCGTAGGACAGCCCGGACGCCGGACCCTGCTTGCCAGGCCAGTTGACCACAATTGATGTTGTGTATACACAACGAATCATGGTCAACGGTAACGATTCGATCAATCTGTACAACCGGCTCACGCTGTTCCGCGTCGAAGCCGGCCTGTCGCGCGCCGCGCTTGCCGAACGCGTTGGGGTCAATCCGCAGACGATCGGTTTCCTCGAACGCGGGCAGTACGGCCCCAGCCTCGAATTGGGGCTGAAACTCGCCGGCGTCTTCGGGGTGCCGGTCGAGACGCTGTTTTCGCTCACCCCTTTCGCGCCGCTGGCCAGCCAGCTGGCGCCCCAGACGGCAGGAGTCGAATGATGGTCACGATTGTCCGGGTACCGGCGCGCCTGTCGCTGCGCACGGCGAAGCTGCTGTCGCTCATCGCGCCGGCCGGGCTGGTGCTGAGCCTCGTCGCGGGGGCTTATCTTCTGGGCTCCGATGGTCGGGTGCAGATGGTGTTTCACTGGCTGCGGCTGGGGTTCGGCCTGGCGGCGCTGGTGTTGTTCATCGATGGCCGCACCCAATCGACCAACGTGCCCGAACGTTTCGATCCGTTGTTTGACGAGCGCGAGCGCGCCGAGCGCGATCGGGCGTTCCGCTTCAGCCACAAGGCGGTTGTCTCCAGCATTTTCGTCCTGTGCGCCTATGCGACGGTGGCGCTCGGGTGGGGGCTGTGGCTGCCCGATGTGCGCGGCGCCATCGATATTGCGCTGGGGCTGGCATTTGTCGCCATGGGATTGCCGGGGATGATCCTCGTCTGGCGCGACAAATCAATTTCCGAAGACGATTAAGGAGAGAAAGGATGGAGATGCTTATCAACCCGCCGCTGCGGCTCAAGCTGCGCACCGCGCGCCTGCTGACGCTGGTTGTCCTTGCAGCGATGCCGATCGGGTATCTTGGCGGCGCGATCTGGCCCGACCAGGATGGCGGCGCCTGGCTGCCCTTTGCCGTGCTGCGACTGATCGGGTTGTTCGCCGCGGTGTTCCTGTTCGTCGATGTGCGCAACCAGCGCGCCAATGCCTCCGACGCAATGCTCGACGAACGGGAACGCGCCGAGCGCGACAGCGCCTATCGCAGCAGCCATTACATCATCGTTGGGGCGCTGTTTCTCGCCTTCCTCTACACCATTCCGGCCAAGCTGATGGGCTGGTGGTTCCCGGATCGCGACGGCGCCATCGACCTGCTGTCGGCCTTCGGCATCATCAGCCTCGCCTTGCCGGGCATCATCCTCGCCTGGCGGGAGCGCACCGAACAGACCTGGCACGAAGGCGCCGATCCGGAATAACGAGACCCCCTGCGGGGGTGGGGACGGGCCGGTGGCAACGAATTGCCCCTTGGTGCCGGAAAAACCGGCCCGTTCCCTTAATTTCTCTTCCCGGTCGACGCGCTATGCCGCGCCGATCTCCACCAGCAGCATCCCGTCCGCGACCTGGTCGCCGGTGGCGACATGCACCGCCTGCACCACGCCGGCGGCGCGGGCGGTGATGCGGTGTTCCATCTTCATCGCTTCGAGCACCAGCAGGCGGTCACCCGCCGCGACGCTCTGCCCGGCGGCGACATCGACGGCGAGCACCCGGCCCGGCATCGGCGCGTTGATACGGCCGTCGCCAGCACCGGCGACCGCGTCCTTTTTCGGCGCGCGGGTGGCGAGGCGGAAGCTTTGCCCGGCGAGGCGCACCTCGACCGCGCCATCGGACTGCACGACATGGCCGCTCGCCATCCTGGCGCCCAGATCGGCGCTGATCGCCGTACCGGGCCCGCGCGTCGCGCCGATTTCGGCGATGCTGTCGAGCCCGGCGACGCGCCAGCGCTCGCCGCAAGGGCGCAGCGTCAGGCTGTGCAGTGTTTCGCCGTTCCACAGCCGAACATGGCGTTCTTCGGCTAGGTTGATCCGGAAGCCGCCGCGCGCAAAGGGCGAGGCGGCTTGCGGCTTGGCCGCCTCCGGCATGGCCAGCGCCAGCGCGGCGAGCAGCAGCGCCGCTTCGGGGACCTGCGTCGCCGGCGCCAGCGCTTCGGCATGGCGGGCGATGAAGCCGGTATCGACCTCGCCGGCGCGGAAGGCCGGGTGGTCGGTCAGCCGGGCGAGAAAGGCGCGGTTGGATTTCAGCCCTTCGACGATCGTGCCATCGAGCGCGCCGACCAGCCGGTCGATGGCGGTGGCGCGATCGGGCCCCCAGGCGATGACCTTGGCGATCATCGGGTCGAAATCGAGCCCGATGCGGCTGCCGGTTTCGACGCCGGTATCGATGCGCACGCCATCGCCGGCACCGAACGCCAATCGCGACAGGGTGCCGGTGGAAGGCAGGAATCCGCCTTCGGCATCCTCGGCATAAAGCCGCGCCTCGACGGCATGGCCGCTGACGGCGAGCGAATCCTGATTGGCCGGCAGCATTTCGCCGCGCGCGACGCGCAATTGCCATTCGACGAGATCATGCCCGGTGATCGCCTCGGTAACTGGGTGCTCGACCTGCAGCCGGGTGTTCATTTCCATGAAGTAGAAGGCCGGGTCACCCTCGCCATCGACAGCGTCGAGATCGAGGATGAATTCGACTGTGCCGGCACCTTCGTAACCGATGGCATGGGCGGCCGTGGCGGCGGCAATGCCCAGGATGTGGCGCAGGCGTTCCGACAGGCCGGGGGCAGGGGCCTCCTCGATGACCTTCTGGTGGCGGCGTTGCAGCGAACAATCGCGTTCGAACAGGTGGACGACATTGCCATGGCCATCGGCAAAGACCTGCACCTCGACATGGCGCGGGCGCTGGATGAGCTTTTCGAGCATCACCGAGGCATTGCCGAAGCTCGCCTGGCCTTCGCGCTGCGCGGCCATCAGCGCGTCCTGGAATTCCGACGGATCATGGACGGCGCGCATGCCCTTTCCGCCGCCGCCGGCGACCGCCTTGATGAGCAGCGGGAAGCCCACCCCTTCGGCGGCGCGTTGCAGGCGGACCAGTGACTGGTCATTGCCCTGATAGCCCGGGGTGATCGGCACGCCGGCCTTTTTCATCGCCGATTTGGCGCTGTCCTTCAATGCCATGACGCGCATCGCGGTTTCGGGCGGGCCGACGAAGATCAGGCCGGCCTTGCGGACCGCCTTGGCGAAATCGGCGTTTTCCGAAAGAAAGCCATAGCCCGGGTGGATGGCATCGGCGCCGGTGCGCTTGGCGGCGGCGATGATCTTGTCAGCATCGAGATAGGGCCGGGTTTCGGCCGCGCCGATGGCGATCGCCTGGCCGGCCTCGCGGACATAGGGGCTGGCGGCATCGGCATCGGCATAGACCGCGACCGTGGCGATCCGCATCGCATCGGCGGTGCGGATGATGCGGCGGGCGATTTCGCCGCGATTGGCAATCAGAAGCTTGTGCATCGGGCTGCCTTACACGGGCCGGGCGCTGCGGGACACGGTTTTTCGGGCGCTTTTGTTCAGGCCGGGCAGCCTTTCGGTTCCGCCGTCCAGGTCAGGCTGGTCAGTTTCCAGACGCCGTCGACCTTGGCCAGACCGAAGGAATCGACGCCGCAATGCAGGCGCTTGCCATTGTAATCGAGCGTATAGGGCGCCCAGACATGCGCCAGGTCGCGCTGCACCAGCACCACCGGGGCGTGGATGCGTTCGTCGACGCGGCGGTCGGGGGTGGCAAAGCTCTTCACCATGTCGGCGACGCTGAGCACCCGGGTCTTGAGCGCGCCATCGGGGCCATAGTTCTGCGCGACGATGGTGGCGGTCGGCAGCATGACCCTTTGCAACAGCGCCGCATTGTTGGTGTTGACCGCGATCAGTGCCGCATCGACGGCGGCCAGGACGTCTTCATGCGGGCCGGCGGCGGCGGGGGCGGCGAGCAGCAGGCTGGCGGCAATCAGGGCGGTACGAATCATGCTTTCCACTCCGGTGGGCGTTTGTCGAAAAAGGCGGCGATGCCCTCCCGCCCTTCGGCGGAGGCGCGGCGGGTGGCGATGCGGGCGGCGGTTTCGGCGCGCAATGTGTCGCTGACCGGCCGGCCGGCGACATCGCGGATCAGCGCCTTGGCATCGGCAATCGCGCCTGGCGCGGCGGCGCCGAGATGCGCCAGCCAGTTGGCTGTAACCGCATCGGCGGCAGCGTCATCGATGGCGGTTTCATGCGTCAGGCCGATGCGCTGTGCCTCGGCAGCGCCAAAACCTTCGGCGGTCAGGAACCAGCGCCGCGCCTCGCCAGCGCCGATCTTGCCGATGACGAAGGGCGAGATCGTTGCCGGCGTCAGCCCGAGCCGGACTTCGGAGAGGCGGAACTGCGCGCCTTCGATGGCGACCGCCATGTCGGCACAGGCGACCAGCCCGACCCCGCCGCCGGCAACCACGCCATGGACGCGGGTGATGACCGGCTTGGGGCAGGTGTCGATGGTGTGGAGCATGTCGGACAGCTTCAGCGCATCGGCGCGGTTTTCGGCCTCGCTCCAGCCGGCGGCGCGGCGCATCCAGCCGATATCGGCGCCGGCGCAAAAGGACTTGCCGTTGCCCGACAGGATGATGGCGCGCACCACCGGGTCGGCGCCGAGTTTTTCGAACGTCGCGGTCAGCGCGGCGATCAGCGCTTCGTCGAAGGCATTGTGGCGTTCGGGGCGGTCGATCATCACCCGGGCGATGCCGGTATCGTCGATCGAGGTCAGCAGCATCGGGCACACTCTCCGGCAAACAGGCGGGCGACACTGACCCGGTGGCAGCGCAAAGGCAATGCGCCCGGGGTGACAATTGCAACCGACGCGCCTATCGACCGTAACCCCATGATGAAACCTGCACCCCCCCATATCCCGCCCAGCATCTTCCCCAGCGCCCGCCAGGACGCCCGGGTGGCCAACACGCCGACAAGCACGGCACAGACCGAGCATCCCGCCTATGCGCTCGCCTTCCAGGATAAGGAATTCCTGTTGCGCGACGATCTGCGCCCGGTGCGTTTCCAGCTCGAACTGCTCAAGGCCGAACTGGCGCTCGCCGAGGCGGGAATCGATTCGACCTTTGTCTTCTATGGTTCGGCGCGGATCCCGTCCCCCGAAGCCGCCGCCGATGTGCTGGCCGCCGCGACGACGCCCAAGGCGCGCGGCGTCGCCGAACGGCTCGCCGAAAAGGCGCGCTATTACACCGTGGCGCACGAGCTGGCGCAGCTGGCGTCGGCCCCCGGTGCCGATGGCGCGCGCAATTTTACCGTCTGTTCGGGCGGTGGCCCGTCGATCATGGAGGCCGCCAATCGCGGCGCCTATGAAGCCGGGGCGCCGTCGCTCGGGCTCAACATCGTGCTGCCCTTCGAACAGGTGCCCAACCCCTATGTGACGCCGGGGCTGTCGTTCCAGTTCCACTATTTCGCGCTGCGCAAGATGCATTTCCTGCTGCGCGCCAAGGCGGTCGCGGTGTTCCCTGGCGGTTTCGGCACTTTCGACGAGTTTTTCGAGCTGCTGACGCTCGTGCAGACCGGCAAGGTCGCGGCGCTGCCGATCCTGCTTTACGGCAAGGATTTCTGGAACCGCGTCGTCGATTTCGAAGCGCTCGCCGATGAAGGCGTCATCGCCCACAGCGATCTCGATCTGTTCCACATCGTCGAAACCGCCGCCGAAGGCTGGGCGATCGTCAAGGAACATTACACGCTGTAAGGCGCCATCGCCCCCGGGGTTGTCGGGGGCGACAGGATCAGCGCGCCGGCGCGGCTTCGGCCGGCGCTGCTTCGGCTTCGGCGGGCACGGCCGGCATCGGCAGCGGGCTGTCGCCCTTGGAATTGAGATAGGCGATGACCGCGGCGCGATCCTCCGGCTTGCTGATACCGGCAAAGCTCATCTTGTTGCCGGCGGCATAGGCCTTGGGGCTGGTCAGCCAGGCGTTGAGTTCGTCAAAGCTCCACGGCTTGCCCTTCATGGCGGACAGCGCGTCGGAATAGCCAAAGCCCGGCATGCTGGCGTGGCTGCGGCCGACGACGCCATAAAGTGCCGGGCCGATGCCGGCGGCACCGCCCTTTTCGGCATTGTGGCAGGCGGCGCACTTCTTGAACACCGCTTCACCCTTTTCCACGCTCGCCGAGGCGAGGTAGAAGGCGACCGGCTTGGCGGCTTCGGCCGGGGCGGCTTCGGTGGCGGCAACTTCGACGCCTTCGACGACATAGGACTGTTTTTCGAGCGGCGCCGGGCGATAGATGGTGTCGGTGGCGATGTTGATCGCCAGCAGCGCGACGGCACCCGCCAGCACGCCGCCAGCAATCTTGTTGAATTCGAAACTGTCCACGCCGTGGCTCCCGTTGATCGATGGTGGCAGGCCTGCGCCCCGCCTTCCGGAACTTCTGGCGTTGCTATAGCAGCCGACTCCATGGGGGCAAGCCTTGCTTCGAGGGTTTGCGCATTCGTCGCGCCTCGCTTAACGGGCAGGGCATGAGCAGCTATCCCCCGCGGGCGCAGGCCCTTGTCGAAACCATGCTGGCCGCCGCCGCCGCCAGCCCCGCCACCGCGATCGCCTTTCAGGGCGCGCCGGGCGCCTATTCGCACCAGGCGGTGCGCGAATTGTTTCCCGCCGCCCCGGCGCTGCCCTGCGCGTCGTTCGAAGATGCGCTAGAGGCGGTGCAGGATGGCCGCGCGATCAACGCCGTCATCCCCATCGAAAATTCGCTGCATGGCCGGGTGGCCGACATGCATTTCCTGCTGCCCGAATCCGGACTGTTCATCACCGGCGAACATTTCGTGCGAGTGCGCCACTGCCTGCTCGGCATCGGCCGCCAGGACGAATTGCGCCAGGTCATCAGCCATCCGCAGGCGCTCGGCCAGTGCCGCAACCGCACCCGCGGCTGGGGGCTGGAAGCGGTCGGTTATTTCGATACGGCGGCCGCGGCGGCGCAGGTGGCAGGCGGCGGCGATGCCGGTGTCGCGGCAATCGCCTCGAAACTGGCGGCGGAATTGTATGGCCTGACCATCTTTGCTGAAGGCATCGAGGACGCCGACCATAATACCACGCGCTTCGTCGTGCTGGCGCGCGAGGCCGCCGCGACCCCGCCGGCGGGCACTCCGACGATGACCAGCCTCAATTTCGAAGTGCGCAACGTGCCGGCGGCGCTGTTCAAGTCACTGGGTGGCTTTGCCACCAACGGCATCAACATCACCAAGCTGGAAAGCTATATCCGCGACGGATCCTTTGCCGCGGCGGAATTCTATGCCGAAATCGTCGGCTCGCCCGATGATGCCGGGGTGCAGCTGGCGATGGAGGAACTGCGCTTCCATACAAAATGGGTGAAGATTTTGGGGAGCTATCCGCAGACGCGCAGTCGGACGAGTTAGGGTCTGCACAGGAAGCATGGTGCCATGGCGTTTATGGAAACTACGCCCTGCTTCACGACGCCCGGTAATCCGGGTCAAAATCCCAACATCGGACAATCGCTGGCCGGCCCAAAGCAACGGGAGCGGTATATGCCACGCCGCCGACGCTGCCGATGGCGGCGGCCCTGTCAATTCGGGCCGACCCAGCTATTGCTGCGGCAGCGCGTGGCGGATACCGATCAGCAATGAAGCGCACAGAACGCTGGGTGATTTGGCTGTGGATACTGTCGCTACTGGCGGCAGCGACTGCGGTGTTTGCGCCAGGTCTCTACAATTTTCTCACAATATTTCTGATACTTGTTCTCGTCGGCATCCCGCTGGCGTATATCCTGCAGATACTGCCGACTCTGGCGCTGTGGCTGACACTCGCGGCGCCGGCCTGGCTGCTTCTGCGCCGTCGTGGCCCGTTAGCCGCGTCAGCCGGCGCGCTGCTCGGCGTTGCCTCGGCGGCGGCGGTGCTGGGCGGGTTTCCCCGGCTGGCAAATCGGGGTATCGACGCTCGGCTTGACGCGATGATGGCGGACGACCGCGCAGAACCGGTGACGCTACCGCCGGGCGCTTTAATGGCGGTGCTCGAAAACCATGATCCGGGTGCCACGCCGGACTGCCACTGGCATTGCCAGCGGCTACTGTTCAGTGGCGCCGCGACGGAAGTAATGCTCGGCACGCCGGATGCTCTCAAACGGCCAGACGCGGTGCTGCCCCGCTATTGGATTGGTCCGGCGCAGGGTCCCTGCATCTGGCCGAAGCTGCCGAACCTGTTCGCGGACTATGAAGACCTTGGCATCGCCGACAGCGCCGACCCCCGGATGCCGACCCCGCCGCCGGTACTGAGTCAGGCGATCAGCCGGCTGGCGGGCGATGGCCGCTGCCTGTTCCGCGGACAGGGGCGACTAACCCGGGCAGCCGTGGTAATCCTGCCCATGATCCTGCTCGGCAAGACCCGGCCCACCGGCTCAATGGATTTCTCGCTGGACCCAGTCGCCAGTATCTACGGCAGCCGCCAAGAGGTGCTGGTACGCCGGCAGGGGCGCCTGACGACAGCGTGGCGGCAGACCTTTGTACGCGCAGCGCCAATGGCGGTGCCGCTAAATGTCCAGCCCTACGAAGCATTCGATATCAAAACCCAAGGCGGCTGGAGACGGGAACAACGCGAGCGCGGCAAGATTTCCGGCGTTTCGCTGCACCAAATATTTACCAACGATCTGGTGGTGCGTGGCCTCGTCGACCAGCACGGCGTTGTATATCCGTTGCCGCCCGCCAGCTGACCGGCAGCAACGCTGCGCGTTACAATCGATACCGAAAGGCAGGATCTGGTCATAAAGTGGGTAACTGGACAGCGCCGGTCGCCCCTGCCATCCTTGTCTTTGACATATTGGGGGAAATTACAATGCGGACATTCGCGCTGGCGCTGATCGCCACTTGCCTTGCAACACCGGTGCTGGCGGCCCCGAAATCGGCCACCCCGCAGCGCCAGGCCATCGCCGGGGTGATCTCCGCCCGCCACGACGCCACCGTCAAGATGCTGCAGGACTGGATCGCGCTGCCTACCATCGCCGCGATGGGGATGAATGTCGACAAGGGGCCGGAATATATGCGGCAACTGGCGCTCGATGCCGGGTTCCAGACCGCAAAGATCATCCCCTCGGGGGGCGTGCCGTCGGTGCTGGCGACGCTCGATGCCGGGGCGCCGGTCACGCTCGGGCTCTACATGATGTACGACGTCAAGCATTACGATCCGGCAGAATGGGCGTCGCCGCCGCTCGAAGGCAAGCTCGTCGACCGACAGGGGGTCGGCCAGGTCATCGTCGGGCGCGGCGCGGTCAACCAGAAAGGCCCTCAAACAGCCCTTCTCGCCGCGCTGCACGCCTTCAAAGCGAGCGGGCGCAAGCTGCCGGTCAATCTCGTGCTGATCGCCGAAGGCGAGGAGGAGATTGCCTCGACCAATTTCCCGAAGGTCATCGCCGACCCGGAGGTGGCCGCCGCGCTCGGCAAGACCGTCGGAGTCATCGGCGCGTCGGCGTTGCAGAGCGCGCAAGGCGTGGCGGGCATCAGCCTGGGCGCCAAGGGCGCGGTCGAATTCCAGTTGATCGTCGGCGGTGAAACCAGCGACCGCTACCCAAGGGCCGATGTCCATTCGAGCGTCCATGCCCGCGTCGAAAGCCCGGCGTGGCGGCTGGTCAAGGCGCTCGACACGCTGGTTGCCGATGATGGCCATACCCCCGCGATCGACGGCTGGTTCGACAATGTGAAGCCGCTGACGCCGCGGCAGAAGGAAATCATCGCCGACGGCCTGAAAAGCGCCAACGAGACCGAGGCCAAGGCGCAGGTCGG
>JBILPK010000248.1:0-4260 GCA_044373875.1 Polymorphobacter sp.
GTGCCATCCTAATTATCGCCATCGCCTATACCGATAGCCTGAACCTTGTCGCGCTTGGCGCGGCGGCAGTCGGGCTGGCGGTGCTGGTGGCGCTCAACCGGCGTGGAGTCCAGTCGCTGCCGCCCTATCTGGTCATCGGCACCGGTATCTGGTTCGCCGTCCTGCAATCGGGCATCCATGCGACGCTCGCCGGGGTGGCGGTGGCGTTCACCATCCCGTTGCGTGACAGCGGCAGCGCACCCGAGGATCATGAATCCCCCATGCTGCGCCTCGAACACGCGCTGGCGCCGTTCACCGCCTTCCTGATCGTGCCGATCTTCGGTTTCGCCAATGCCGGGGTCGACCTGCGCGGCATGGGGCTGGCCGATGCTGTCGCGCCGGTCCCGCTCGGGGTGGCGCTCGGGCTGTTGATCGGCAAGCAGCTCGGCGTGTTCGGCGCCATCGCGACACTGGTCAAGCTGAACCTCGCCGACCTGCCGGCGGGGGCGGACTGGTGGCAGGTCTGGGGCCTGTCGCTGCTCTGCGGCATCGGCTTCACGATGAGCCTGTTCATCGCCGCGCTCGCCTTTGGCGAAGGCACCTCCCAGGATGCGGCGGCCAAGCTGGGCATCCTGGGCGGCTCTATCCTGTCGGCGGTCGCCGGCTGGCTGGTGCTGCGCGGTCGCCCGTCGCCGTGAGGGTCATCCGCCGCTACGCCAGCTTTGCCATCTTCGCGGCGCTGTTGCTGGCACTGACGCTGGCGGGCCTTGCCGTGCTGCACCCGGCACGCGCCCTGCTGGCGGGTTTCGATGGCGCCGCCGCGGTATTCCTGCTGCTGATGGTCATCAGGGCGCGCCGCGACAAGGCCGAGAAGATGCGCGCCCGTGCGGCGCGCAACGCCCCCGATCATCATTTCATGCTGGCGCTGGCGCTGGTCATCCTTGCCGTCGTGCTGACCGCTGTCTGGGTCGAGCTCACGCCCGGCACGGGCCGGCAGGATACCGCCATCGGGCTGGCGGTCGTCACGCTGGTGCTGGCCTGGCTGTTCGCCAACAGCCTGTTCACCCTGCACTATGCCCATGTTTGGTATTTGGCGGCGACCCCCGGGGAAGCCGGACTCGACTTCCCCGGGAACGAAGAAACCCCGGACTACTGGGATTTCGCCTATTTTGCCTTTGTGCTCGGCATGACGTTCCAAGTCTCGGATGTCACCATCAGCAGCAAGCGCTTGCGGCGACTGGCCCTGGCCCATGCCCTGCTGGCCTTCGTCTTCAACATCGCCGTCGTGGCGCTGTCCGTCAGTCTGGTCGGGACAGCGCTCGCCGGTTAGCCGAGGTTGGCGCGCAGCATCCACGCCGTCTTTTCATGGACCTGCATCCGCTGGGTGAGCAGATCGGCGGTCGGCTCGTCATGCGCTGCATCGGCGAGCGGGAAAATTTCCCGCGCCGTCCGCACCACGGCCAGCTGGTCTTCGGCCAGGATGCGCACCATCTCGCCGGCCGGCGGATTGCCTTCGGCTTCCTTGATGGTGGCGAGCGCGGCATAGGCCGAATAGCTGCCGGGTGCCGGTTCGCCCAGCGCCCGAATACGTTCGGCGATCAGGTCGACCGCCAGCGCCAGCTCGTTATACTGGCCCTCGAACATCAGGTGCAGCGAATTGAACTGCGGCCCGGTGACGTTCCAGTGGAAATTATGGGTTTTGAGATACAGCGTGTAGGTATCGGCGAGCAACCGCGACAGCCCGACCGCAATCGCCCGGCGCTGCTTGTCATCCATGCCGAGATCGATTGCCGGATCGGCGGATTTCTTCGATGCTTTTGCCATGTTGGCCTCCATTTCACGTCTCCCAGTCTAGGCTGCGGCAGCAAGGCGTCCAATGGAAAACCCCATCGGACGCCATTGCCGCAGTCGATTACAGCGCCGCTCCAGCGGCGAAGTCGATTACAGCGCCGCCTCAGCGGCGGGGGCGATTACAGCGCGTCTAACGGCAGGTAACGTTGCCGCCGCCGATCGAGTTGCCCAGGATCGCACCGAGCGACCCCCCGATGATCATGCCCAGCGTCTGCGATCCGCCCGGCGCAATCACGTTGCCGAGCACACCGCCGCCGATGGCGCCGATGATCAGCCCCGTGGTGCCATCGTTGCGGCGACAATAATAACGATTGTCGTTGCCGCGATAGATGCGATCACCCGCCTGCATCTGGTAGGGGCGATAATTGCCGGCGCGATAGTAGTTTTCGGCGTAATAACCATTGTAGCGCGGATCGGGACGGTTCCAGTTGTAGCTGCGCCCCTGCTGCCAATAGCGCGCATCGGCGCGCTGTTCCTGGCGAGCGCGCTTCTGGCTCTTCTGCCATTCGCGGGCATCCTGCTGATAGGCCTGGCGCGCGCGCTGGACATCGAATTTTTCCTGCCGGACATCGTTGCGATTGCCATAGCGCTGGGCCTGGCGAACGTCCTTGCGCTCGTCCTGGAGCCGGTCGCGGCTTTGTTGGACCTCGCGGCGATCGTGGCGCGCTTCATCGCGGCGATCATGGTTCTGGCCAAGCACCGGCGCACCGGCAAGCAGCGCCAAGGCGGTGATCGGGATCATCAGATTGCGCATAGTTCTTCCTTTTGCAAATCTGAAACTGTCAACGCGCCGGGCGCCATTTGGTTGCATTTCGACCAGATCAGCCTCGCTACAAAAATTACCGTTCCGGTTCCTTGCAGAAAGTCACGAAAGTCACGCCGGATGCGATGTGGAAGCAGAAATTCCTTCAAAGGGGAACAGAATGCTGGACGAGTTTCAACCGCAATGAACCCGGCCTTAACCGATAAGGTTCATGTAGGACAGGGGCGCTTGAGGGGGCGTGGTGGGCGCGACAGGGATTGAACCTGTGACCCCACCCGTGTGAAGGGTGTGCTCTACCGCTGAGCTACGCGCCCACGCCCGATACCGCAGCGACGTCAGGGCCGACAGCGAAACGGCTGGTTAGGCGAGCCAGCCGCGCAAGTAAAGCCCATCTTGACGATTCCATCCCCCCCGCAGCAGAGCAAGACGATGATGACCGAAGCCGAGATCGGCGCGATCGCACGCGGCGTGCTCGATCGCAGCCTGCCCAAGCTGCGCTGGACGCACGAAGCGCATTTCGCCGCGGCGCTCTGGCTGCTCCGCCATGGCGGCGATTTCGACATGCCGGCGATCATCCGGGCGTATAACGACGCTACCGGCACGCCCAATACCGACAGCGGCGGTTATCACCACAGCATCACGCTGGCCTCGCTGGCAGCCGCGCGCGGGGCGCTGGCGGCAGCGCCGGGTCAGCCGCTGGCAAGCAGTGCTCGCCGGGTTGATGGCCGGGCCCTGTGGGCGCTCGGACTGGTTGCTGGCGCATTGGCGCCGGGAGACGCTGTTCAGCGTGGCGGCGCGGCGCGGCTGGGTGGCGCCGGATTTGCTGGCGTTGGCGTAATTGTGCCCCTCTCGGGAGAGGGGGGCAGCGCGGCCAAGCTTAATCGCCCTCACCCCCCGGATTGCAGGCATCCTTCAGATTGCGCCCGACGCGGAATTTCGGCGCGACGCTGGCGGCCAGATTCATCGGCTCGCCGGTGCGCGGGTTGCGGCCGGTGGTGGCCTTGCGGGTGCCGGCGACGAAATTGCCGAAGCCGACCAGCCGCACTTCCTCACCACGCGCCAGGGTTTCAGTGATGATATCGAGCATGATGTCGATCGTGCGCGCCGTCTCGTGACGCCCCTGCCCGGTCGCTTCCGCCACGCGACTGGCGAGTTCCTGCTTGTTCATCGCTTGGCTGGCCCCGAGTGTTCGACGAAAATGCCAGTCTTGAGATGACGTGCGCCCTTGTCAAAGCCCCAATTGTGCGGTGCCGCACGAGTCGGGACGAAACGTGGCGAATGTGCAACGAGTGGCGGGGGCGGCAACCGGGCAAGCCGGCCGCCGCCCCGCTCGATCAGTGCCGCAGGGCGGTTTCGGCCACCGCCGGATCGGGCCGTGCCGCCAGTTCATCGGATTCCGACCATTCGATCGGCACCAGCGGCAGGGTGAGCGCCTGCGCCAGCACATCATCGACATGGGCGACCGGGATGATGCGCAACCCTTCGGTGACGTTCGCCGGAATTTCGGCGAGGTCCTTTTCATTCTCCGCCGGGATGAACACCGTGGTGATGCCGCCGCGCAGCGCCGCCAGCAGCTTTTCCTTCAGCCCGCCGATCGGCAGCACCCGGCCACGCAGGGTGACTTCGCCGGTCATCGCCACGTCCTTGCGCACCGGAATACCGGTCAG
>JBILPK010000249.1:0-4256 GCA_044373875.1 Polymorphobacter sp.
GAGCCTGATCTGCGGCAGGCCGATCAGGTGCTGCGAATGCGGAAAATTGCCGAGCGCCTTGATCAGCCAGGGCTTAATGCGCCCCCAATCGCCGGTTTCGCCGCCGGTGGCGGTGTAATCGAAGGTCGCGTCGGGGGTGAACACTGCATCGAGCGCGTCCCAATCCTTCGCATCGAGGGCATAGGCATAGTCTGCCAGCACCGCCTGGATTTCGAGCGTGTCGCCGATCTGCTGCAGGTCCATGGAAGCTCTCCAGACGTGCGAAACATGCTTGTGCCACCCCGGGTCGAACCCGGGGTGGCAGGAAGCGAATGCTACCCGTTGTAGCGCCCGGCATAGAATTGCATGAACCATTCCCGCCACAACAGGATCGGCCCATCGCCGTCGCAGAGCAGCGGCTGCGGCCGGTATTTCTTGTTGTCCCAGACGATCAGGTCGACCGATTCGAACCCGGCTGATTCTTCGTCCGCGGTCGATCCGATCGAATGTTCATAGAGCTTCTGGCCGACAGCAGCTTCCTTCGAACCTTCAGGATAGCGGCGATGGGTGAACTGCATGCGCGTGCGGGTCAGTTCCTTGTTCACCGGAAGTGACGTGGCGAACATCGTCATCACCACGTCGTCCTGGGTGAAGTGCATGATCGAAATGCCCGGGCCATGCTGCTTGCCGACAATATAGCCATTGCCGATATCCACGTTGAAATACGGCCCTTCGGCGCTGGCCTTGCCCGGCGGGATGCCCGGCGCGCCGTGCAGATAGTGGAGATGCGCGAAATCGACGCCATTCTCGCCGATTTCCTGGATGGCGGTGCCGATATCCCAGCTGCCGCGCGGCAGCGTGACGAATTCGCTATCCTCGAATTCCGGCACCTCGGGCACCGGCCACAGCGGCTCGATGGCATCGGGGTGATACCAGACGAAGATCGAGCCATAGCGTTCCTCGACCGGCAGCGCGCGCAGGATCGGCTTCTTGCGCGCCAGCGGCGGCATCACCTTGGCATAGGGGATATTCTTGCACCAACCGCTGGTGTCATATTCCCAGAAGTGGAACGGGCAGCGGATGTTGTCGCCCTGCACGGTGCCGCCATGGCCGAGATGCGCGCCGAGATGCGGGCAAAACGGATCGGTGACGCCGACCTTGCCGGTTTCGCCGCGGAACATCACCCATTCCTGGTCAAAGGCCTCGACGTTGCGGATCTCGCCCGGCGCGAGTTTCGCCGATTCCTCGATCATGAACCAGCCATAGGGGATCGGGAACGGGCAGCGTTCGAGTTCCTGCGAGGTCTGGATGCGGTCGATGGGGGTCATCTCGTTCATGCGGTCGTTCCTTTCCCGGGGATGTTGCGCTCGCCGGTGATTTTCACCTTGAAGCTGTTGGCGGGGCCTGGTGTCGGCGCCGTCTTGGTTTTCAGCACATAATCGGGGTGTTCGAGTTCGAGGTCGTAGCGATGGAACACCCGCGCGATCGCCATCGCCATCAACACTTCCGCCAGCCCCTGGCCGAGGCACGAATGCGGCCCGCGCCCGAATGGCGAATAGGCGCCTTTCTGCAGATGTTCGGCACGCGGCCGGTTGTACCGGTCGATGTCGAATTTCTGTGGCTCGGGGAAATATTCCGCCATGAAATGCGGCACGCTGGTGCCGATATAGAGCATTTCATCAGACGGAATCTCATAGCCGGCGAACTCGAAGGCATGGTTCGACGTCCGCATCTGGGCGACGGCAATCGGCCACAGCCGCATCGCCTCCATCACCGCGCCGTTGATCGCCTTCAACCCGCGCACATCGGCTTCGGTGATCGTCTCCTTGGCGAACAATTCATCCGCCTCGGCCTGGATACGCGGATAGACCTCGGGGTTCTTGACGATGCCATAGATGCATGCCGACATGGTGTTCGCCGCCGTATCCAGCCCCGCGACATAGGGCCCGGTCACCGTAAGGATCAGATTTTCATCGGGCATCAGGTCCTTGTCGGTCTTGTTGGCCCGCAGAATGTCGGTGATGGCGTTCTTCGGCGCGCCGCCGGCAGCTTCCTTGGCCTCGAAATCGGCGATCATCGCCCGGCCCAGCTCATCGACGCGTTGGCGGGCCTTTTTATACCGCGGGTCCTTCAACATGATCGCCGGGCGCTGCCGCGTCACCAGCACGTTGAGGATGGTCAGGATGGCAAAACGGATGTCCGCCACATAATCCAGCGGCGCCTTGCCCGTCAGCATCATGCCGAGCTGTTCGACGACCAGATATTGCATCGCCTCGTTGACCGGGATCAGCGCGCCCTTCTTCCAGCGTCGCTGCAACGCGCCTTCGGTGATCGCCGCCAGTTCGTCATAATGGCCATTGACCGATTCCCGGCTGAAACCTTCACGCATCAGCGTGCGCAGCCGGACATGGCGTTCGCCATCCGCCCCGGTCAGCGTTTCGGTGGCGCCATATTCCTTGACCAGCCCTTCCCAGAACTCCTTTGACCGCATGGCGTCGCGGCCCTGGCGGGTGGTCAGGAACATCGCCGCTTCGGGGCCGGCGATGACGATGCTTTCCCGCCCGAACACCTTGATGCGATAGACCGGACCATGGGCGCGATAGGCACGCAGGAAGAATGCCGCCGGGTCCTTGGCCATTTCCAGCGTGTTGCCGACAAAGGGAATGCCCGGCACCACCGGAATGGCCCCGGCCGGTGCCAGCTTCACCGGATCGGGCGCCATTTCATCGGCGGAATCGGCTTCTGGGGCTTCCAATACGCTGGCCATTCTACGTCCTTTACGGCGTCAGCATATGTTCGATGAACATTGCTGCCTCGGGCGGGTAGGGGGGATAGAACATCATCGAGCTTTGCGACTGGTCGAGCGAATCTTCAACGACCCCGCGCGGATTGGAAAATTCGATGAAGCCGGCGCGGCCACCCAGCCGGCCGATGCCGCTATGGTTCGCCCCGCCGAACGGCAGCGTCGCGATATTGGCCTGGACCACGGCATTGTTGATCGCGCTGGTGCCGGCGCGGGTATGATCGATGAAATAATCGGCCATGTCGCGGTTCTGGGTGAAGACATAAAGCCCCAGCGGTTTCGGGCGCTTGGCGACTTCCTTCACGGCTTCCTCGCGGGTCGCGAAGGGCTGGACGAAGATCACCGGACCAAAGACTTCCTCGTCGAAGATATCCATCGCCGGGGTGACGCCTTCGAGGATCGTTGGCGCAATGAAGCGCTTCGCCACGTCGATCTCGCCGCCGAAGACGACCGTGGCGCCCTTGGCCACCGCATCATCGATCAGCGCCTTGATGCGCAACGTATGGCGTTCGTTGACGATGCGCGGCAGGTCGGCCGAGGTATCGAAGCCCGTGCCGTTCGGGTTGAACATCGCGCTGATCTTGGTTTTCAGCGCGTCGACAAAAGCGTCCTTCACGCTCGCATCGACGAGCACATAATCGGGGCTGAGGCAGACCTGCCCGGCGATCAGGTGCCGCGCATAGCCGATCTTGGCGGCAGCATCGGCGATATCGGCATCGGCGGCGACGATGGCGGGGTTCTTGCCGCCCATTTCCAGCGTCACCCCGGCGAAATGCTTGGCGGCCGCTTCCATGACGAAGCGCCCGATGCGGTTGTTGCCGACATAGCAGATATGGTTGAACGGCAGTTCGAGCAGCGCCTGCGCCGTCTCCGGCCCGCCGGTGACGACGGCGATCTCGTCAGACAGCCCGGCCTTGTCGATGATCTGCTTGACCAGTTCGGCCGATTGCGGCGCCACTTCGGACGGTTTGATGACGATGGCATTGCCCGCCGCGATCATGCTGATCGCCGGCGACAGGCTGATCAGCACCGGCGAGTTCCAGGTGGCCAGGTGCAGCACGACACCCTTGGGCTCGTAATGCACATAAGCGTCGCGGCCCATCAGTTCTGGCACCGGCTCGACCTTTTCGCGCGCCATCCAGCCTTCCAGCCGCTCGCAGAAATACTGGATCTCGCCCTTCAACGGGATGAGATGCAGCTTGCCGTCCATGCCGAGCTCTTCGAAGCCCGCGGCGCTGATCTCGGCGCGCAGGTCATAGGTTGCCTGGTAGAGCCGGCGCAGCTTGTCGATGCGCTCGGCCGGGGTCGAGCGCGCGATGGCAGGCGCCGCGGCGGCCAGCCGGTCGAAAATATCCTGATACGGGTTCATGGGTCCGGCGCCTCAAAACATCTGCGGGACGGTGGGGTGGCGGCGCTCGAGCATGTCGTCCATGCGCTTACGCACCGCGTCCTTGGTCACATCGGTCAGCGGCAG
>JBILPK010000102.1:0-12005 GCA_044373875.1 Polymorphobacter sp.
CCGCACCCGGGTGCGGCCAGCGTTGTCGAGCGCTTCCACGCGTTCGCCGGCGATGCTGATGCGGCCCTGGAAACCGCCTTCGAGCAGTCCGACGGCTTGCAACAGGGTCGATTTGCCCGAGCCGGACGGGCCGAGCAGCGCGACGATCTCGCCGGCGTTGACCGCCAGATCGACGCCGCGCAGGACTTCGATGGTGGCGCTGCCTTGCGTGAAGCTACGGCGCAGGTCTTCGACCTTGAGGGTCGGCTCACTCATAGCGCAGCACCTGCACCGGATCGGTACTCGCGGCTTTCCACGCCGGATACAGCGTCGCGAGAAACGACAGCAGCAGCGCCAGCGCGACGATGCCGACAACCTCGATCGGATCGGTCTTCGACGGCAGTTCGGTCAGGTAACGCACCGACGGGTCCCACAAATTGGCGCCGGTCAACCGCCCGACCCCCGCCACGATGCCGGCGCGGAAATGGAGCAACGAAAAGCCCAGCACACAGCCGAGCGCAATGCCGAGCCCGCCGATCAGCGTGCCGACCGTCATGAACACCCGCATCAAGGCGATGCGGCTGGCGCCCATGGTGCGCAAAATCGCGATGTCGCGGGTCTTGGCGCGCACCAGCATGATCAGCGACGACAAGATGTTGAAGACAGCGACGAGGATGATGATCGACAGCACCCAGAACATCACCGTGCGTTCGACGACCAGCGCCGAAAACAGCGCCGAATTGGTCGATTTCCAGTCATTGACCACCGCCTGGCCCACAATCGCCGGCGCGATCGGCGCGAGGATTTCGCCAACACGATCAGGGTCGTCGGTCACCACCTCGACCATGCCGACGGCATCGCCGAGGCGCAGCAGCGTCTGCGCATCGCTCATCGGCATGACGACGAACGCCTTGTCATATTCATAGATACCGACTTCGAAGAGCGCGACGATGCGATAGGCGACGATACGCGGCACCGTGCCGAAGGGCGTCGATTCGCCTTGCGGATTGATCAGCGAAATCTGGTCCCCCACCCCGGCACCGAGCGCTTCGGCGAGCCGCGCGCCGATGGCGACGGTGTCGGTGCCGGGCTGCAAATTCTTCAAGTCACCCCGCACGATGTTTTTGGCGATGACCGGGGTGCCGTTGATGTCGGCAAGGTTCATGCCGCGCACCAGCACACCTTCGACGCGGCCGCCGAAGCTGCCCATCAGCGGCTGTTCGATCAATGGCGTCGCGCTGATGACGCCGGGCAGCGCCTTGAGTTTTGCCTGCAGCGGCTGCCACGCCTCCAGCTTGCCGCCATAGCCCTGCACCACGGCATGGCCGTTTAGCCCGAGGATGCGATCGAACAATTCGGCGCGAAAGCCGTTCATCACGCTCATCACCGCAATCAGCGCCGCCACGCCGAGCGCCACCGCAACAAGGCTGATGCTAGCGACGAGGAAGATGAAGCCTTCCCCCTTGCCCGGCAGCAGATAGCGGCTGGCGATCATGCGTTCGTAGCGGGTGATCATGGCTTACCTCTCCCCTTGCGGGAGCGGTCGGACTCGGCGCAGCCGAGCCGGGAGAGGGGTGCGGCCAAGCCCTCACCCTCCCACGCGCTGAAGCAGCGCGCGGGCCCCTCCCTCTCCCTAAGTGGGAGAGGGATCAAGAAAGCCGCTCCACCGCATCGGCCATGGCGATCTCCACCCGCTCGCCGCCGCGGCGCTTCAGCTCGACAACGCCGGCAGCAACGCCCTTCGGCCCGACCACGAGCTGCCACGGCAGGCCGATCAGGTCGGCGGTCGCGAACTTGGCCCCGCCACGCTCGTCGCGGTCGTCATAGAGCACTTCGACCCCCGCTGCGGTCAGCTCAGCATAGAGTTTCTCCGCCGCCGCCGCGCAGGCCGCATCATCGACGCGCAAATTGATCAGCGCGACCTTGAACGGCGCCACGGCGTCGGGCCAGATGATGCCGTCCTTGTCATGGCACGCCTCGATGATCGCGCCGACGAGGCGCGACACGCCGATGCCATAGCTGCCCATCAGCGGCGTGATGGTCGTGCTGTCGGGGCCCTGCACCGTCACGCCCATCGCCTTGGTGTATTTGTCGCCGAAATAGAAAACCTGGCCGACCTCGATGCCCTTGGATTGCTTGAGCTTGTCGCCGGCAGCGGCTTCGGCGGCGAGATCGCGCTTTTCATCGGTGGCGGCGTAATCGGTGTTGAGCCCGGTGATGAAGCCTTCGAGCGCATCGGCATCTTCGGCGTCGATGGCGGTCGTGTCGCGCGGCTTCAGCCAGTTCTCGTGATAGAAGACATCGCTCTCGCCGGTCGGTGCCAGCACGATGAATTCATGGGACAGGTCGCCGCCGATCGGCCCGGTATCCGCCTGCATCGGGATCGCATCGAGGCCCATGCGAGCGAAGGTACGCATATAGGCGATGAACATGCGATTATAGCTGTGCTTGGCGCCGGCGAAATCGGCATCGAAGCTGTAGGCGTCCTTCATCAGGAATTCGCGACCGCGCAGCACGCCGAAGCGCGGACGGACTTCGTCGCGGAACTTCCACTGGATCTGATAGATGTTGCGCGGCAAATCGCGATACGACTTGGCGCCGTTCTGGAAAATCTGGGTGAACAGCTCCTCGGCCGTCGGGCTGAACAGCATCTCGCGGTCGTGGCGATCCTTAATGCGCAGCATTTCGGGCCCATAGGCGTCGTAGCGCCCCGATTGCTTCCACAGTTCTGCCGACTGGATGGTCGGCATCAGCACTTCGATAGCGCCGGCGCGGTCCTGTTCCTCGCGGACGATCTGTTCGATCTTGGCAAGCACGCGCCTGCCCAGCGGCAGCCAGGCATAGATGCCCGCCGCGGTCTGCCGAATCATGCCGGCGCGCAGCATCAGCTGGTGCGAAATCACCTGGGCATCCCCCGGCGTTTCCTTGAGGACCGGCAGGAAATAACGGGACAGGCGCACAGGCAGGCTCTTTGCAAAGGAAGGGACGGCCCGGCGTGTAGCATGGCCACCGGGCGAAGCAACGCCCGACGCGGAACGCACCCCATGTTGCACCGCTGCAACACCAGGCTGTAAATCTGGCGTTCAGCCTGCCAGCTGTTGTCGCAGGCGATGACATCGGCTGCAAAGCTCGCTACCCAAGTTCCTGAACTGCTTGCGCAAGCCGGGGTTCAGGGAGAAGGGCCATGAGGCCCCGGACCATGCGGCCCGAAAGGGTCTGCGCGCGGATTACCGGTGTGGGGGCACAGTCCGGTCATCATGGCGACGGTCCAGGGATTTAGGTCTCGTCACGGGAATACCCGGGTGCAAGCGCACCCGGGTATTTTCGTTTTGGGGGGCTGCGATTTGTGGCGGGATGGTCGCCACCGCCGGGCTCTGCCAGAATGGCGCAAACCTCTGGAGACCCCCGCATGACCTATGAACACGCGCACATCGAACGCGACGGCCGCTCGCTGATCGTCACGATCAACCGGCCCGACCGGATGAACGCACTGCACCCGCCGGCCAATGCCGAACTGGCGAAGATCTTCGACGATTTTGCTGCCGATCCCGAACTGTGGGTCGCGATCCTGACCGGCGCCGGCCCGCGCGCCTTTTGCGCCGGCAATGATCTGCGCTGGCAGGCCGAAGGCAATGCCGTGACGGTGCCGGCGACGGGGTTTGCGGGTCTGACCTCGCGCTGGGATCTCGACAAGCCGGTGATCGCTGCGGTCAACGGCGTGGCGATGGGCGGCGGCTTCGAAATCGCGCTGGCCTGCGACATCATCATCGCCGCCGACACCGCGACCTTCGCCCTGCCCGAACCCAAGGTCGGCCTCGCCGCGCTGGCCGGCGGTCTCCATCGCCTGCCGCGCACCATCGGCGTCAAGCGCGCCATGGCGATGATCCTCACCGGGCGCAGCGTGCCGGCCGCCGAGGGCAAGGACCTGGGCTTTGTGCATGATGTCGTCCCCGCCGACGGCCTGCTGGCGGCGGCCAAGGCACTGGCGGCGCAGATCTGCGAACTGTCCCCCATGTCGATCCGCGCGTCGAAACAGGTGGTCAGCCGCAGCCTCGACACGGCGTCGCTGCGCGAAGCCTATGAAGGCCAGATGGCCCACCCGGCGGTCAGCGCGCTGTGGCGTTCCGAAGATTTGCGCGAAGGGCCGCTGGCTTTTGCGCAGAAGCGCAAGCCCGAGTGGAAGGGGCGGTAAGGTAAAGTCCCCCCTCTCCCGCTTGCGGGAGAGGGGCAGCGAAAGCCGAGAAAAAAGAAAGGCCGCCGGGTTGCCCCGACGGCCTTTCGCATTGCCGGTTACGAACCGGAGATGGCGCTGATCCTCAGAGTGTTGCGATTCCCACCGCAACCACCAACGCACCGGACCGCAACGTGAGACAATGAGACATCCGACCACCTCCTTTCGACTGTTGAACAGGAATTGCAGTGTCGGAGCCAGGACGGCACAAGGCAAGGGTGAAAATCATCGCACCCGCCACGCTTCGCGCCATCCATGTCGGCCGCATCGAACGGCTTGAAAACGCCGGCCGCGGTGGCGCCGGATTGATGACCGCTTATCGCAAGACCCCGGTGCAAGGGCCGGTACGGGTCGAAACTGTGGGCATCACCAGCGATGTCCAGGCCAACCGCCGTGTCCATGGCGGGCCGGAAAAAGCCGTCTATGGCTATCCGCTGTCGGGCTATGCCGGCTGGCGCACCGAATTTCCGGCTATCGCCGATCGCTTCGTCGCCGGTTCGATGGGCGAAAATCTTGTCGTCGACGGCCAGGACGAAGCGTGCCTGTGCATCGGCGACACCATCCGCTGCGGCAGCGTCACCCTGCAGATCGCCCAGATTCGCGAACCGTGCAGCACCTTTGCCGCGGTGCTCGGCACGGCGCGGGTGGTGCGCGCCATGATACGCTCGGGCCGCTGCGGCTGGTATTACCGCGTGCTCGAAGCAGGCTTTATGGCGCCGGGCGACACGCATGACGTCATCGACCGCCCCAACCCGCAATGGAGCGTCAGCCGTTTCGCCGCCTTCGCCGCCGGGCGCAGCGGCACGCAGGAAGCGCTCGCCGAACTTGCCGCCCTGCCCGGCCTCACGCCGCGCTGGCAGGCCAAGGCGGCGGCGGCACTGGCCGAACAGCGGGGCGAATGACCTCTCAGGCCAGCACCAACCGGTCGCGCCCCTGGGCCTTGGCGGCATAAAACGCCGCATCGGCGGCCTGCAGCCAGTCGCTTGCCGTTGCCATCGCCGGCGCCAGCATCGCCATGCCGGCGCTGACCGTCGCCACCGGCAGCCCCGGCATGCGCACCGCGGCGATCGCGGCGCGCATGTGCTCGGCCACCGTCACGGCGGCGTCAAGGTCGTGCCCCGGCAGCAGCACGCCGAATTCTTCCCCGCCCAGCCGGCCGATGGCGGCACCGGGCGGCAACGCGTCGCGCAATACCTCGGCGACCGCGGCAAGCACGGTATCGCCCTGGCAATGGCCATGCTGGTCGTTGATCTGCTTGAAATGATCGATATCGAACAGCGCGATGGCGGCCGGCCGGCGCGGGCCGGCAAGCGCATCGAAGACCGCCTGGTCGAACGCCCACCGTGTCAACAGCCCGGTCAGGCTGTCGAGGCTGGCGAGCTGGCGCAATTCCATCTGCGACACCACCACTTGCGAGAAACGGCGCAGGATTTCGCGATTGGTGGCTGAAAAACGCCGCACCTTGTCGCTGATCACGCACAGCGCGCCGATCTGATAGCCATCGGGCGTGCGCAGCGGCGCCCCGAGATAGCTGCGGATGTGCCGGTCGCCCGTCACCAACGGCGAATCGGCAAAGCGCGGATCGGCTTCGGCATCCTCGACCGCCAGGCCATCGGCATCGGCGATGGTGTAATGGCAAAAGGCCTGGCTGCGCGGCGTTTGCGCGGCGCCGATGCCACGCCGCGCCTTGAACCATTGCCGGTCGGCATCGATCAGCGTGACGGCTGCCATCGGCGTTTCGAACACCTGTTGCACCAGCTGGACGATCTGTTCGAATTCATGTTCCGCGGCGGTATCGATGATCTCGTAGCGTGCCAGCGCGGCCAGCCGCCCGGCTTCGTCATCCAGCGTGACCCGTATCGACAAATCGGTTCCAATACGCATCGCAGCGCCATGCATCGGCATCACGTATGAGGCAGATAATCATTGAATCTAGTGAAGTTGCCTGCACCCAGCCTTAATCGAGCCGGCGTTGCCGTTGCAAACGCAGCGCCCGCCATTCCTGCCAGGCGATCACGATGATGCCGAGCAGGAAGGGAATATAGGTATAGATCAGCCGGAACATCACCAGCGCCGCCAATACCCCGGCCTTGGGCGCTTCGGGCATCAGCAGCAGGATGACACCTTCGAACACCCCGAGCCCGCCCGGCGAATGGCTGAGCGCGCCGGTCACCATGGCGACGGCATAGATGGTCAGGAAGGTCAGCAGCCCGGGCGCCCCGACATCGGGCAGCAACAGGTAAAGCGCCCCGCCGGCAAAGGCGAGATCGACCGCGCCGATGATGATCTGCCACAAGGTTTCGCGGCCATCGGGGATGAAGAAGCGGTACGACCAGACGCGGAATTCGCGCCGCCACAGCGTCGCCAGCAGAAGATAGGAAGCCGTGCCCGCCAGCAGGATGGCCCCGGCCCAGCGCTCGGCACTCGGCGCCAGGTCCTTGAACGGCGTCGCCAGGTCGGGGGCGATGACCAGCCCCAGCCCGGCCACCGCGACGATGCCGAGCCAGAAGGTCCAGCCGCACAGCAGGATGATCATGGCGATATCGACCGGCTTGACGCCGGCGCGGGTATAGATGCGATAGCGCACCGTGCCGCCGGTCAGCACCGTTACACCCAGCGTATGGCTCATCGTGAAGCTGGCAAAGCTCGCCGCGGCCAGCGTCGGCCACGGCAGCTTGTAGCCGAGATGCCGCGTCGCCAGCCAGTCATAGCCGACCAGCACGACATAGGATGCCGCCGCCGACAGCGCCGCGGCGACAAGCAGATGCCCGGGAGTCTCGTGGATATCGGCGATGATTTCGGCCAGCGTAACCTGGCCGGCGATCATGCGGATGCCCCAGATGGCAAGGCACAGCACGACAAGGCCCAGCCCGGCGCCGATCCATTGCTTGAGATTGCCCGTCGGTTTCCCCGGCACCGTGTCCGGTGCAGGCGTCGGCGGTCGGGATATCGGGTCGGACAGGGGGGGCATCCTCGATCAATCCGCCGGTGGGCCCGGAGGGATTCGAACCCCCGACCTAGCCGTTATGAGCGGCCAGCTCTAACCGCTGAGCTACAGGCCCGGCCCGGCGAGACGGGCGTAGCCCATCAAGGGGTTGCGGAGCAAGGCTCTCGACTGCCGCAGCAATGGCGGCGCGTCCGGCAGACCAAAAAAAGAGCCGGGCCCGCCATTGGCAGGCCCGGCCCAAATGGTGACCCGCAACAGACTGGCGGCTCCGGGGGGATGGAGCGGGCAGCGTGCAGATCGGTTTCCGGCCGTCCGAGGGGGGAGGGACAACGCCGGAAACCATGCGTTCGGTCATCGGGGGAGGATGAAACGAACGTAGCGCCGTCAATGACGGCCACGAACCTTATCTACGGCTGCACCCGGCTCTTGTGCAGTGCACAAAGTTGCAACCCAGCTATGCGCTCAGCGCATGACGATCGATATCGAGATTGCCCGGCGTCATCCGCTCGACAAGGAAATCGCGCAGCGCCACGACCCGCAGGGATCGGCGCAATTCGGCGGGATAGGTGAAGAAGGTGCGGAACACCGGGCCCTCGATCTCGGGCAGCACCACCCGCACCTTGCCCGAAAAACGGATGAGATAGCTCGGCAAGGTCGCGATGCCGGCGCCCGATTCGACCGCCTGCAACACGCCATGGCTGTTGTTGATCATCAGCGCCGGCACCCGCGGCGCGCCGGCGTGGCCCAGTTCGAGCGCCCAGTTGATGCCTTTCAGGAATTCCGGTGCCGCATCGCCATAGGCAATCAGCCGGTGCCGATCGAGATCGGCGACGTTCTGCGGCGTGCCGTGCCGCGCCAGATAATCGGGCGACGCGCACAGATAATGGCGGATGCCGACCAGCGGTTTCTGCACCAGTTCGGCCTGGAACGGCTGGTGAAAGCGGATGGCGACATCGGCCTCGCGCTTGGCCAGATCGACATCGAGGTCGGAAAGCATCAGGCTGACGGTGATATCGGGGTAGAGATCGAGAAAATCCCCCAATTGCCGCGCCAGCCAAGTCGAACCGAAGCTGACCGTGGTGGTGACGCGGATCTCGCCCGTGGGCCGGTCGCGCGATGCATCGATGGCCAACCGGGCGCGCTCCAGCCGGTCCTGCATGTCGTGGGTGGCGGTACGCAGCTGCTCGCCCTCGTGCGTCATCGCCAGCCCGCGGGCGTGGCGATGGAACAGCTTGGCGCCGACCTGTTCCTCGAGCGCGCCGATCTGGCGGCTCAGCGCCGGCTGGCTCATGTGCAGCCGCCGCGCCGCTTCGGTAAAGCTGCCGGCCTCGGCAACCAGTTCGAACAGGCGCAGTTTTTCCCAGTCGAGGTTCATTGCGTGCTCCCTCTTCCTTGCCCTTCCTTTCCCCTCCCGGAACGGGAGGGGAGAAGAAAAAGGACCAGCCCCTATTTGTGCGCGATAAAGCGCTCCGCCTCGAGCGCCGCCATGCAGCCCATGCCGGCGGCGGTGACCGCCTGGCGATAGACCTTGTCCTTCACATCACCCGCCGCAAAGATGCCCGGCACCGACGTCGCGGTCGAATCGGGCGCGGTGATCAGATAGCCATCTTCGTCCATCGCCAGCTTGTCCACGAACAGCTGCGTCGCCGGCACATGGCCGATGGCGATGAACAGCCCGTCGCACGCCAGCGGCCTCACCTCGCCGGTCACCGTGTCGCGCAGCACCACGCCGGTCACCGTCAGCGGCGCTTCACTGCCTTCGACATCGGCGATCTCGGCATTCCAGTGCATCTCGACCTTGGGATTGGCGAACAGCCGCGCCTGGTTGGTCTTGTCCGCCCGCAATTCGCCGCGGCGATGCACCAGATGCACCTTCGAGGCAAAATTGGTCAGAAACATCGCTTCCTCGACCGCGGTATTGCCGCCACCGACGACGGTGACGACCTTGTTGCGGAAGAAAAAGCCGTCGCAGGTCGCGCAGGCCGATACGCCGAAGCCGCGGAATTTCGTCTCGCTTGCGATCCCCAGCCAGCGCGCCTGCGCCCCGGTGCAGATGATCAGCGTTTCGGCGTGCCAGACCGCCCCCGAATCGCAGGTGACGACAAAGGGCCGGGCGCTCGTATCGACATGGGTGACGATGTCGCCAACCAGTTCGGCGCCGACATGGCGCGCCTGTTGGGCCATGCGCACCATCAGGTCGGGGCCCTGCACCGTCACGTCGCCGGGCCAGTTTTCGACCTCGGTGGTGATGGTCAACTGGCCGCCGGGTTGCAGCCCTTCGATGAGCACCGGGTCGAGCGCGGCGCGCGCCGCATAGACGGCGGCGGTATAGCCGGCCGGGCCGGACCCGATGATGAGGACCTGGGTCGAGCGGGGTTCGGACACGGGGTGCGGCTCCTTGCGGTGTGGACCTCCAGTTAGCGACTGCGCGGCGATTTTGCACCCCCCCGCAAATGCCGCGGCAGCACGCAGCTTCCGGTGTCTCAACTTGCAAGTTATCGCAACATTGTTATTACAATGCGATTGATTGCGAAATGGAGTGTCGCCGAATGCATCGATCACGGCTTCCGATCGACGAAATCGACCGCGTCATCCTGCGCCATCTCCAGGCCGAAGGCCGCATCACCAATGTCGAGCTCGCCGAACGCGCCGGCCTGACCGCGCCGCCATGCCTGCGCCGCGTCCGCGCGCTGGAGGAAAACGGCACGATCCTGGGCTATCACGCCGATCTCGACCATCAGGCGCTGGGCTATGGCATCACCATCTTCGCCATGGTCTCGCTCAAAAGCCAGGCCGAAGCCGATCTCAAGGCCTTCGAGGATCATGTCGCGGGCCTGCCGCAAGTGCGCGAATGCCATATGCTCAATGGCGAGATCGATTTCATGCTCAAGGTCGTGGCGCATGATTTGCAGGAATTTCAGCGGTTTCTGACGAGCAAGCTGACCCCGGCGCCGAATGTGGAGAGTGTGAAGACCAGCTTCGTGATCAGGACGTCGCTCAGCCGGCCCGGGGTACCCGTGGACTGAACACCTCTCCCCTTGCGGGAGAGGTCGGACTCGGCGCAGCCGAGCCGGGTGAGGGGTGACGCTCGTGGCCACGAAAGGCCCCTGCCCTGCGGCCGGCAGCAAGCTGCCGAGTCCGCTGATTTGCTGAAGGTAGTAAGAAAGCAAGAGCGCGGCCGAGCCGCGCCGTCTGACGAGTCAAAAAAGGGCACCCTTTGGGGTGCCCTTTTTCGCTCGCAGTCCGGTCTTGCGCCTGTCGGCGGCTAACGCTTTGCGTTAGCCGCGCGCGGCGCTGCGACTAGAACTTCACCCGCGCGCCAACCCGAATCTGCCACAACGACTGATTCTGGAACAACGTCTCGTTCGGCTGCGTCACCGTCGTCCCGCTACGATTGCTGTAGCGATACTGGGCGCAAGGCTGGGCGTTCGTCGAAACCGCGCCCGTCGAACCGACAACCGGTACGCACGACACGTTGACCAGCGTGCCATAGTAAGGGAACGCCACCTGGCGGAGCGAACCCCAGTCGCTGTCGATGAAGTTCAGCAGGTTCTCCATGTCGGCGAAGACTTCCATCTTGCCACCGAACACGAACGGCAGTTCCTGCTTGACGCTGATGTCGAGCTTGTTGAACCGCGGCGCGCGGCCGATGTTCTTCGGCGCGATCTTGCCCTGGAACTTGTTGAGCTCGGTGCCCTGGACGATCTTCTGGAAGCCGGCAAAATCGAAGCCGGTGGCGTATTGCACCAGCGGATCGGCGGTCGCCGACGCCACATTCGGCACATAGATCAGGTAACGGGTGTTGGTCTGCACCGTCCCGAACACGGCCGAACGGTTCGCCGTCGTGTCGGCGAAGGTGTAGCTGAAGCGCTGGCCGGCGCGGCTGTTGAAGAACAGCTCGATCCGGGTCTTGTTGTCGCCGAACCAGGCCTTTTCATAACCCAGCGTCAGGCGATAGGCATCGTCGATCTGATAGTTCGACGTGCCATAGGCGCCCTGGTTCGGGTCGATGCCGGCGGCGGCGTTGCCATAGTTAGAACCGGCGGTCGACGAGGTGCCGGAGTTGACGTCCTTGGCGCGCTGGAAGGTGTAAGCGGCGCCGACGTGGAAGCCGTTGTCCCATTCCTTGTCGACGCGGGCGACGACGTTCCAGCTGTAACCGCGATCGGTGTTGGTCAGCAGCAGATCGGTGTTCTGGCCGGCTGCGGCGTTGAACGCCTGGTAGCGCGGGCGGCCATCGGGGGTGGTGGCGCCGCCGACCGTGGTGTTGGGCACCGAACGCAGATCGGTATAGGTCAGCGCGTTCTTGACCCGCGACCAGACGACATCGGCACCGAAGTTCCAGTCGTCACCCAGGAAGCCCAGGTCGGCGGCATATTCCACCGTGCCCGAAACACGCCATTGCGACGGGATCTGGAAATTGGGGTCGAGCACGTTGGTCGGCGAGGCCGCCGAACCGGTGGTGGCGATCAGCTGCGACAGCTGCAACGGCACGCCGGTGCCGCCGGTGACGTTGTTGAGCGTTGCAGCGCCCAGTGCCTGGACATCAAGACCGGTCGTCGGGATGCCGTTGATGCTGAAGCTGCCGTTGGCCAGCCGCTGCACGGTGACGCTGCCCAGCGTCGGGCCGGGGTTGGAATAGTTGTTCGAAATCCACACGTTCGGGTTGCCGCCGGCGAACAGGCCGGCCGTGGCGCGGATGTTCAACCGGTCACTCGGCTTCCAGACGGCAGCAACGCGCGGCTGGAAGACCTGGCGGCCATTCAGCGTCGAATTGTTGGGGAAGCCGGTGCGCGACAGGAAGTCGGCGTTATAGACCGGCTCGTCCGGGGTTTCATAAATGTCCCA
>JBILPK010000103.1:0-11966 GCA_044373875.1 Polymorphobacter sp.
GCATCGTCGATATTGGGGACGATGACCCCGACGCTGAGCCCGAGGAACTTGTAGACCTGGCCCATCCAGCCGGCATCGCGCGCCGCCAGATAATCGTTGACCGTCACGACATGCACGCCCTTGCCGGCGAGCGCATTGAGATAGACCGCCAGCGTGGCGACGAGCGTCTTGCCCTCGCCGGTGCGCATTTCGGCGATTTCACCGCGGTGGAGGACAATGCCGCCGATCAGCTGCACATCGAAATGGCGCATCCCCAGCGCCCGCTTGGCCGCCTCGCGCACCGTGGCAAAAGCTTCGGGCAGAATGTCATCGAGCTTCTTGCCGGCGGCGAGTTCGGCCTTCAACTTGGCGGTCTGGCCTTTCAGCGCCTCATCCGACAATGCCAGCATCTGCGGTTCGAGCGCGTTGATGCGCGCGACGACCGGCGCCAGCGACTTGATGTAGCGATCGTTGCTCGAGCCGAACAACCGCTTGGCGATACCGCCGAATCCGAGCATGAAAATCCTGACGCACTTGGGCCTGAAGCACTGGGAAGGGCGGGCCAGAGGCACGACCGCTACCGAACCGCAGCGATGTAGGGTTGGCCACCCGGTTCGTCAATTCCACCGAACATGACAAGCCGGTCAGCAAGCGCCAAGCGCCGAATCCATGCAAGTGGCGCGGCGATACATGCTATCCCTGTCCGCAGGCGGGTACCACTGGGAAACCGTGTTGCGGGTATTGCACTGCCGGGGATGATCTCTGCCGGAAAAGATTGGCACCATGCCGGTCTGCGGTTCGTTGCAAGGATATGATTTGCCACCCGATGCTCCCCTGCCCGTCGTGGCGCTGACGCTGGCACTTGCCGTCGTCGGTTCGTCGACGGCGCCGCTGCTGATGCTCGATGGCAATGGCCGCGTGTTGGCCTGTAGCGATACGTTCAAGCGCGCCTTCGGGCTGGCGCCGGGTCAGATTATCGGCCGGTCGATTTATGCACTGGGCAATGGCGAATGGGATGTGCCGCGGCTGCACTCGCTGCTCGATGCGGTCACGTCGGGCACCGCCGAGGTGCCGGCCTATGAAATCGACCTGATGATGCCCGGGATGAACAAGCGCCGATTGGTATTGAACGCCCAATTGCTGCGCTACAGCGACCCGGTTGATGACAGCCCGGCAATACGCGTGTTGCTGGCGGTTGCCGATGTGACCAATGCCCGTCTTGCCGAAGTGATCCGCAAGGGCCTGATGCGCGAAAAAGTCGTGCTGCTCGAAGAAATCCACCATCGCGTCGCCAACAGCCTGCAGATCATCGCCAGCGTGCTGATGCAGAATGCCCGCCAGGTCGGCGCCAGCGAATCGGGGTCGCACCTGCGCGATGCCCATACCAGGGTGATGGCGATCGCCGATCTGGAACGCCAGCTCGCCGAATCGCCGACCGAAGGGGTCGCTATCGGGGTGTATCTCACCCAGCTGTGCGCCAGCCTGGGCGCGTCGATGATCGAAAACCATGACCAGATCCAGCTCGGCGCCATGGCGGACCGCAGCATCGTGAGCGCCAACGCGTCGATCAGCATCGGGCTGATCGTCACCGAACTTGTCATCAACGCGCTCAAGCACGGCTTTCCCGACAAGCGCAACGGCACCATCCGGGTGTGCTATGCCGCCAAGGGCGACGACTGGACCCTGACCGTCGCCGACGATGGCGTCGGCATGACCGCGGACGGGCAGCCGACCGCCGGGCTGGGCACCAATATCGTCACCGCGCTGGCCCGCCACCTGGAGGCCGATGTCATCACGTCCGACAACCAGCCGGGGGTGACGGTAACGATCCATCACGATGAACGCGCTCACCCGGCCGACGAAACCCGCGATGACGAGCTTGCGATCTAGGGCTTCACGCTACGCGTTGCGATCGGCTTCGCTGGGTACCACCGGTGTTACCGCCTTGCGCTTCTGTTTGCGGCGCAGGCCGAAGTTGACCATCTTCTGCACGCGTGGATAGCGCCGCGAATAGCGCACATATTTGCGCCGCGCCCAGGGCGAGTTGCGCAGGATCAGCGCCAGCCCGAAGGCAAAGACGATCGTGCCGAACGGCCCCGGCGTCGGCGCCAGCAGCAGCGGGCCGACCGCCATCAGCAGGAATCCCAGGATCATCTGGAACACCCGGAAGGGCTGGCTCTGGATCAGAACCTGGATGAAGGCGGGGCGTTTCACGACGAGCCAGCGTCTAGGGGCGAGTTGTGGCAGCGACAAGGCAGGCACCAGGCTGTCGGCAAGCATTTTTCACCAGTCCCCCGTCGCAGTATTGCCCCGTGGCTTAAGCTACGCCCATGCACCCCCTAAGGTTGCCGCCAGGATCGAAATTTCGCAATTTTTCAGGGAATTGCCATGGTTGCACATGTGGGAACGGTCGCGTTCCTCGGCATCGAGGCGCGCCGTGTCGACGTGCAGGTCCAGATTTCGAGCTGCGCCGCGGGGTTCTTCACCGTCGGCCTGCCCGACAAGGCGGTCAAGGAAAGCCGCGAACGCGTCCAGGCAACCCTTGATGCCATCGGGCTGGCGCTGCCGCCGCGCCGCGTCGTGGTCAATCTGTCGCCCGCCGACCTGCCCAAGGAAGGCTCGCACGACGACCTTCCGATCGCGCTGGGGCTGCTCGCCGCGATGGGGGTGATCGCCAGCGACGCCCTTGATGGCTTCCTGGTCGTCGGCGAACTGGGGCTCAATGGCCGGCGGGCGACGGTGCCGGGGGTGTTGCTTGCCGCGCTCCATGCCGCCGAGCATGAAATGGGGCAGATCTGTCCGGCGTCACAAGGCGGTGAAGCTGCCTGGGCGGGCGAAGTCGATGTCGTTGCCGCGCCCGACCTGCTGGCGCTGCCCAACCATCTCAAGGGCACGCAATTGCTATCGCCGCCGGTGCGCAGCCTGGCCGAGCTGGTCCGCAGCGGGCCTGACATGGCCGAGATCAAGGGCCAGGAGACTGCCAAGCGCGCCATCGAGATAGCCGCAGCGGGCGGCCACAACCTGTTGATGAGCAGCCCGCCGGGGTCGGGCAAGTCGCTGCTCGCCGCCGCGCTGCCCGGCATCATGCCCGAACTGACCCCCGCCGAAGCGCTCGAGGTATCGATGGTCGCGTCGATGGCGGGGGAGCTGGAAGGCGGCCGGCTGGTCCGCACCCGGCCGTTCCGCAGCCCCCATCACAGCGCGTCGATGCCGGCGCTGGTCGGCGGCGGCATGAAGGCACGGCCCGGCGAGGTGAGTCTCGCCCATCTCGGCGTGCTGCTCCTCGACGAATTGCCCGAATTCCAGCGCGGTGTGCTCGATTCGCTGCGCCAGCCGCTCGAAACCGGCACGGTGATGGTGGCGCGGGCGGCGGCGCATGTCAGTTATCCGGCGCGGGTGCAGCTGATCGCGGCGATGAACCCGTGCCGCTGCGGGCATCTGGGCGACCCGGCGCAGGCGTGTTCGCGGGCACCCAAGTGCGCGGCGGACTATCAGGCGCGGATATCGGGGCCGCTGCTCGATCGCATCGACCTGCATGTCGACGTGCCCGCCGTCAGCGCCGCCGACCTGTCGCTGCCGCCGCCGGCCGAAACATCGGCCGATGTAGCGGCGCGGGTCAAGGCGGCGCGGGCCATCCAGACAGCGCGCTATGCCGGCCATGCGGCGCGCACCAATGCCGAAGCCGATGGCAAGCTGCTGGAAGCCGCTGCCACCCCCGACGAGGCGGGGCGCAAGCTGCTGGCACAGGCGGCGGAAAGCCTGCGGCTGTCGGCGCGCGGCTATCACCGCGTGTTGCGGGTGGCGCGCACGCTCGCCGACCTTGCCGGCAGCGAAGGCGTGACGCGCATTCACATCGCCGAGACATTGAGTTACCGTCGCCGCGCGCCGGTGAGCTGAAGGCGCCTGGGGAGTGGCGGTGAAGAGTTCAAACCCGCGCTGGATCATGGTGGTGCTGCGCAAGGGCCTGACCTGGAAAGGCCGGGCGCGGCGTGCCGAAGCCTGGTGGTACATGACCATGATGGTGGCAACGGGGCTGTCCCTGATGCTGAGCATCGCCATTACCGACCCCGACGCGGAACCCGGTATCTGGCAGAGCCTGTCGGGCTGGCTATTCACGATCGCCTATGTGCCGGGCGTGTCGTGCGCGATCCGCCGCCTGCACGATCTCGATCGGTCGGGCTGGTGGTATCTGCTGCTGTTCGCGTCCGTGCCGGTGGCGATGGGGCCCGGGCTGGTCCTGTTTGATTCGCTGGACAGCATCACCGGTTCGATTTCGATCTGGCTGGCGCTGGCATCGGGCGCGCTGTGCCTGTCCTACTGGTTCGTGCAACGCGGCACGATCGGCGAGAACCGTTATGGCCCCGACCCGTTGATGGTGGACTAGCCGCCTTTGCGCATCCAGGCGACGGTGCGGTCGACCCCGTCGAACAGCCCGACCGGCAGCACCGGGCACAGGCGCTGCATCGGCGCGGTATCGAGCACGGCGTTGGTGCGCATGTTGGCGAGGCGAAAGCGCGTCATCGGCGGGTGCTTCATGCCGAAAAACTTGAGGCTGTCCCCGGCAATCGCCGCCAGGTCGGCCGCCAGCGCCGGGATGCGGCGGGGCGGCTTGCGACCCGCGGCGGTGGCGATGACATCGGCCCAATGGCCGATATCGACGGGTTCGTAATCGGCGAGATGGTAGAGTTCGTCACCCAGTGCGGCCTGCGGCGCCGCCAGCAGCGCGAAAAGCTGCGTCACGGCGTTTTCGACATAACCGTATGAGCGCCGGGTCGAGGCATCGGCGGGGTGGATGTACCAGCCATTGACCACCGCATCGAAGAAGCTGCGATAGGGCTGGGCGAACCACGCCCCCCAGATCGAGGTCGGGCGGCACAGGATGATGCGCTGGCGGCCGGGATCGGCGGCGCGCACCAGCCGTTCGCTTTCGACCTTGCTGGCGCCATAAGGCGTGCCGGGCGCGTAATCGGTGGGTGATTGCGGCGCGTAACCGAGCCGGCAGACGAGCATCGAGGAGGCAAAGACGACGCGTTCGATGCGCGGCCGGTCGGCAAGGACGGCGAGCAGGGTAGCGGTGCCGACGGTGTTGGCGGCATAATCATCAAGGCCGGTGCCGAGCAGATCGGTGCGCGCGGCGAGATGGATGATGGCTTCGGGGCCGAAATCATCGATGGCGCCGGCGAGTTCGGCGGCATTGCAGATGTCGGTACGGCGGAACTGCGGCTGCTGCGCCGGGTTGCGCGGCGGCAGCGCATCGAGGTTGACCACCGCATCGCCGCGCGCCAGCAGCGCCGCCACGACATTGGTGCCGATGAAACCGGACCCGCCGGTAACGAGAACGCGCCGGGCCACGGCGGCGATCAGTGCAGCGTCGTCGGCGCGGGGACCTCGGTGTCGGGGGCATCGCCGTCCCATTTGGCGATGACCGCGGTGGCGACGGCATTGCCGATGACGTTGGTGGCGCTGCGCCCCATGTCGAGGAAGTGATCGACAGCGAGGATGAGCAGCAGCCCGGCTTCGGGAATGTTGAAATAGGGCAGGGTCGCGGCGATGACGACGAGCGAGGCGCGCGGCACCCCGGCGATGCCCTTCGAGGTGATCATCAGCAGCCCGAGCATGAAGATTTCCTGCGAAAGCGTCAGGTCGATGCCATAGGCCTGGGCGATGAAGATGCTGGCAAAGGCGCAGTACATCATCGAGCCATCGAGGTTGAAGCTGTAGCCCAGGGGCAGCACGAAGCTGGCGATGCGGTTGGGCACGCCGAAACGTTCAAGGGCTTCGAGCATCTTGGGGTACGCCGCTTCCGATGAGGCGGTGGCGAAGGTGATGAGGAACGGCTCGCGGATATCGCGCACCAGCCGGCGGATGTTGGGCAGGCCGATCACCGCCGCGCCGGCGCCGAGCAGCACAGCCCACAGCAGGGCGAGGGCAAGGTAGAAACCGCCGATGAACTTGCCGAAGACGATGAGAATGCCGAGCCCTTCGACCGCGATCGACGAGGCGACGGCGGCGAACACCGCGAACGGCGCCACCTTCATCACATAGCCGGTAACGGTGAGCATGAGGTGCATCAGCGCATCGAGACCGCGGGTGATCGGCTTGCCGGCATCACCGATGGCGATCAGGCCGATGCCGGCGAACAGCGAGAAGACGACGATCTGCAGGACTTCGTTGGTCGCCATCGCCTCGAAGATCGACTTGGGGAAGATGTGAAGGACGAAATCCTTGAGATCGAAGGCCTTCTTCGCCAGCCCCGTCGCCGCATCGGCGGCCGGCAGCGGCAGCCCGACCCCGACGCCCGGCGCGAGCAGATTGACCATCAGGATGCCCAGCGACAGCGAAACGACCGACGCCGTGATGAACCAGGCCAGCGTGCGGGCGAAGGTGCGGCCGACGGCGCCGCCGCTGCCCATATGCGCGACACCCACGGTCAGCGTCGACAGCACCAGCGGCGCGATGATCATCTTGATCAGCTGCAAGAAGACGCCGGTGACGATGGAGAAATAATAGGCAGCTTCCTTTGCCGCCGCCGCGTCGACTGACACGTTGATGGCATAGCCGGTGGCAATGCCGGCGATCAGCGCGACAAGGATATAGCGGGTCAGGCGATTGTTGTTCATCGCCGCCATCGTTCCGGCGGCAAGGCGCGCGGGTCAAGCGACTTTTTCGGCAGGGTGTAGCCGGGGCAGCGCGTGAACGGGCTTTGGCGCGACGCAGAATACCGGTAAAGACCCTGCATGAGCCATTTTCCCATCGCCGCCGCCCTGTTGGTCGGCCTGTCGTCCGCCCCGTTGCTCGCCGCCCCCGGCGATGCCGAGCAGGCGCAAGCGATCCTGATGAAGGGGGTGGGCTATGACACCGTGCTCGGGCGCGGCAAGGTGCCGGCCTATGCGGCGTATCTGAAATCGGTGCTGGTCGCCGGGGGCTTTGCCGATAGCGACATCGCCATCGAGCCGGTGGGCGAGACGGCAAACCTGCACCTTACCTGGCAGGGGAAGGGCAAGGCCGCGCCGATCGCGCTTGCCGGCCATATGGATGTGGTCGAGGCCGACCCCAAGGACTGGGTGCGCGACCCGTTTGTGGCGGTGGAGGAAGGCGGCTTCATCTTCGGGCGCGGGGTCGGCGACAACAAGTTCGACGTGTCGATGATCGTGGCGACGCTAGTGGCACTCAAATCCGACGGGTTCAAGCCCGGCCGCGATGTGCATCTGTTCCTGTCGGGGGACGAGGAAACCGCCGGGGTGACGGCGGACTTGCAGGCCAAGCAGGCGAAAGCCGCAGGCGTCGCGCTGCTGCTCAACAGCGATGGCGGTGGCGGCGAGATCGACAAGGCCGGCAAGGCGGTCGACTACAGCCTGTCGGCGGCCGAAAAAACCTATGCCGACTACACGCTGACGGTCACCAACCCCGGCGGCCACAGCAGCCGGCCGACCGTGCCGAACGCGCTCGGGCAGCTCGCCGCGGCGACGCTGAAGATCGATGGCTATCGCTTCACGCCGCAGTTGAACGAGATCACCCGCGCGTCGCTCGCCGATGCCGGGCGCAAGACCGGCGGCAAGGTCGGTGCGGCGCTGCTCGCCTTCGTCGCCGACCCTGCCGACGCCGCCGCCATTGCCGTGCTGCGTGCCGAACCAAGGCTGGTCGGGCAGATCGGCACGACCTGCGTGCCGACCCAGGTGAGCGGTGGCCATGCCCCCAATGCCCTGCCGCAAAAGGGGGTGTTGACGGTCAATTGCCGGATTTTCCCGGGCGTGACCGTCGAAAGCGTGCGCGCCGAATTGGAACGCGTCGTTGCCGATCCGGCGGTGGTGGTGAAAACCGGGCAGGAATGGGTGTCGACGCAGGCCTCGCCGCTGCGTCCCGATGTGGTGGCGGCGGTCGGCAAGGCCGTCGCAGCGGCGCATCCGGGCGTCAAAGCGGTGCCGGGAATGGAAGCCGGCGCCAGCGACAGCGTCTATTATCGGGCGCTCGGCATCCCTTCCTATGGTGTTTCCGGACTGTTCATGCGCGGTGATGACGTGTTCATCCATGGCCTCAACGAGCGAATCCCGGTCGCCGCCATCGCCCCGGCGCTGGTGCATTGGCGCACGCTGATCACCGAACTGGCCAAATGAGCGCGCCCAATTCGACCCTGCGCGCCGTTGCCGATGTCGATCCCGATGTCGATCCCGATGCGGGGCTGAGCCTGCCGGGCTGGGTCTATCACGACCCGGAGTTCTTTGCGGCGGAGCAGGCGCGGGTGCTGCGCCAAGCGTGGCAGGTGGTGTGCCACAGCAGCGACGTGGCGGCGCCGGGCGATTGGCACACGCTCGACTATCTCGGCGAGAGCATCATCGTGGTGCGCGGCGACGACGGCGCGGTGCGCGCCTTCGCCAATGTCTGCCGGCATCGCGGCTCGCGGCTTGTCGATGGCAGCAGCGGTTGCGCGAAAAAGCTCGTCTGCCCCTATCACGCCTGGAGCTACGGCCTTGATGGCGCGCTGACCGGGGTGCCCGGGCGGCGCGATTATCCGGGGTTGCAACTGGGTGACCATGGCCTGGAGCCGGTCGAGATGGAGGTGTGGCAGGGCTTCATCTTCGTGCGGCTGGCGGGTGGCGGGCCGTCGGTGGCGGCGATGATGGCGCCCTATGAGGCCGAGATCGCCCCCTATCGCTTTGCCGAGATGCGCAGCGTAGGGCGGGTGACGCTGCGCCCGCGCGCGGTCAACTGGAAGAATATCGCCGATAATTACAGCGACGGCCTGCATATTCCGGTGGCGCACCCGGGGCTGAAGCGGTTGTTCGGCGCCAGCTATGGCATCGAGGCGGGGCCGCATTGCGACAAGATGTGGGGGGATCTCGCGCCCGGCAGCGGGTCGTGGAGCGAGCGCGCCTATCGCAAATTCAAGCCGCAGGTGCCGCATCTCGGGGCGGAGGCGCAGGAACGCTGGCTGTATTTCAAGCTGTGGCCCAATGTGGCGTTCGATATCTACCCTGACCAGATCGATTTCATGCAGTTCCTGCCGGTGTCGGCGACCGAAACGATGATCCGCGAGATCAGCTATGCCCTGCCCGACGACCGCCGCGAGATGCGGGTGGCGCGCTATTGCAACTGGCGGATCAACCGGCTTGTCAATGCCGAGGACACCGCGCTGGTTGCCCGGGTGCAGGCCGGGATGGCATCGAGCAGCTATGTGCCCGGGCCGTTGGGGGCAAGCGAGGTCTGTTTGCGGGCCTTTGCCGGCAAGTTGCGGGCAGCGATCCCCGAGGCGCGGCTGGCAAAACGGCCAGCGCCGGGGTGGTTCCGGGGGTGAAAGTGCGCGATTCGTTGCGAGTGGCAGCGGGTTCTGGTGCGCTTCTGGTGATGGCAGCGGCGCCTGCGGGGCCGGATTTGGGGCAGTTCCATGCCGCCTGGCAGGCCTTTGCGCCGACCCCGGGGCTGGAAATCCGCAAGCTCGCTTGCGTGCGCCTCGAAGATCCGACCGAATCCGCGTGCCGTTTCGAGCGGCGGATTGGCAAGAAATGGCAGCGCTGGAGCACGATGGTGGCGCGCGATGGCGATCACTGGGTGCTGATCGACGCGCCGGGGCCGGTTTAGGGGCGCGGCGAGCGTCAGTAAGGGAAAAGCAGCAAGGGAGGGCATGGGCAAAGCCCATGCTGGCATCGGACCGGTTCGGCTGACCTGAGGGTCAGCCGCCCGGCCGGCCGAGCGTGCGCCTGTCGGCGCGTAGCGTTTCGCTACGCGCACGCGGCGCGGCGCTCAAAACCGCTGCCCGAACTTGATCCCCAGGGTCCGCGGCTGGTTGACGATCTGATAGGTGATCGCCCCGCAGGTGCCCGGCGAACATTGCGAGAAACGGTTGAGGTTGCCGCGTTCGTCAAAGGCATTGTTGAGGTAGAATTCCGCCGTCCAGCTGTTGCGCCGCAGCCCGATCGAGAAATCCGCGACGGTATAGGCCGGCATCCGCCCCAGGATGTCGCGCTGGTCGGTACGCAAGGCGGCCCAGCGTGCGCCGACATGGTTGACCGCGCCCTGCACGAAGCCATCGCCGCCGAACATGCCGAATTCATAGCGGCCGATGAAATTGCCGTTGAATTTCGCCGTGACCGGCAATTGCTGGCCGATCGGCGCGCGGACGAAATTGGCCTCGCCATTGGGGCCGAGCATGGTGCAATCGGGCGAATTGGCGATGCGGCAGTAATTGGTCGTCAGCTTGGCATCGTTATAGGCGCCCGAGACGGTGAGCGTCAGGCCCGGCACCGGCGCCAGCGTCGCATCGAATTCCAGACCCTTGATGCGCGCGTTGCCGGCATTCTGGATCTCGGTCAGGCCGTTGCCGCCGAGGAAAGCGAGCTGGATCGATTTCCATTCTTCTTGGTAGAGCGCGATATTTACCCTGAGCGCGCGGTCCAGAAAGCTGCCCTTGAAGCCGATTTCGTAATTGGTCAGGAAGTCCGAATCGAACGGCGGCAGCGTGCCGCGGCGGTTGAGCCCGCCCGGGCGGAAACCGCGTGACCAGGTCGCATAGACCAGCGCATCGGGGGTCGCCTGCCACGCCAGGTTGAGCTTGTGGGTGAAGCCGTCGCCCTTGGCCTGTTTGGGCTGGATCGAGCCGCCGTTCAGCACGCCGAGATTGGTGCACGGCGCGCCATCGGTGGTGGCCGGGCCGAAGCACAGCGATTCGCCCGGCGACCCGAGCGGATTGCCGGCGCCGAAGCCGAAGAAACCGATCAGCGTATTGTCATATTTGAAGAAGCGCCCGCCGCCGGTCAGCGTCAGGTTTTCGACGATATCGAACGCCGCCTGGCCGAAAACCGCATAATCGCGATCGACACGGTCCTGCTTGGTCAGCCACCAGACGCCGGGCTTGGTCGATACGCTGATGGCGCTGGCGAGATTGTCGATGACGTAATTCTGTTCGATATCGCGGGTCTGGCGCTGGTAGAAAGCCCCGGCGATGAAGCGCAGGCGCTTGTCCTGCGGCGAGGAAATGCGGAATTCCTGGCTCAGCTTGGTGAAGCGGTCGCGCCCCACCACCGTCTGCGACGGGTCGATGAACTGGCCGGCGTTGTTCTTGATGAAATCGACATAGCTTGTGTAAAATGCGTCGTAGAAGAAGCTGTAATCGGAATAGTCCGAGCTCGAATCGACCTTCCGTTCGAGATACGACCCCGTGTAGACCACATCGAAATCGCTGATCTTTCCTTCGATGGTCAGCGCCGCCTGATACCAGTCGTCCTGGGCGCGTTCGGGGCGGAAATGCGTAACCGCCAAGTCGCCGACATTGGGGTCCTGCCCGAAAAAGCCGCGCGATTTCTGGGTCTGGCCCATGATCGACGGGGTGAAGGTCCAGTCATCGCCCGCCGCCACCCGCAATTGCGCGCGGCCGCCGATGGTTTCGACGGTATTGTAATCCTTCTTCGCCAGCGCATTGTTGTTGATGGTGATGCCCGGCACCGAATAGGTGCGGGTGCCGGCGACATTGTCGATATAGCCGGGGTCGCGATCGTACCAGCCGACGACACGCAGCGCGGCATTGTCCGAAATCGGAGCGTTGACAAAGGCTTCCGCTACCCCGCCCCAGCCGCCGCCGGTACCATCGGGGGCGACCTTGCTGACTTCGAGATTATAGCCGGCGCTGAACTTGCCGAATTCGGGCTTGTTGGTGATGTAGCGGATGGTGCCGGCCTGCGACGAGGCGCCATAAAGCGTGCCTTGCGGCCCGGCGAGCGCTTCCACCCGGGCGATGTCGTAGATGTGGAGATCAAGCGTGCCGCCGATGGTGGTGATCGGCTGTTCATCGAGATAGACGCCGACCGACGGCAGCGGCCCCGAATGATTGCCGTCACCGCCCGATGCGACGCCGCGGAAATAGATGTTGGCGGTGCCCGGCCCGGCGGTCTGGAAGCTGAGCGACGGCAGGAAGCGCGCGAAATCGTTGAAGCTCTGCACTTGCAACTGGTCGAGCTTGGCCGTGCCGAGCGCGGTGATGGCGACCGGCACCTTTT
>JBILPK010000250.1:0-4225 GCA_044373875.1 Polymorphobacter sp.
TTCTTCGGTGCGGTAGCGGTAATTGACGTTGTAGGGCACCGCGCCCAGCTTGCAGGCAGCGATAAAGCCTTCGAGATAAGTAGGCCCATTGTAGAGATAAAGGCCGATCTTGTCGCCGCGCGTAACCCCATGCGCCGCCAGACCGGCAGCCAGTTGGCTGCAACGCTCGTCAAGCTCGGCATAGGTCAACCGCGCCGAATCGGAAACGATCGCCAGCCGGTCGGGAACGGTGGCGGCAACCGTTTCGAACAGGTCGGCAAGGTGGAACTGCCGGGCCATCAGCCGGCTCTCGTCGCTTCGGAGCGCGGGCTCGGCGAACCGCCGGCATCAGGCCGCATTTGCTGCTTCACGATCAAACTCCCCGAACTTCAAGCGCGCTTTCGTCTTCAAGGCGCACATCATGCGCATTTTGCGCAGAATTAACAGAAAATTTTTACGCGACAAGCGGGCGCGACGCCTTGCACAGGCGACGTTGCGAGGGTTTGCGCTACCCGAGTCGTTGACCGGTGAGGGTGCAACCATTGGCGTCCAGACGCCGGCATATCCGCAGCTCGACGCCACAGCATTGACGACTATCGACTTCAGGAAATGGCGTAGTTCAATCGCTTTGGAGATCAAGCGCCCGCCAGATCTTGCGATCCACACACCCTAGGTGAAGCGGAACCCGGAGATGACCGACTCCCCGAGGGCGCCGTTGTAGATGCGTTCGCCAGGGGATTCCGACGTGGCCGCGACAACCATCAACGGCAACAGATGCTCTTCACGCGGATGCGCGTAGCGACCGCCTGGTGCTGTTGCCCAGTGCGCCAAGGTTGCCGCCCGCTCAGCCCCGGGCTTTGCCGCCGCCTCGGTCAGCCAATCATCGAACTGCCGCGAAGGGCCGTTCGAGCGCGGATCGCCATAGCCGCGCATGTTGTGAAAGCTCATGCCGGAGCCAAGGATGAGCACGCCTTCATCGCGCAGCGGTGCCAATGCCCGCCCGGCTGCTGCATGAAGTGCCGGCTCAAATCTCTGGTCGAGCGACATTTCGACAACCGGGATATCGGCGTCTGGGAATGCCACTTTGAGGGGGATGAACACGCCATGGTCCAGGCCGCGCCCGGGATCGACGGCAGCTTGCAGCCCGGCATCGGTCAGCAATCGGGCTGCCTGTGTTGCCAGATCGGGTGCGCCGGGAGCGTCATAGAGCAACGTGTAGGTGTCGGGCGGAAATCCGCCATAATCATAGATCAGCGAGGGTTGGGCAGCGCCGGTGAAGGCAAAACCATTGGCCTCCCAATGGCCGGAAACCACGAGGATCGCCCTTGGCTGTTCCGGCAGCATCGTGGGAAGCGCTGCCAGAAACTGCGCCATATCGGTCCACATGCCAGCCGGATCCGGCATGAAGAAGCAGGGTCCGCCGCCATGGGGAATATAGAAACCGGGCTGGCGAAGGTGTCCCGAACCCGGCAAGTTGCTCACGACACTCTCCATGCTCGGCGCCTGCCACTATGGTCAGCGGCTCGCGGTTGCGGGTTTGCGCATTGCATCGACGCTCCATGGACCCGTGCCTGCGAACACCAGATACAGGAAAATGAAGCAGAACATGATAGCGGCATCGCCCTGATTGATCCCTGGCCATGGACTGCCCGGAAAATGCGCGATGAAGTACGCGGCGGCCATCTGCCCGGCGCAAACGAAAGCGGCGGCGCGGGTGAACAGGCCAATGGCGATCAGGCCACCCAGAATGATCTCGATCCAGGCGGCGACAACGAGCACCATCGGCAGCGGATCAGGAACGCCGGGCTGGACGCCGGGGAAATGGAACGCCTTCATCAGGCCATGCTCCATGAACAATAGCGCGGTGATGATACGGAGAACGGACAGCACCTGCGGCGCCATTCTATCGAGCGACGACATGTCGGAAACTCCAATCCTAGCTGAATACCGCCGAAAAGCTGCCGAGCGGGCCATAATCGGCGTGGAACACATCGCCGGCCTTGGCGAAGATCGGCCGGGTGAAGGAGCCGCACATGATGACCTGGTCGGGCTCGAGTGCAGTGCCGTGGGCGCCAAGCTTGTTGGCCAGCCAGGCGATGCCGGCGGCCGGATGGTTGAGGACGCCGGCGGCGAGACCGGTCTCCTCGACGACGCCGTTGCGCGACAGGATGGCACCGACCCAGCGCAGATCGATATCACCGGGGCGAACCGGGCGGCCGCCGACGATGAAACCGGCGCAGGCGGCGTTGTCTGAAATTGTATCGAGCGCCTTCATCTGTGCCTTGGTTTCGGGATCGACGGGTTCGACGCGGAGGTCGATGATTTCCAGCGCCGGAGCGACATAGGCAGTGGCGGCCAGGACGTCGAAGATCGTGACGTTGGGGCCTTTCAACGGCCCCGACAGCACGAACGCCAGTTCGACCTCGATCAGCGGATTGATGAAGCGCGAGGTCGGGATCGGCGTGCCGTCCGGGAAGGCCATGTCGTCGAGCAAGGCACCGTAATCGGGCTCGTTGATCTGCGAATTGACCTGCATCGCGCGCGATGTAAGGCCGATCTTGCGGCCGATGATCTTGCGCCCCTCCCCCAGCTTGATGTCGAGCCAGGCCTGCTGGATCGCGTAGCCGTCGGCCATCGTCATGCCGGGGTTGGCGCGCGAGATCTGGCCGATGCGGGTGCGTGATTGCTCGGCGGCGTGCAGCCGGCGTGCCGTGTCGGTGATGATGTCGGGTGACAGAGCCATGAGCGGTTCCTTCAGGGTGCGGTGGGGCTGTTCGCTTCGATCAGGCCGCGCGCCTGGCCGACGAGGCCGCGCCCGGCGAGAATGAAGTTGAAATCGCCGACAAGGGTGATCAGCCGGAAGCCCAGCGCCGCCATGCGTCCGGCAAAGGCCGGGCTGGCGGTGTGGATGCCGGCGACGATGCCATTGCGGGCAGCGGCGGCAATGACGCGGGCATAGGCATCGAGCATGTGCGGCTCGTCCTTGTCGAAGCCCTGGGTGCCGCCGAGTGCCAGCGACAGGTCCGACGGGCCAATGTAGAGACCATCGAGACCGGGCGTCGCGGCGATGGCATCGAGCGCCGCAAGCCCGTCGGCCGTCTCGATCATCGCGAACTTCAGCACTTCGTCATTGGCGTGCTGGCCATAGTCGAAACCGGCATAGATCATCGCCCGAGTCGGGCCTGAACTGCGGTTGCCATGCGGTGGATAACGGCAGGCGGCAACGAAGGCGGCAGCATCGGCGGGCGAATTGACCATCGGGCAGATGATGCCCATGGCGCCAGCATCGAGCGCCTGGCCGATCAGTACGGCGTCATTGCCGGCGACGCGGACCATCGGGGTCAGGTCCGCTGTCGATGCACCCTGCAGCATCGCGACCATCTCGGCATAGCCGATGATGCCGTGTTGCGCATCGATGGTCAGCGCATCCCAGCCCAACGTCGCCATGGTTTCAGCAAGGAAGGCGCCGGGGATAATCGACCAGCCGTTCAGGACGATCCCACCATCCTTCAAGAGCTTGCGGGCCTTGATCGCGCGCATGATGACATCTCCCCATTGAGCGCACTCAGGTTCGGCGATGCCATCGTCGAACCCTCTGCTGTTGTGTTTCCATAGCAATCCGGCATTACGATGCAAACATAAAAATGAGCGTAATCATTTTTCCATTGACGCAAAGGCGTCGCCGCGATTAGCTTTGGGATGAGAGGAGGAATCGACCATGTCCGCTGCCCCATTATCCCGTCGCGATCAGAACAAGCTCGAAAAGCGCGGGCGCATCATCGCTGCTGCGCGGGCCTTCTTCGCGCGAAAGGGCTTTGAGGCGACAACGACGCAGGAGATAGCCGATGCGGCCGGCGTGTCGGTCGGGACGGTCTTCCTCTATGCCAAGGCCAAGGACGATTTGCTGATCCTCGTTTTTCATGACGAGATGAGCGGGGTCATCGATCTGGCCTACCGCGCGGCGCTCAAGCGCGCCGGCCTGGTCGATCAGCTCTGCGCCTTTTTCGAGATCGAGGCCGACTATCACGAGCGCGACCTGCCGCTGGCACGTGCCTTGATGCGCAAGCTCGGCTTTGTCGACAGCGCCGAGCAGCGCGATGCCGTCACCGAGTTGATGACCGCCAATTACACGCGGCTGGCGATGCTGATCGAAGCTGCCAAGACGCGCGGCGAAGTCGGCGCGGCGGTGCCCTTGCTGCCGGCGGCGCGCTCGATCTTTGCCTGCTATTATCTGCACCTCGGCGGG
>JBILPK010000251.1:0-4224 GCA_044373875.1 Polymorphobacter sp.
TTCAGGGTGCGTCGCAACGCCGCAACCGGATTTGAGGGGAGAGAAGCATGTCGAACAAGGGCGGAGATGAAGCGGTCTGGTTTTCGGCGCTGTGTGCCGCGGCTGCCTATATGGCGCAGGCCAAATTCCCTTCGGTTGCCATGTCGGGCATCTTCCTCATCATGTTGATGTGGACCTTCTGGAGCCTGCTCAAGATGCTGATGAACCGCATGTAGGCGGCGTGCTGCCGGTTTCCGGCGGCATTCCCACACTAAAAGGCAGGGTGCCTGGCCGGCGTCCTGCCTTTTGTTTTGCCGGCATCGTCGCATCCCCCCAGATCCGGCCGATTTTTCGCCTCGGCGCTATTCATCGCTGGCGTGGCTCATGTATAGGGCAGGCGAGATCGCCCTTGTTGATTGCTGGATCCTAGTCGTGATGCACACCGATACCCTGCCCAAGGGTTTCACCTGGACGGCCGAAAATGCCGCCGAAGCCGCGCGGATCATCGCGCTTTACCCCGAAGGCCGGCAGGCCTCGGCCGCCATGCCGCTGTTGTGGCTGGCGCAAGGCCAGATGGCCGAACAGACGGGGTCGGCCTGGTTGCCGGTACCGGTCATCGAATATGTCGCGAGCCAGTTGGGCATGCCTTATATCCGGCTGTACGAAGTCGCCAGTTTCTACACGATGTATAATCTGAAACCTGTCGGTCGCTTCCATGTCCAGGTCTGCGGCACGACACCGTGCCAGTTGCGCGGGTCGGACGACATCATGAAGGCGTGCAAGGACAAGGGCCTGAAAAAGGGTGCCAACACCGAAGACGGGCTGTTTACGTTGTCCGAAGTCGAATGCCTTGGTGCCTGCGCCAATGCCCCGATGGTGCAGATCAACGCCGACAATTACGAAGACCTGACTTACGACAGCATGACCGCGATCCTCGACGCCCTGGCACGCGGCGAAACCCCGCCGACCGGCAGCCAGATCGGCCGCACCGCCAGTTGTCCCGAGGGCGGCCCTACGTCGCTCACCAAGGTGCCGGCATGACGCCCAGGATTACCGACCAGATCGGCCTTGTCTTTCTCGTGTCGGCGCTGGCGGTCTTTGCCCTGTCGATCTGGCAATCGACGCATGGCACGCGGTCGACCGGCCTGTCGTCGCTGGGCACCGTGTTGCTGGTGCTCGGTATCGGCATCCGGATGCAGGCCCGCCGGGCAGGGGGCAAGAGATGACCACTATCAAGCTGCTGCGCCGCATCGCCATGGCAGCAATGGCGATTGCCGTGGTGTCGGGCACCGTGTCGCTCTATTTCCTGTTCACCCAGCCGACCGATGACAAGAAGCTGTTCATCATCAGCGTCGTGTCGCTGCTGGTCGGCATTCTCGCCGACCGCCGCGCCGGAAAATTGGAAGACCGCAATGCTGGCTGATTCCGACCGTATCTTCACCAACCTCTACGGTTTCCAGCCATGGAACCTCGCTGCGGCGCGCAAGCGTGGCGATTGGGAGGATACCAAATCGCTGCTCGCCATGGGTCCCGACGCAATCGTCGATGCGATCAAGGCCAGCGGCCTGCGCGGTCGCGGTGGTGCGGGCTTCCCGACCGGCATGAAGTGGAGCTTCATGCCCAAGGCACCCAATCCCGCGCGCCCAAGCTATCTCGTCATCAACGCCGATGAATCCGAGCCCGGTTCGTGCAAGGATCGCGAGATCATCCGCCACGATCCGCACAAGTTGATCGAAGGCGCCCTGGTAGCCGGTTTCGCCATGCGTGCCGTCGCCGCTTTCATCTACATCCGCGGCGAATATGTCCGCGAGGCCGAAACCCTGTTCGCCGCCGTCCGTGAAGCCTATGCCGCCGGCCTGATCGGCAAGAACGCCTGTGGCTCAGGCTATGATTTCGACGTTGTCGTCCACCGCGGCGCCGGCGCGTACATCTGCGGCGAAGAAACCGCCATGCTCGAAAGCCTGGAAGGCAAGAAGGGTCAGCCGCGCCTCAAGCCGCCGTTCCCCGCCGGCGCGGGCCTCTATGGCAACCCCACCACCGTCAACAATGTCGAATCGATCGCCGTCGCCCCGACCATCCTGCGTCGTGGCCCGGCCTGGTTCGCCGCCATCGGCCGGCCGAAGAACGAAGGCACCAAGCTGTTCCAGATCAGCGGCCATGTGAACAAGCCCTGCGTCGTGGAAGAAGCCATGGGCCTGCCCTTCCGCGAGCTTATCGACACCCATTGCGGCGGCATCCGCGGCGGCTGGGACAATCTGCTCGCCGTCATCCCCGGTGGCTCGTCCGTCCCACTCGTGCCAGCGCATGAAATCATCGATGCGCCGATGGATTTCGACGGGCTGAAGGACCTCAAGTCGGGTCTCGGCACCGCCGCGGTCATCGTCATGGACAAGTCGACCGACATCGTTCGCGCCATCGCCCGCCTGTCGTACTTCTACAAGCACGAGAGCTGCGGCCAGTGCACGCCGTGCCGCGAAGGCACCGGCTGGATGTGGCGCGTCATGGAACGCCTTGTCACCGGTGATGCCGAACCGCACGAGATCGACCTGCTGCTCGAAGTCACCACCGAGATCGAGGGCCACACCATTTGTGCGCTGGGCGATGCTGCCGCCTGGCCGATCCAGGGCCTCATCCGCCACTTCCGGCCCGAGATCGAGCGCCGCATCGCCCGCCGCCGCGGCTTCATTGCCGTTCCCGGCCTCGCCGTGGCGGCGGAATAGGCGTCAGCTGCTGCCGCAGGCGATGCACAGTGTCGCCGTCGGCAGCACTGCCAGCCGCGCCGCCGGAATGTCGCAGCCGCAGTTCGTGCAGATGCCGTAACTGCCTGCCGCGATCCGGCCGAGCGCCGCATGGATCTGCGACGCCTCCGCCCGATGGGCATCCTCGATTCCCGCCAGCGCGTCCTGGCCCTCCAGTTCATTGGCCTGTTCGGCGAAATCCGCGTCGAGCGGCGCGCGCAGATCGCCCTGCAACCGGGCGATATCTCCGGTCAATTCGGCCAGCCGCGCCCGCAGGCCGACTTCGATGGCGGTGATATCGGTCATGGCGCTATTTCCTTCAAACGGCACGGGCGTGGCTGATCAGCACGGCGATCTCGTCGAGCAATGCCAGCCGGCGCTTCTTTAACGCTTCGGTGCGCAGATCGGTTGCCGGGTCGACGCCGGTTTCGGCTTCGGCAGTTTCGTCGTCGATCGCTTCGAACTGTTCGGCCAGATGCCGGAAATGCGCGCTGTCGATCTTCAGCCGGGTGATCGCTTCGGCATCGGCGGGAAAGGCATCGTGGATATGCTGCGAAACATGCGTCATTGGAAACTCCCTCTCTGTTGGCTTGATATTGGCCCTCGCCGCTTCGCCGCGCCTTGATATGGGTCAATCCCGACAATCGCTTGGCCGCCGCCCCCGGCTGTGAAAGGATGCGGCGGGGGAGACGCAGCCATGTGGACACGCAGACAGGCCATCGCCGCGGCGCTTGCCGCCGGCCCGGCACTGGCCGCGGCGCCGGCACCATCGCGGCTTATCCTGCTCGGCACCGCCGGCGGGCCGACGCCCAAGCCCAACCGCGCCGCCGCTTCGCAGGTCATCATCGTCGATGGCGCGGCGTACGTTATCGATTGCGGCAACGGCACCCCGCGGCAGCTCGTGCTCGCCGGCGTGCCGCTGCGCTTGCTCAGCGCCATCTTCATCACCCATATGCATTCCGATCACGTCGCCGATCTCGGCAATCTGCAATGGCTGGCGTGGAGCGATAATCTAACCACCCCGGTTAACAGCTACGGCCCGCCGCCGCTCGCCCGGATGCAGCGGCAGTTCCTGGCGATGAACGACGCCGACATCACCACCCGCATCAAGGACGAAGGCCGCCCGCCGCTCGCGCCGCTGATGCGCAGCCACGAAATCACCCGTCCCGGGCTGGTGCTCGATGACGGCCGCGTCCGCGTCACCGCCGCGCTCGTCGATCATCCCCCCGTCGTGCCCAGCTTCGCCTATCGCTTCGATTGCCCCGATCGCAGCATCGTCATCTCGGGGGACACCAGCGCCTCCCCGGGCCTCGTCGAACTGGCCCGCGGCGCCGATGTCCTCGTCCATGAAATCATGCTCGAAAGCGCCATCGATCGCCTCGTCAGCAATGCGCCGGATGCCACAACGCTCCGGCAACACCTCCTCGCCAGCCATAGCACCGGCGCCCAGGTCGGCCGCGCCGCCACCGCTGCGGGGGTCAAAACCCTCGTCCTCTCCCACTTCGTC
>JBILPK010000013.1:0-38146 GCA_044373875.1 Polymorphobacter sp.
CAACAGCCATGGCCAACTCCCACCCCTGCAGGCAGGGAGTTGGCCGCGCTACAAATCGGCGCTAGCCTTGTCCCATGATCCTTGCCCGCCTTGCCGCCCTCGCTTTGTGCCTCGCCGCCCCGGCCCGTTTAGCCCCGGCGCTCGCCGCCCCGCCGCAAGTCACCGAAGCCGATTTCACCAGCCGCGATTTCCGCTTCGCCAGCGGCGAGAGCCTCCCCGCGCTGACCCAGCATTACCGCACGCTCGGCACGCCGCGCCGCGATGCCGCCGGCAATGTCACCAACGCCGTCATGGTCCTCCACGGCACCGGCGGCACCGGCGCGCAGTTCCTCGTGCCGCAATTTTCCGATCTGCTCTACGGCCCCGGCCAGCCGTTCGATACGGCGAAGTATTTCATCATCCTGCCCGATGCGATCGGCCATGGCGGCTCGTCGCGGCCGTCGCAGGGGCTGAAGATGGCGTTCCCGGCCTATGATTATGCCGACATGGTGAAGGCCCAGCGCGCGCTGCTCGATCATCTCGGCATCAGGCAGTTGCGGCTGCTGATGGGCACCTCGATGGGCTGCATGATGGGTTTCCAGTTCGGCATCGACTTTCCGGGCGCGGCGCGGACGATCATGCCGCTGGCCTGCAACACCGTGCCGCTTGCCGGGCGCAACCGGCTGTGGCGGCAGCTGGCAATCGACGCGATCAAGGCCGATCCCGAGTGGCAGGGCGGCAATTACACCAAGCCGCCGGTCAATGGCCTGAAGGTCGGTATCGCCCTGCAGACCATGGCAAGCTCCGCCCCGCTGCGGATGCAGGCGCAATGGCCGACCCGCGCCGCAACCGATGCCGCCGCGGCGACGCTGATGGAGGCGGGGCTGAAAGCCAGCCCCGACGCCAATGACCGCATCTACCAGCTCGAAGCCTCGCGCAACTACAACCCCTCGCCGCGCCTCGACCGCATCACCGTGCCGGTCACCTGGATCAACAGCGCCGATGATTTCATCAACCCGCCGGGCCTCGGGCTTGCCGAGCGCGACATCGGCAAGCTGCCCGCCGGGCGGTTCGTGCTGATCCCCGAAAGCGACCAGACCCGCGGCCATTCCACCCACACCTGGGCGGTGTTCTGGCAAACCGAACTGCGCGACCTGCTGGCGCGCTCCGAGTAAACCTCAGTCGCGCACCAGCCGGCCGAACACCCACCAGAAACCCAGCGCCATCATCGCGGCGTTGGTCACCGCCAGCACCGTCCAGAACTGCGCCGGCTCCATCCCGCCGACCAGCCCGAAGCGCGGGTTGGAGGTGATCTGCGACAAGCCCGCCATGGCGAGGCCGAGCCAGCTGAACGCCATGCTGATCTTATGGCGGCGCAGCGCCGCGGGTTCGCGGGTGCGCAACCAGCGCCGCAGCGCCAGCGTGCCCTGCGTCAGCGAGGTGAGCCCGACGATGGCGAGGATATGGAACGGCAGGAAACGCGTTTCGGGCTTGAAGCTCGCCAGCGCCGACAGCAGCGCCACCAGTATGGCGACGATATAGACTCGGCCGCCCAGGCGATGGCCGGCGCCGCCTTTCAGGCCGACGAGTTGCTGCAGCCCCAGCGGCAGCGCCACCAGCGTGGCGATGAAATGCACCCAGATCAGCGGCGGGATATTGGCGAACATCTTCTTGCTCCTGCGGTTGAACGATGTTGCCATTGTCCAGCGACAGGGGCTTGAGCCAAGCGCGGTTTCGCCTATCCTGACTTGCGCTTCGTCACGTCCTCCCTTGCAGGTTTCGCGCTTCGTGAATTCGACACAGCCTTCGCAAAGCCGTCCGCTGGCACCGCTGCTCGCCGCTGTCGGCGTCGCGACTCTCGCCTGTGCGATGGGGGGGCCGTTCGGCACCGATGCGCTGCCGGCGCCGTCGCGGTTGCTGTTCTGGGGGACGCTGATCGGCTGGAACGCCTTCAAATGGCGCGCATGGTTCAACTATATGCCGCGCTGGCTGCCGCCCAGCCGCGCGACGCTGCCGATCCTGTTCGTCGGCGGCACGCTGCTGCTCAACGCCATGCTGCCGTTCGAGATCGGCTGGCTGTTCGGCGCGGTCGGCCGGCAGCTGGTGTTGCCGTGGTTCGACCTGTTCGTGGTGGCGCTGATCATCGCCACCGGCTTGCTGGTCCTGATCCTCGTCCTGCGTCGAAATGCCGAAACCGTCTCGCCGCCGCTGGCGCTGGCAGCCGCTCCGGCCGCGGTCGAGACGCCGGCAACTGTTGCGGTGTTGACCCCAGCGCCCGCTGCGAGCGCCGCGCCGGCTGCCCCCGCCGCCGGCCTCGCCCTGCGTGCCCCCATCGAACAGATCAGGGCGATCGTCGCCGAGGATCATTATCTGCGGCTGTATCTCGCCGATGGCCGGCAGCCGCTGATCCTCTACCGGCTTGGCGATGCGGTCCGCGAACTCGCCGCCATCGACGGCATGCAGGTGCATCGCAGCGCCTGGGTCGCCGCCGCCGGCGTGACCGGCGCGGTGCGCGACGGCCGCAAATACCGGCTGCGCATCGGTGATGTCGACGTGCCGGTCAGCGCCACCAGCCTGCCCGCGGTGCGCGCCCGCGGCTGGCTCGACAAGATCAACTGATCAGGCGCTGTAGACCAAAGCGAGCGGCACCAGCGTTCCCAGCGCCAGCATAACGAGCGAAGCGTTGCGCGTCGCCCGGCTGTTGAGCGCGATCGCCAGCCCCAGGAACGACGAGATCAGCAGCGCCACCGACATTACCACCATGAAAATCTGCATCGGCAGCTTGTTGACCTGCAGGCCTTTCGGCTTCGGCGCCTCGGCCTTCGCCACCTCTGCCGTCGGCTTGGCGGCATCGACGTGCTCGGCTTCCGGCGCCTTGGCCTTGGGCAGTTTCGAATCGCGGTGGATGCTGCCCATCCAGACGATCCACGTCGGCGGCTCGCTGCCCCAGCCCTTTTCTTCCTGCAGGCGGAAGGTCTGCAACGCCCCTGACAGCGCGAACATGATGATCATCGGGGCAAAGAAGACGCCGAGATAATAATGATAGCGGCGGATCTTCTGCATCGTCTGGGCCTTCAAATTCCGTCTCCTGCGGCGAGCGCGCCGTCGCTGTTGATACGCATTATCATAAACAGATCACCCGATGGCAAACAAATCATAAATCGGCCCGCTGCGCGTCTGCTCGCCGGTGCCGACAATGATCAGGTCGTTCACCCAGGCATAACGCGTATCGCCGCACTCCAGACGCACGGCAATCGCCAGAGAATATTCGCCCGGTGCCAGCAACGCCCCCTTGCCGAAGCGCGCCATCGCCTCGGGTTCGGCCTTGAAGCGTCCCTGATAGGCCAGATAGAGCAGCGCGCCGTCATCGGTCTTCAGCGTCAGCCGCACATCAATCAACATGACGCCATCGGCGCGGTTGATCACCCAGTCGGCGCCGCCCGGCAGCACGCTGCCCGCCAGCCGCGGCCCGGCAAAGCTGCCCCCCGTCACCGGCGCGATGCGGCGCAGCCCCGCCGGCACCCGCCCGATGCTCAGCATGCCGGCGAAATCGACCGTCAGCGTCAGGGTCAACAAATGGGTGTGGGCAAGGCCGGTCATTGCCAAGTGGCTAGCACCGCGCCACGCTGCGCGCAAAAGCCTTTGGGGAGTTGCCACCATGGATATCATCGCCCGCCGCCCCGGCCCTTCGGTGCAGGAGGTGTTCGCCACCGACACCAACCCCGCCCCCGCCGTGCTGCGCAGCGAATCCCCGGCGCAGGGCCAGAGCGACGCCGATGTGCCGATCGACCGCTATTTTTCGAAGGCCTGGCACGATCGCGAGGTCGAAAAGATCTGGCGCAAGACCTGGCAGCTCGCCTGCCGATTGGAGCATATCCCCAATGTTGGTGATCATATCGTCTACAATATCGTTCATGACTCGCTCATCGTCGTGCGCACCGGGCCGGATGAAATCCGCGCTTATGTGAACAGCTGCCTGCATCGCGGCACCATGCCGCGTGACCATGGTGGCTGCGTGAAGCAGTTCCGCTGCCCCTTCCACGGCTTCACCTGGAACCTCGATGGCAAGCTGACCGTCATCCCCGGGCAATGGGGTTTCCCGCATGTCGACAAGGCGGCGATGAACCTGCCTGAAGCCCGCGTCGGCGTCTGGGGCGGCTTTGTCTTGATCAATTTCGATGCCGATGCCGAACCATTGGACAGCTATCTCGAAAACCTGCCCGCGCATTTTGCCACCTTCAATCTCGAGGATCGCTATGTCGCGGCGCATGTCGGCAAGATCATGCCGTGCAACTGGAAGCTGGCGATGGAGGCGTTCGTCGAGGCCTATCATGTCGCCTTCGCCCACCCGCAGGTGCTCGGCTATTATGGCGACACCAACACCCAATATGACGTCTGGCCGGGCGTGCGCCATGTCAGCCGGATGATCAGCGTGCAGGGCGTGCCGAGCCCGGCGCTGAAGGGCGTGTCGCCCGAGCGCGTCATCGAGGAAATGCGCCGCGACGTGCCCTTCTTTGCCGGCAAGCCGATCGAGGTCGGTCCCGGCGAGACCGCGCGCGGCAAGCTGGCGGAACGTGCCCGCCAGAAAATCTCGCGCTCGATCGGCCGCGACATGAGCGGGCTGTCGGATACCGAATCGCTCGATCTCATCGAATATATGCTCTTCCCCAACATGGTGCCCTGGGGCGGCCAGGCGCTGCCGATCACCTATCGCTTCCGCCCCAATGGCGATGACCCGGAATCCTCGCTGATGGAGATCATGTTCCTGTTCTCCAAGACGCCCGACGGCAGCCACCCGGCGCCGGCCACCATGACGATGCTGGGGCCCGACCAGAAATGGGCCGATGCGCCCGAGTTGGGCAGCGCCGCCATGGTCGCTGACCAGGATACCGACAATCTGATGCGCATCCAGAAGGGCCTGCGCGCCTCGAAGAAGCCCGGCGTCACGCTGGCACGCTATCAGGAAAGCCGCATCCGGCATTTCCACGCGACGCTCGACAATTACATGGCGCGCTGAGCCTAGCGGCCCCTTCAACTGCCTTGGCAAACCGGCTATCCCCAAGCCGAAACGAGGGAAAAACATGGCCGACAGCATCTTCATCGGTAAGGGCGAAGATCATCCGCAGGCGCTGGTGCTGAAACGCGCCAACCGCCACGGCCTGATCGCCGGCGCCACCGGCACCGGGAAAACCGTGACGCTGCAGACCCTCGCCGAAGGCTTTTCGCGCGAAGGCGTGCCGGTGTTCCTGTCCGACGTGAAGGGCGATATCGCCGGCATGGCGATGCGCGGCAGCGACGCCGCCGCCTGGACCGGCAAGCGCGCCGCCGAAATCGGCATCGAAGATTATGATTACGCCGCCAACCCGGTGGTATTCTGGGACCTGTTCGGCGAACAGGGCCACCCGATCCGCACCACCATCTCCGAAATGGGGCCACTGCTGCTCGCCCGGCTTATGGGGCTCAACGAAACGCAGGAAGGCGTATTGAGCGTTGCATTCCGCTACGCCGACGATCTCGGGCTGCTGATCCTCGATTTGAAGGACCTGCAATCGGTGCTCAGCTTCTGCGCCGACAATGCCGGCGAACTCGCCAGCAAATACGGCAACGTCACCAAGGCGAGCATCGGCACCATCCAGCGCCAGTTGCTGCAACTCGAATCGCAGGGCGCCGGGCATTTCTTCGCCGAGCCAGCGCTCGACATCGCCGATTTCATCCGCTGCGACAGCGATGGTCGCGGCCAGGTCAACATCCTTGCCGCCGACAAACTCATGCAATCGCCGCGGCTCTACGCCACCTTCCTGCTCTGGCTGCTGTCGGAACTTTTCGAAACGCTCCCCGAAGTCGGCGACCCGGACAAGCCCAGGCTCGTCTTCTTCTTCGACGAAGCGCATCTCTTGTTCGATGAAGCCCCGAAAGCCTTGATGGACAAGGTCGAACAAGTCGTCCGCCTCGTCCGCTCGAAAGGTGTCGGCGTCTATTTCATCAGCCAGAACCCGATCGACATCCCCGAAAGCGTGGCGGGGCAATTGGGCAACCGCGTCCAGCACGCGCTGCGCGCCTTCACCCCGCGCGACCAGCGCGCCATCAAGGCGGCGGCGGAAACCTTCCGCAGCAACCCCAAATTGAATGTCGGCACCGCGATCACCGAACTGAAGGTCGGCGAAGCGCTGGTCTCGCTGCTGCAACAGGACGGCGCGCCGTCGCCGGTGGAGCGCACGCTGATCGCCCCGCCGCGCAGCCGCGTCGGCCCGGTGACGCCCGCCGAACGCGCCGAAAAGATCAACATGTCGCCCTTTGCCGGCAAGTATGACGAAACCGTCGATCGCGAATCGGCCTATGAGAAACTGAACGTCCGCGCCGCCGAAGCCGCCGCCAGCGCGGCGCGCAGCGACGCCGAAAAGGAAGCCGCCAAGGCCGCCGTGCTGCAAGCCAAGCTCGACGCCGCCGCGGCCAAGGAACGCGCCCGCGCCGATGCCGCCGCGGCGAAAGAGGCCGCTGCTGCCGCGCGCGTCGCGGCGCGCCCGCAACCCAAAAGCTTCACCGAAAAGATGGTCGAATCGGCGGCGCGGTCGGCGGCGACGTCGGTGGGGCGGCAATTGGGCGGGTCGTTCGGCAGCAAGCTGTTGCGCGGGATCTTGGGCGGGTTGTTGAAGTAAAAGCCCCCCTCTCCTGCAGCCGTCAGGCGGCGCCTTCGCGTCAACCGGGAGAGGGAGAGTTGGCCCCGCTTGTGCCCACCCCCCGCCTGTGGTCAAACCTCCCCATCATCCCCGGGGGTTTCATGATCAAATCGAGCCTGTTCGCCACCACCATGCTGCTCGCCGCGCTGCCGTTCATCGCCGCCGCGCAAACCCCCGCCAGCATGCCGCCGTTGCCCGACGACCCCTATGTCTGGCTGGAGGAATTCACCTCGCCGCGCGCCATGGACTGGGTCAAGGCGCATAATGCCGTCACCGAAAAACGCCTCTCCGTCGATCCGCGCTATGCCACGCTCTATGCCGAAGCGCTGGCGCTCGGCGGCGCCAAGGATCGCATTCCGCAGCCGAGTTTCCTCAACGGCGCGCTGTACAATTTCTGGCAGGATGCCGATCACCTGCGCGGCATCTGGCGCAAGACCACGCTCGACAGCTACCGCAGCGCCGCCCCGGCCTGGACGACGGTGCTCGATATCGATGCGCTCGGCAAGGCGGAGGGCAAGAGCTGGGTGTTCAAGGGCGCCAACTGCCTGAAACCCGATGAAAAGCGCTGCCTGATCGCGCTGTCGGACGGCGGCGAGGACGCGGTGACGATCCGTGAGTTCGATCTCGATACCGCCAGCTTCGTGGCGGGCGGCTTTACCCTGCCGCGCGGCAAGCACCGCATCGAATGGCATGATGCCGATCACCTCCTCGTCGCCAGCGAATGGACACCGGGCGACCTGACGCCGGCGGGCTATCCCTATATCGTCAAGCGGCTGGCGCGCGGCCAGGCCCTCGCCGACGCGGTCGAAATCTATCGCGGCGACAAGAGCGATACCGGTTATGGCGTGAGTCCGGGTAGTGTCCGCGACGGCCAGGGCCGCAGCCTGTTCACCATCGCCCGCACGATCGATACCTTCCGCCGCGAAACCTGGATCCTGACCCCGCGCGGCGTCGAAAAGCTGGCGATTCCGGCCAAGGCGAGCATCGACGCGCTGGTCGCCGGCAAGGTCATCGTCAGCCTTGATGAAGCCATGACCGCAGGCGGCATGACCCATGCCGCCGGCGCGGTGGTGGCGCTGGATCTGGACGCGCTGCTCGCCAGCCCCGGCGACCTCAAGCCGCAACCCGTCTGGGCGCCCGGCCCGCGCGAGGCGCTGGGCGGTATCCGCGCCGGGCGCGACACGTTGCTGCTGACGACGCTCGACAATGTCCGCGGCCGCGCGCTGGTGCTGCGGCCAACCGCGACAGGCTGGACGACGACCCGGCTCGATCTGCCCGACAATCTCGCCATCGGCTTCGGTTCGGCCGATGACCAGTCGAACCGTGCCTTCCTGAATGTCAGCGGCTTTCTCACGCCTTCGACGCTGCTGCTCGCCGATGCCGACAAGGGCACGGTGGAGCCGCTGAAGGCGCTGACGGCCAAGTTCGATGCGAGCAACCTCGTCGTCGAACAGCGCGAGGCGACCTCGACCGACGGCACGAAAATCCCCTATTTCATCGTGCATCGCAAGGACATCAAGCGCGACGGCTCGACCCCGACGCTGCTCAGCGCCTATGGCGGTTTCCAGGTCAGCCGCACGCCGAATTATTCGGCCGAAACCGGCAAATTGTGGCTCGAGCGCGGCGGCGCCTATGTCCTCGCCAACATCCGCGGCGGCGGCGAATTCGGCCCAGCCTAGCACGAAGCCGGGCTGCTCACCAAACGCCAGATCATCTATGACGATTTCGCCAGCGTGGCGCAGGACCTGATCGCGACCAAGGTCACCAGCCCGCGTCGCCTCGGCATCCAGGGCGGCTCCAACGGCGGCCTGTTGATGGGGGTGCAACTGACCCAGCGCCCCGAATTGTGGAACGCCGTCATCATCGATGTGCCGCTGCTCGACATGCTGCGCATCTCGCAGATCGCCGCTGGCGCGTCATGGCAGGGCGAATATGGCGATGTGAACGCCGACCCGGCGGTGCGGGCGTTCTGGACGAAGCTGTCGCCCTATCACGCGCTGAAAGCCGGCGTGCGCTACCCCGAACCCTATATCTTCACCACGACCAAGGACGACCGCGTCGGCCCCCAGCACGCCCGCAAGTTCGCGGCGCGCATGGAGGAAATGGGCCTGCCCTATTATTTCTACGAGAACACCGAAGGTGGCCATGGTGCGGGGGCGGATTTGAAACAGGCGGCGCATCTGCGGGCGCTGTGGACGACCTATCTCGTGCAGAAACTGGTGGATTGAGCCTTCCTCTCCCTCCCCGCAGTGGGAGGGAGAGGCGCTTCTAGACCAGCGGATTGAGCGCCTTGGCCAGCTTGTCCTGCGCGCCCGCCTCGGCCTTCAGGCCCAGCGCGGCATAGATATCCGCCGCCGTCCGGTGCAATTGTGGCGTCCGCCACGGCGACGCCAGCACCGGCTCGATGACGCTGCGCGCTTCGGCCGCGCGGCCGCTGCCGAGCAAGGCACCCGCCAGCGCCACCTTGGCATCGCCATAGGGCCGCGCCGTGACATTCTGTTCGGCCATCCGTACCGCGCAGGCCCAGTTGCGCTTGGCCACGCAATGGTCGATGGCATGGCCATAGGTGGCTTCGGCAAACTGCTGCAGCCGGCGTTCCCAGATCGCCCATGCCCGGGCAAAAAGCCGCTGCGCCTCGGCGCTGTCGCCGCGTTTTTCGGCAAGGCCGGCGAGCACATCGATGAATTCGGGGTGGCCGGTGCGCGCCACGATGGCGCGGTACAGCTTTTCGGCCTCGCCGGTCTTGCCCTGCAGGGTCAGCACCTCGGCGATATGTTCCTCGATCAGCCAGCGGCCCGGGAATAGTGCGTTCGCCGCGCGGAAATGCACCATCGCGTCATCGAGCCGCCCGCGATCGAGATCGAGGATGCCGCGCTGCAATGCCAGATACGACCGCGTCTGCTTCGACGGCGAGCGATAGGCTTTTTCGGCCTGTTCGAAATACGCATCGGCACGATCGACAGCGCCGGTCCGTGCCGCAAAGATCGCCCGCCGGAAGCTGGCGAAACCGGGCACCAGCGCATCGGCCTTGTCGTAAAAGGCCAGCGCTTCGGGCAATTGCCCGCGATAGAAAGCGATATCGCCGTGCATCGCCAGCATTTCGGCGCGGTCCCCCGGCTCGGGCGGCACGACATAGCGATCGACGGCATCGAGCTGGCTTTCGGCACCCGCCAGCCGGTGCATGCTGAAATCGAGCGAGGCGCGCATCAGGTGCGGCCCGCTGCCCTTCACCGCGACCTTGAAACCATCGTCGAGCGCCCGCGCCGCCGCGGCATAATCATCGTACGACCCGGTCAGTTGCGCCCGCGCCAGATAGCTGCCGGCGAGGATTTCATGCATCAGCCACTGGTCGCTGGCCGCGGCGGCCGCGGCGCGGGCATTGGCGATCGCCACTTCGGTGGCGGCCACCGCCCGCGCAAAATCACGCGGTGGCCCGGGTGCCGAAAACGGCGAATCGGCCCAGTCCTGCGCCACCGGCGCCGGGTCGCGCGCGACGAAATGGTCGATCGTCCACACCGCCGCACCCGCCAGCACGGCGATGACAGCCCATTTCAGCAGACCCCGTTGGCCACCGGCCAACGGGGTCTTTGCCAGCGCGGTCACGTCGGGATCGCAGCGGTCACGACGGCCGGGCGCAGATCGACAGCCCGAGCCGCCCGAAATCATCCGCCAGCGCGTTGGTGAGGATGGTCAGCGTGCCGGAAAGTTCGGGCACCCATTTGCCGGTCGCATCGATCGTCGGATTGTCGTCATTGTACGAATTCTTGTTGGGCACGCCCGAGATCAGCGCGGTCGATATCGCCGGCATCCCGGCGCGATCGACCCGCACATAGGCCGATGCCGGATCGTCGCGGAAACGGAAGCGGCTGCCGGCGCCACCCGATGTCGGCGGCGTGCCGAGCGGCGGCGCCAGGAACGGGAACGCCGCGGTGAGCGGCTGGTCGATGCCGTTCGGGTTGACCGGGATCGCGGCAAAGGTCGTCGCCGGATGCCGGCTGAGATCGAGGAAGATCGCCGCCAGCGTCACATCGATCACCGGGTCGAGGAAGCGCCGGCCATTGGGAAAGCCCGCCGGTTGGGCAAGATCGAGCCGCAACACGTCCGGCACCACCAGATCGGCGACGGTGCGGCCCGGCACGACGACCTGGGTCAGGCACGGCGTGACGTTGAAGCTCGCCCCGGTGATCGGCGTGGGCGTCGGCGTCGGAGCCGGCGCTGGTGTCGGTGTGGGAGTCGGGGCGACCGCTACCGGCACCGGCGTCGGCGTATCATCGCCGCAACCGGCGAGAAACACGGTCATGGCCAGCGCCGAAACCAGTGTGAGCGAGGAGAATTTCCGGGTCATGACGATTACCCCCTGATCCGAGCGGACGACGTCCAGATGTCGAGCGGCTGGCCGCGATCGATGAGCGCGCGCGGGATCGACAGGACGACGAAGGTGGAATTCAGATTGGCGAAGCGATTGCGCATGTTGTTGAACGACAGATTGCCGGTTGCGCGCGAATCGCGCAGCCCCTGCGGATCGAAGAAGAACGGATCGTCGAACAGGCCGGCGCGCACCACAATGCCGCTGGTGGTCGTCAGGTTGCGCTCGACCGGCCCCTGTATCGATCCGCCACCCGGCAGATTGCGCACTTCGACCCCGGGATTGACGCCGTCGCGCCCGAACCGGATCTCGATCGGGATTTCGGTATCGGTCCGCGCACCGGCGTTCGACACATTGATCGTATACAGCACATCGGGGTCGAAAAAGCCCGGCAGGGTAACCGCCGACGGCCCACCAAAACTGATCGCAATGTACACATTGCTCTCGTCATGAAAGGCATAAAGATCGGCGATATCGGCAGCGACATCGAGCCCGGCGGTATTGGTATCGGTACCGACCCGTCCCGGCGGATCGAAATGGTCGGCGGCCTCAAGGGCGCGATTGCCGATCAGGGCGGCGCCGGCCAGCGCGATGGCGCATGGCACGATGATTCGGAATATCTGTTTCGGCTGCATGCCTGCCCCTCCGATGTCGTTCGGTTACAATTGGTTACCGATGCGCAACTCGATTGATGGCAGTATTTTCGTCCGCCTTGAACGCAGCATGACCCTAGATCAGGCTTTTGCAATACCCTCAAGGATATAGACGGCGGCCGGCGTGAATTTCAGACAGGAGAAGCATTTCTCCCCCGCCTCCGCAGGGGCAGAGCGGCAGGCTGTCCGCATCACGCCCCCGCCCGCGCCACCGCCTGCGGCGCCACCCGCGTCCAGCGCGCCAGCAGGCCGAGGGCACCCGGCACCGCGGCCAGCCCGTTGATCAGCGCAAAGCGCCCGGCGCGGCTGTTGGCGACGCGCTGCAGATTGGTCGCCAACCGGACCTGGCGGGCGACATCGGCGTGCAGCCGGTCCTGGAAATCCGCCGGTGCCGCCCCGGCGGCGAGCCGGTCGGCAGCCAGCCGGGCGCCGTGCAGCGCCATCGCCATGCCGTCGCCGCAAAAGCTCGGAATGACCGCGGCCTGGTCTCCCACCCGCCACAGCGGATCTTGCGGCGATTCACGGCCGATTCCGCCCGCAAACGGCGCCGCACTGCCGCGATACCCCACCGCGACTCCCCCCTGATCGACCGTTTCCACGTCGAAACCACGCGATTCCCGGCTATTTTCGCGAACAAATCCGAACTTTTCAGCCCGCAAACCCGCCATTACCCCCGCGTCGTGCCCCGATTCTCCTTGTGTTTCCGCAGTTTTTCCGCCGATTTCCGCTGCATTTCCGGCTGTTGCTGCCGTGCGCCGCGCCATTGCCCGATACAGATAACCATAGGGCACCCCCGAAATCGTCAACGGCCGCGGCAAAAGCGCCTCCGCATCGGCGAGCAATTGCAACCCGGGCTCATGCAGAAGCGCGGCAAAAAGCGTCTCCCACCGCCCCCCGAGTGCCTTGAAACGCGCCTGTTCGACCAACAGGCACAGGTTGAGCCGGTCGTTTTCCACGCACTGCAACCCGGCATAGCCGCCCTCATAGGCCGTCACCGTCACCGCCCCGGCGAGCGCGGCGCGCAATTTCGGCGTCGCCTTGAAGAACATCTTGAAGCCGATCAGGTCGGCGATCGTGCCTTCGGGGTCACGCGCCAGCCCGCGCAGCTCGTGTTTTCCCGTCGCCAGCACCACCGCGCCGCCACCGATTTCGCCCAGCGCCGTCACGGCGCGGCCCTGCGCCAGCCCGCGCACCGCGACGCCGCGCTGCACATCCGCCCCCAGCGCCGCCGCATGATCGAGCAGCGCCGCATCGAGCGAGCGCCGCGTCACCCCGGTCGCCACGAACGGCAATCGCGCCACAGCGGTGCGCTTGCCCACATGCAGCCGCATCGTGTCGATCCGCGCCCCGCCCAGCCGCGCCACATCGAGGCCGAGCGAGGCTAGATGCTGCCCCGCCTCGACCGACAGGAACTCCCCGCAGATCTTGTCATGCGCCCCGGCTTCACGCTCGAGAAGCAGCGCCGGGCGGCCGAGCGCCGCCAGCCGCGCCGCGACGCCGCCGCCCGCCAGCCCGCCGCCGATGATGACGGTGCGGGTCATTTCAAGCGCCCCACCCCCCAGCGGAAGGGGATATGCCAGCGGATTTCCGCATCCTGCACCCCCGCCGCCGCCAGCAACCGGTCCCAATCGCCCCGCACGAACGCCCGCCGCACGCTCAGCGCGCCGTCATGGCGCACGATCGGATGCCAGCGCAGCACGCCGGCGAGCGCCCGGAAGCCTGCCCAAGCGACCCGGTGCCGGTGCAGATCGTTGATGAACCAGCCGCGCACCGCCGTCGCCTCCATCCAGCGGATAAAGCCCACCAGCTCGGCATCGGCCATGTGATGCGCCACCAGCGACGAAATGATGAAGTCCGGCTGCCCCGCCAGGGCCGCGGCATCGCCGGTCAGGTAGCGGATGCCGAGCCCCGCGCTCGCTGCCGCCGCCACCGGCGCGCTGCGCGGGTTGAGGTCGATGCCGGTCAATTCCACCCGCTTGCCGGCGCGCCGCGCCCAATGCGCCACCGCGCGCAACATGTCGCCATGGCCGAAGCCGATATCGACAAGGCTGAAACTGTCCAGCCCTTGCGTCGCCCGCGCCAGCCAGGCCAGCGTCGGCGGCCGCGCCAGCGTGACGGTATTGACACGCGCCAGATCGGCGATCAGCGCGGCATAGGTTGCCGCCGGCACATCATCGGCATCCATCCATTCGGGTTCATCGGCCCGGCGGGCGAAATCCACCGCCATCACACGGTGGTGAAGCGAAAGCTTTCCGCCGCCAGCCCCGGCCCGAACGCCACGGCAAAGCCCTTGGCGGCGCGATCGACAGTCGTGCCGACCTGCCCCATGATGCGCTGGAGCACGAACATCAGCGTGGCGGACGACATGTTGCCATAATCGCGCAACACGCCGCGTGACCAGTGCAGCGCATCGGCAGGCAGTTCGAAACCGGCCTCCACCGCATCGAGGATCGTCCGCCCGCCGGCATGCACCGCCCACAGGTCGTAATCACCGACCTGCGTGCCGCGCAGCAGGCCCTCGCCATCGTTGCGTTCCGCCTCGTGGCGCAGCGCGCGCTGGATGCGGCCGGGCACTTCGCCCGACAGATGCATGTCGAAGCCCTGGTCGCCGATGCGCCAGGTGATGGCATCGCCCGAATCCTCGATGGCGGCCGCGCGGAAATCATTGAGCGCCAGCCCGGTCTCGTCCGCCGTGACGAGCGCCGCCGAACAGCCATCGCCGAACAACAGCATCGACAACAGCCGTTCGAGCTGCTCGGTTTCCTGGAAATGCAACGTGCACAGCTCGAGATTGACCACCAGCACCCGCGCCGACGGGTCCGACCGGACGAAATGATGCGCCAGCCGCAGCGAATTGACCGCGGCATAGCAGCCCATGAAACCCACCACGGTGCGTTCCACCCCTGGGTTGAGCCCCGCCGCCTTGACGATCAGCTGGTCGATGCCCGGCGCAACGAAACCGGTGCACGAGGCGACGACGAGGTGGGTGATGCGCTCGCGCTCCCCCTCCAGCCCCAGCGCATCGAGCGCGGCGGCGGCGATTTCAGGCGCCGATTTCTCGAAACGCACCATGCGCGCCCCGGTGGAGGGGAACGCACCCTTGGCATAAAAGCCGTCGGTATCGGCCATGAAGCGGTTGGGATTGGCCAGCGGCTCGAAATAAGAGAAGCGATGGTCGATCCCGGCGCGGCCGACCATGCGCTTGAAGATCAGCGCATTGCGGCGATCGTCGATCATGTCCCCGACGAAATGCACGAAGGCATCATGCACGTCGTTGGGGGGCACCGCCGTGCCGATGCGGTTGATATGCGCCGTAACCATCAAATTCTCCCGCCCCCGGCTGTAATGCCTGCACGGACAAGGCCCAAGTTGCAAGGCGGCGCACCGTCGCTGCTATAAGGCAACATGACCGATTGCCTCACCGACGTGCCCGGCCTTGCCATTGGCCATGCCCATGACCCCGGGTTCAACACCGGGGTAACCCTCATCGTTCCCTCAAGCCCCATGGTGATGGCGGTCGATGTGCGCGGCGGCGGCCCCGGCACCCGCGAAACCGATGCGCTCGACCCGTCGACCCTAGTCGAACGCGTCCATGGTCTGGCGCTCGCCGGCGGCTCGGTCTTCGGCCTCGCCGCCGCCGATGAACTGGTGCTGCTGCTGGCGGCGAGCGGCCAGGGCCTCGACATCGGCCCCGGCCTGCCGCGCGTGCCGGTGGTGCCGGCGGCGATCCTGTTCGATCTGACCAACGGTGGCGACAAGGCCTGGGGGGCGGAACCACCCTATCGCCGCCTCACCCGCGCGGCGTTCGCAGCGCTTGGCAGCGGCGACGTCAGTGGTCGTATCGGCGCCGGCTTCGGCGCCAAGGCCGGCAGCCGCCCCGGCGGCATCGGCAGCGTATCGGCCACCCTGTCCTCGGGCCACCGCATCAGCGCGCTGGTCGCGGTCAACAGCTTCGGCGAAGTCTATGCCGGCGCGCCCCCCGAAGGCGCCGTCGCCATGCCGAAACGCGGCGCCGCCAGCCCGCTCGCCGCCAGCGCCGGCAGCCGCAACACCAGCATCGGCGCCATCGCCACCGACGCACCGCTGACCCGTGCGCAGGCGCGGCGGGTCGCCATGATGGCGCAGGACGGGCTGGCGCGCTGCATCCGCCCGATCCATTGCCCCTTCGATGGCGACAGCCTGTTCGTCATCTCCACCGCGACCGACACCGGCACCGGTAGCGACGCCACCGCGATCACCGAAATCGGCACCATCGCCGCCGACCTCGTCGCCCGCGCCGTGCGCCGCGCGGTGTTCGGCGCGCCATGACCGGCCCGTGCTTGTATCGCCACCGGCTTTTTGGCATCCCGGCGCGATGACAAAGGCCCGCCGCAACATGCAGCCGCTGCCGGCGACGCTACGCGATGGCCGCGACGGTGGCGCCGTGCCGGTGGTCGTCGCACCCTATGGCGACCGCATCGTCGTGCGGGGCGACAGCGATATCGCCGGCGTGCCGCTGCAGCGGTTGCGCCGCGATGCCGCGATTCCCGCCCGCACGACGTTGTATCGTACCGACAAGAGCGACTGGAGTCTGGTCATCGACCAGGCCGACCCCGATAGCTGGGTCGGCGATATCCGGCTGCAATCACTTGTCCCGACGCGGCTTCTCGCCATCGGCATCGGGCTACTGGCCTTCATCTCGGCGGGATTGTGGACCGGCCGCGACGAGATCATCCGCGCCACAGCGCCGCTGTTGCCGCACAGCGTCACCGATCCGATCGGCCGCGCCTATCTCGCCGATCTCGGCCGGCCGTGCGACGGCGGCGCCGGCAGTGCCGCGCTGGCCCGGCTGACAGCGCGGCTGTTGCCACCCGCACTGCCCGAGCCAGTATCGGTGACGGTGGTCGACAACCCCGAGATCAACGCCATCGCGCTGCCCGGCGGCCATGTCGCGCTCTATCGCGGGCTGCTCGACCAAGCGGTTTCGGCCGACGAGATTGCCGCCGCGCTGGCCCATGAGATCGAACATATTGCCTTCCAGCACCCCAACCAGAACATTTTGCGCGCCAGCGGCCCGGCGGTGATCGCCCGCACATTGGGCAGCGATGCCGGAACGATGGCCGATCTGACCGTGCTCAAGGCGGGCGACAAGGCCGCCGAAGCCGAAGCCGATGGCGGCGCCATCGCGCTGCTCGCCGCCGCCGACGTGTCGACACAGGGCGCGGCGGACTTTTTCGCGCGCCAGGCCAAGGCTGCAGGCGGCGGCTTCGACACCAGCCACCCCTCTGATGCCCTGCGCGCCGAACGCTTCGCCAAGGCGGTGCGATCGGGCAGCGACCCGGCGCTCGCTGCCGGCGACTGGCTGGCGCTCAAGTCGATCTGCACGGCCTGAAGCCATGACGGACGTGCAGTTTCTCCGCCATGACGGCACCGCACTCGCCTTCCGCCACACGCCGGGCGCCGGGCCGCTCATCGTCTTCCTGCCCGGCTACATGTCGGACATGACCGGCTCCAAGGCCGAAGCGATCGCCGATTGGGCGGTGGCAAACGGCAGGGGGCTGCTGCGGCTCGACTATTCGGGCTGCGGCGCTTCGGGGGGCGACTTTCTCGCCGGCAGCATCGGGCGCTGGGTGGCGGACGCCCGCGCCATCATCGACCATGTCGCGCCCGCTGGCCGCGTGCTGCTGGTCGGCTCGTCGATGGGCGGCTGGATCGCGCTGCGCCTCGGGCTGGCGCTCGGCGTGCGGCTGGCGGGGCTTGTCGGCATCGCCGCAGCGCCGGATTTCACGCAATGGGGCCTCGACATCACGCCAGCCGACCATGAAGCGCTGGCAACACAGGGCTGGTTCAGCCGGCCGAGCGATTACGACCCCCAAGGCTATCGCTATTCGGCGGCGCTGATCGCCGATGCCCCGGCGCAATTGCTGATGGACGCGCCGATCGCCATCACCGCGCCGGTGCGGCTGCTGCACGGCCAACGCGACGATGCCGTGCCGTGGCGGCTGACGCTCGACATCGCCGATCGGCTCCGTTCCGACGATGTTCAGCTTCATCTCGTCAAGGACGGCGATCATCGCCTGTCACGGCCGCAGGATATCGCCCTGCTGCTGGCGATCGTGGCGGCACTGGTCGACAAGGAATTGCCATGAAACCTGTCCTGTTGCTGGCGCTGCTTGCCAGCCCGGCGCTGGCAGCGCCACTCGCAAGCGATGTCGGGCGCTACCAGGCGTGCCTGGCGCTGGTGAAATCGGCCCCCGAACGCGCGGTCGAAAGCGCGCAGGCGTGGCGCATCGAAAACGGCGGCGTGCCGGCGCTGCACTGCCTGGCGCTGGCGCAGTTCGCCCGGCAGGACTATCCGGCGGCGCTGGCCAGCTTCGACAAGGCGGTCAAGGGCTCGGTCGCGGCGCAGGACGGCAAGGCGGTGACCATACTGTCACAGGCTGCCGATGCCGCGATGCTCGCCGGGCAGCCGGCGGCAGCGATCGGCTTTCTCGATACCGCGATCGCTGGTCCCGGCGGGATCAGCCTCAGCCCGCGCGCCGAAGCCAGCCTGCGCGTCACCCGCGCCGAAGCGCTCGTCGACCTGAAGCGTGAAAAGGCCGCCGCCGCCGATCTCGAAAGCGCGACCAAGCTTGATCCGCAGGTGCCCTTCGGCTGGTTGCTGAAGGCGACGCTCGCCCGCCGCATGGGCGATTTCAAGACCGCCGAAGCCGCGATCCTGAAGGCCGCCGAACAGGACCCGGAAAGCGCCGATATCCAGTATGAGGCCGGCAACATCGCCGCGGCGCAGGGCAATGACCAGCTGGCGCGCACCGCCTGGGTCGCGGCGGCGCGCGCCGACCCCGATTCATCGGCGGGCAAGGCGGCGAACAAGGCGCTGCTCGGGGATTGAACCGGCGGCGGCAGCCGCCGGTCCTGAGTCAATCCAGGTAGAAATCGATCGTCGTGACCACCCGCACCTTCTGGTACGGCGACGCCCCGGCGCTGGCGCCCGACGCATCGCCATCGCGCGGGATGATCGAGAAATAGCCCTGCGAGGCCGACTTGATATCGCCAACCTCGGCACCCGAATCCATGGCGAACTGTTCGGCGCCCTCCCGCGCGTTCTTCGTCGCCGCCGCGATCATCGGCGGCTTGACGCTGTTCAGCCGGGTGAAGCTGTAGACCATGCCGCCATTGTCGCTGTCGAACACCACGCCCTGCCGCATCAGCTCGGCCTGGCGGGCATAGGCGGCGCGCGCCGCCATCACTCTGGTGGTGCGCAGCTGGATCTTGCGGCGGATGGTGATGTTGGGGCGGCCGTTGCTGTCGACATATTGGTTGACGCTGATGCCGCCGGTCTCGATCTCGTCGGCGCCAAAGCCCTGCGTCTTCAGAAACGCGATGACCCGGTCGCCATCGCTGTCGGCCTTGGCCTGCAACGCCGGCAGGTCACTGCCCACCGCGGTGCTGGCGATAGTCCAGGTCGCCAGGTCGGCGGTGACATCGCGCTCGGCGAGGCCGCGCACCGTCACGGCGCGGTCGGCATGCTTGGCACGGGTCAGCCCGTCACCGAGCAGCCAGCCGCCGCCGACAAGGCCGGCGGCAAGGATGATGGCGGGAACAAGGGTGGTGCGGGCGTCGATCATCGTCGTCTTTGAACTTTCGTCTCGAGGCTGGTAACCCCAGCAGCACCCTTATCGGCGACAGCTGCTTTCGGCAGGCTGAATGCCCCAACATCCGGAGCCCGCCATGGCACGCGCCGATTTTCGCTTCGCCTTCCCCAAGCGCGTGCGCTTTGCCGAGGTCGATGCCCAGGCGGTGGTGTTCAACCCGCGCTACCTCGAATATTTCGACATCGGCTTGGTCGAATATTTCCGTGCCGCCGGCATCTACCCGGGCGAAGGCCTTGCCGGTGGCCCCGAAATGCATGTTGCCAAGGCGCTCGTCGAGTTCAAGGCGCCGATATTGCTCGATGAAATGGTCGCCATCTGCGTGCGCTGCAGTCGCATCGGCACCAGCTCGATGACCCTGCAATTCGAGCTCCATGGCGGCGATGGCGAGGATTTGCGCGCGACGGGCGAGGAAGTGCATGTCCATGTCGCCGAGGTGCGCGGCCGGCCGACACCGATTGCCGATGCTGTCATTGCCTGTTTCGAAGCGTTTGAAGGCCGAGCCCTGAGAAGCCCCCCATCGAGGAACCCCGCATGAAATATCTCCACACCATGATCCGCGTGTCGGATGTACCCGCGACGCTGGCGTTTTTCGAGCTGCTCGGGCTCAAGGAGCTCAAGCGCTACGACAATGCTGCCGGGCGCTTTTCGCTGATCTTCCTCGCTGCGCCCGGCGATGAAAGCGCCCAGGTCGAGCTGACCCACAATTGGGACGAGAGCGGCTATACGGCGGGGCGCAATTTCGGCCATCTCGCCTACGCGGTGCCCGATATCCACGCCGCCTGCCAGCGGCTGCTCGACGGCGGCGTCACCATCAACCGGCCGCCGCGCGACGGCCGCATGGCGTTCGTGCGCTCCCCCGACGGCATTTCGGTCGAGCTGTTGCAGGACGGCCCGGCGCTGGCGCCCGCCGAGCCCTGGGTATCAATGCCCAATGTCGGGAGCTGGTAATGCTGGAAATCGTCCAGGTCCCGGTGCTCAGCGACAATTATGTCTATCTGGCGCATGACGCCGCGAGCGGCGAAACCGCCGTCATCGACCCGGCGGTGGCCGAGCCGGTGCTGGCGGCGGCGACGGCGCGCGGCTGGACGATCACCCAGATATTGAACACCCATTGGCACCCCGATCATGTCGGCGGCAATGCCGGCATCGTCGCCGCCACCGGCGCGAAAGTCACCGGGCCGCGCGGCGAGGCCGACCGCATACCGCACCTTGGCCGCGCTGTCGGCGAAGGCGATACGGTGATGGTCGGCGCATCATCGGCGCGCGTTATTGATGTCCACGCCCATACCGCCGGGCACATCGCCTATGCCTTTGAAGCGGATGGCGTGCTGTTCCCCGGCGACACGCTGTTCGCGCTGGGCTGCGGCCGCTTGTTCGAAGGCACGCCGGCCGACATGTTCTCCGCGCTCGGCAAGCTGATGGCGCTGCCCGATACGACGCAAGTCTATTGCGCGCACGAATATACCCAGTCGAATGCCCGCTTCGCCGTGACGGTCGAACCCGACAATGCGGCGCTCGCCGCGCGGGTCATCGCCATCGATGCGGCGCGGACGCAGGGTTTGCCGACAGTGCCCTTCACCATCGCCGACGAGCGCGCGACCAACCCCTTCATACGCGCCGCCAGTATCGCCGAACTCGGCGCCCGACGCGCGGCAAAGGACAGCTTCCGCGGCTAGGCGACAACGACCGGAAACGTCCGCCGCCGGCGCCGCGCCCCGCCGAGCAGGCCGAAGCCCGCCACCAGCAGCGCCCAGTTTGCCGGCTCCGGGATACCGCCGGCCAGGCTGCCGATGCTGACATTGTCGATCGCGACATTCTCGATCCAGCCGCGGTCGACGATCAGCACCACCGAACCGATCGCCGCTGTCGAGGTCAAACCGAAAAAGCCGATCTGATGCGGCGCCTGCGGCACGGTGTAATTGCCGATCAGGGTACCGCCCGGCGCGAACAGGCTGAGCACCGGGGCCGCATAGGCGTTGGTGTAAAGTGCGAAGCCGATGGCGTTGAAGCTGGCGCCATTGGCCAGCTCGATCCTGAAATTCTCCTCGCCATTGCCCTCCAGCACCTGCGAAAGCGCCTCGGGCACCGTGCCGGCGCCCCCGGCCGGCGCGATATAGGGAATGACATTGGGGTGACCGCCCGGCAATTGCGTGAAACGGATGCCGCTGCTGACGAAGGGATTGGCCTGATAGCCTGCGACATCATTTTCAAAGCTGGTGAAGGCAGTCTGGTTGCTGGCTGCATCGAAAAGACCCGGCGCAACGTAGCTGGTAACGGCGGCCAGCGCCGGTGATGCCGGCAATAGCGGCGCAGCGGTCGCCACAACCAGACGGACCCATGGTAGCGACATTGCATCCCCTCCCTGATCGCAACCGGCAGCCCGACCCGGCTGCGCGCAGGTTGTTAGGATATCGGCAAGAAACTGCGCACCTCCATTTGGGGGTCGTTGCGCAAGTTACCGAAAATATTATGCTATTGTCATGAAATCCCGCGCCGCTGCCTTTCTGGAACGCTTCCAGCGCGCCGATCGCGAGGATGCGCTTTTGCACGTTCTGGTCGATGATCCCGACGGTCTGGGCGCCGCCATGGCCGAAGCCCCCGAAGCGTTGATCGCCGCCGCCGACGCCGCCATGGCGCGCGGTGGTCCGCCCGCCGACCTGTTGCCCGACAGCTTCGCCTCCGCCGTCTGCGACCGCGCCGGGCGGGTTATCACCGCCGAACCGCGCTTTCTCGACTGGCTGGGCGGCCCTGATCCGCTCGCCGCTGTTGTCGCCCGCGTTGGCATCAACCGCCCCAGCGTGTCCGCCATCGCCGATGATCGTACCGGCCGCCCGGTTGCCGTCGCCGCCGCCACCCAGGCGATGGCGCGCAACTGGCCGCTGGCAGCACAGGTGCGAGACGCGCTCGATCGCGGCGATGGCGAATTCGCCGTGGTGGCGTTTCGCCCCGATCTCGCGGCGTGGGACCAGGCGGCGCACGCCTATGGCCTGTCGCCGCAGGAAAGCCGCCTCGCCGCCGCCCTTTCGCGCCGGGGTGACCTGCATGCCGCGGCACAGGATACCGATGTCGCTTATGAAACCGCGCGCAAGCTGGTCGCATCAGCGATGCGCAAGACCGGTGCGGCGCGCCAGACTGATCTGGTGCGCCGCATCCTGTCGGCCGCCGCCGGCGGGGTGCGACCGCCCGAAGGCAGCACGCGGCTGTTCGCCGAACTGTTCGGCCTGACGCTGCGCCAGGCCGAACTTGCACAGGCGCTGGCGCGCGGCGCGACGCGTGACAGCGCGGCGCTGGCGCTGGGCATCTCGAGCCATGGCGCCAAGGCCGGTCTGCGCATCGTCTTCCAGGCCTGCGGGGTCGCCAACGCCGTCGATCTGGCGCGGATCGCTGCCGAGATCGATGCGCTCGCCGGGCTGGCGACAGCGTGCAGTGTCGAGGTCGAACCGCGCGGCGCCGATGCCGAGCCGCTGCGCCTGCTCGCCCGCCGCCGCGCACCGGGGCGGATCGCGGTCACCGACCATGGCGCCTTGCCGCACTTCGGACGCGGCCGGCCGCTGCTGATGTTCCACCCTGCTGTCGGCGGGCGACACCAGTCGCGCCGGCTGATCGCCGATCTGCAGGCCGCCGGCTGGCGGCCGATCGCCTTCGACCGGCCGGGCTTCGGGCTGACCGACATGATCAGCGGCCCCGATGGCCCCTTTGCCGAAGCCGCCCGCGATGCTGCCGATATTCTCGACACGCTCGGCATCGGCCAGGTGACGCTTTATGCCCGCACCGCCAGCACCGCCATTTCGGTCACGGCGGCGATGCTGGGCGATCGTGTCTGCGGGGGCGTGCTGGTCGGCCCCGAGCCGCCGGCGGCGCTCGACAAGCGGCTGGAAGGCATGATGGGACGCGGCAAGGCGCTGTTCTTCGGTAATGCCCGGCTGGCGCAGGCCTTTGCCCGCATCCTGTCTCGCCGCACCAGCTCCGCCGTTATCGCGCGGATGCTGCGCCAGAGCGTCAGTGGTAGCCCGATCGACGAAGCCGCCCTCGATGTCCCCGGAAATCTCGCCGACATGGTGCGTGCCTCGCGGCAGTCATCGCTCGGCATGCTGGGCTTTCTGGCCGAGGTGCAAGCCCATGGCGCCGGCGCGCTGCCGCCGACCCTGCCCGATGCCCGCCACTGGACGATCATCACCGGCGCGCATGATCCGCTCTACAGCTTTGCCGAAGCCGAAACCTTCTGGCGGCTGGCCTTTCCGGGGGCGACCTTCGACGTCGTGGCCGATGGCGGCCGTTTCCTGCACTTCACGCATCGGCCGGCGATCATGGCTGCGCTCGACCGGATCCCCGCCGGCCCCGGCCCGCGCTGACATTGCATCGTTTTGCTGGTAGATTGCGTCACCAACCCCGAGGCGAATCATGCGTATCCTGCTGACCCTGCTGCTGCTTGCGTTCACGGCGCCTGCCCTTGCCGCCGAAACGCCCCCGGCCGGCCCGCAGGAATGCCTCGCCAATCGCGAGATCAAGGCGCGGCGCATGACCGCGGAAAAGGGCTATTTTGCGCGCACCAGTCGCGGCTGGTGGCACAATCTGGGGCCGGCCTGTTCGGCCTATGGCCCCAATCGTGCGCTGATCACCCGCAGCCTCAACGATCGTCAGTGCCGCGGCGATGTCGTCACGGTCGTCGATCCGTTCACTCGCATGGAATTCGGCGGCTGCGCGCTGGGCGCCTGGCAACAGGTCGCCGAGAGCGAAGTGCCGCCAGCGAAGAGCAAATAGGCAGCTTCACCGGCGCCGGACGCAGGAACGGCCCGGGTGTCGCCACCCGGGCCGTCTTTGTGTGCGTTTCGCGCTTCAGGCCGCCGGCTTGGCCGTGTCGACCGCAGCGATCGGAACGGGCGCCGGCATCGTATCCACCGGCGGTGGCGGCGGTGCCGACATGTCGTGCGGCGTGCCCTTCAAGGCCGGATAGTCCTTGAGCATGTTGACCCCGCCCAGCGGCTTGTTCTTACCCTGGTGGCAGGTTGTGCAAAACACCTTCTTCGGATCACCAGCCGGGCCAAGGCGATTGGCAGGCCAGACCTTGCCGAGCGACGTGATGTAATTGTCGTTGATGTCACGCACCATGCGGATACCGTACCAGGCGTTGACACGTTGCGGCCGCGAGTTCGACCAGCTCGCGAAATTGTCGCTGTTGTGGCAGTAGGTGCAATTCACCCCCAGGCCCTGCGACATGTGCATCATCAGGCCATAGGTCTTTTCGGTTTTCTGGATCGATTCGACATAGGCAGACGGGTAGGCACTGGTCGCCTGCACCTTGATGATGTTCTTGCCTTGCAGCAACGATTCGAACGGATCGCTCGGCAGCGAAGCATAGGCCACCGATTTTGCCGGTGTGTTCTGGCCATGCTTGTTGCCGGCGATGCCCTTGGGATCGGGCAATGCCGCCGACCAGTTGTACTTGGGCACCGGCTGGCCGCGATGGCACGTCCAGCATGTCACGCCGGCGCCCTTGCCGGCATATTGGCTGAGCGAGAAATGCGGCGTCCAGTTGGCGTTGATGTCGCGGGTCATCTGCAACATCTTGCGCGCGACGATCTTCGTGTATTTCTCGTCCGACGCCATGTTTTCGGGGTTGTGGCAGTAATTGCAGCCGGCATTTTCACCTTCCACCGGCGCCACCCAGCCCGAAATCGCCGCCATCGTGTAGTTGAACTCCTCGGCGCTGATGTCACCCAGCACCTGGACGTTCTGGTAAGCTTCCTTCGCCCGCTGCCCCTCGCGCATTTCGGGCGTTAGTTCATAGATCGGCTCGGGAATGACATCGGCCGCTGGCAGTGTGCGCTTGAGGGCGACCTGGTTCATGGCGGTACCGCGGTAACCGGTTTGATCGGTCACCTTGGTGCCGACCTCGCACCCGGCCAGCAGCAGTGCTGGCAGGACGAGGCTCAGCGAGACGAGTTTGCGGATCATTGCGGTGCCCCCGGAAGCGTGGCGGGATCGACGACGCCGGTCGACGGATAGGCCGGCGCGAACTTGTGTTCGACCGCCCAGAGATACCAGTTATCGACCGCGGTGCCGGTGAGCAGGATGCCGATGCCGCCGGTCAGCGTCGTCAGCACCGCGAACCACCAGGCCCAGCGATGGATCGATTCCATCGTCGCGTTGAAACCCATCGTCCAGCGCCAGAACAGCGCAGCGCGTTCCGATGCCGTACCGCGATCGGTGATCTGTTCGATTTCGCGTTCACCGCCGTAGCGACCGACGGCGAGGATGGTCGCCCCGTGCATGGCGAACAACAGCGTCGAGCCATAAAGGAAGACGATCGAAAGCGCATGGAACGGATTGTAGAACAGATTGCCGTAGCGGATCGAGAAAGCCGCGGTCCAATCGAGGTGCGGGAAAATGCCGAACGGCACCGCTTCGGCCCAGCTGCCCATGGCGAGCGGGCGGATGAAGCCCAACACCAGATAGAGCCAGATCGCCGACGCAAAGGCCCAGGCAACATGGGTGCCCATCTGCAGTTCGACCGCGCGGCGATAGGTGCGCGCCCACCACAGCAGCACCGACGCCGTGAGGAACGCCCCGGTGATCAGCCACCAGCCACCCTCGGCGAGCGGCGGCAGGATCTTCAGACCGTATTTGGCCGGTGGCGGCTCAAGCGACAGCCAGAACAGCTGGCGGACGAACTGGATGGGGTCCCAATTGACCTGCGCCCAGAAGTTGAATCCGATGATGAGGAAAGCGAGCGTGCCGGTCAGCAGCGAGGCGACCCCGAGGGTGCCGAGGTAGACCGGGCCGATCTGGGTACCGCCCAGCTTGCCCATCCAGTAGGTGAAGCCGAAGGGACCGAAGCGCGGATCATTGCCGGCGGGCAGCGGAACACCGTCCTCGAGCTCGCCGCGAACCTGTACCTGGGTGAAGATGTTCTGATAAGCCATGGTCTATCTCCCCTCAGCGCCAGATCGGCAGGTTGAGCCACCAGGTCCACCATTCCGGCCAGCCACGCGACCAGAAGGGACCCGACAGGATGATGCAGACCGCACTCCAGAACCCGGCGTTCAGCGCCAGCAGCAGGCCGACGCGGTGGATGCCCAGCGTGCCGACCGAATAGCCGACGAGGTCGCGAAAGAAAGTATCTTCATATTCGGGCGACTTCACATCGGTGCCCTTGGCGGGGTTGACCGCCGACAGCACCAGTGACCCGTGCAGGCCGAGCGCCAGCGTCGTGGTGAAGAAGAAGCTCACCGCCAGCATGTGCGCCGGGTTGTAATGGAAATGCAGATATTGGTAGCCGGTGTTCGACACCCAATCGAGGTGGCTGAAGATGCCGTACGGAAAGCCGAAGCCCCAGGCGCCCATCAGCATGGGACGAATAACGACCAGCGAGACATAGGCGAAAATCGCGACACTGAAAGCGAAGGGCACATGATAGCCCATGCCCAGCTTTCGGCAGATTTCCACCTCGCGCAGCGCCCAACTGGAGAAAGCGCCGACCGCACAGATGGTGATGATCTGCCACAATCCGCCGTCGCGCAGCGGCGCAAGGCTGAGTCCGTAGCTGATGTCGGGCGGCGCAATGCTGATGAGCCACGGGTTCCAAGTCGGACCGATCGCCGCGCCATACAGAATCAACGCGGTTCCCAGCGTTGCAAAGAAAATGGTCGTGACGCCGAAGAACCCCACATAAAAGGGCCCAACCCAGAAATCGAAAAGGTCACCGCCAACCAGCGTGCCCCCCCGAACGCGATACTTCCGTTCGAAACTCAAGAGCGCCATGGCGCACCTCCCTCCCGGATGACATTCCACAGGGAATGCCATGCAGGAACTCTAGCTTGTGGTGCGGGGCGGGCAAGGCGACAAATTCGCCCTGCCCGTCTCGCTTTACCTGTTACGCAAACCCCCAGCCGCAAGGGCAGGGTCAGGCCGACGCTGTCGACGTCGTGATCGCGGCCGATGCGGCGGGCGCCGCAGGTTCGGCGCCGTCGAGCCAGTTGTACCGGTCGGTGCTGAGCAGGATGAAGTGAATCAGCACTGCCAGGGTGAAAAGGAAAATCGCCAGCGCCGGAAGGAGCCGCTGCGGGTTGAACGCCTGCCAAACTCTCCACATTGTCTTCTCTCCTTAACCGTTCGGCGTTGCGACGGTGGTCGCATCGGCCTGCTGGACATTCTGTTCGACGGCGGCATAAGCCTTGGGCGAACCGAGCCACGGACGCCATTCCCAGACGAGGAAGTGCGCGACGATTGCGACGAAGGTGAAAAAGCCCATGCTGGCCACAAAGCCCTTATGGAACTCCTTCGCTTCGGCGTCGGTCAGGTATGTACCCGGACCCAACATTTTATCACTCATGTAGTTTCCTCCAGTTTATCCGCCGCACGGGGCCGGGATGGCCTCGCCCGACCGGCAGCTTTGCGGCGTTGGAATCCACCGCAAAGTGGTCGAGGTTCTTTCGAACCAAAGGTTACACCCCGGGACACTATGCCGCAGTGTTTATGAAAGGACCAGAGGCTCATGCAGCCTGTGATTCAAATAGTTGCGCGGCAGCAAACAACCGTTCGCGGGTGACGATTTTTTCGCCGGCATCGCGTGCCGCACGCTCGGCGGCATCGCGCAGCCGCTTGGCCGCCGAGATCCGCACCAGCACCGGCTGCTTGTCGACAAGCTCGTCGAGTTCGGAGCGCGCATCATCGGCCCAGGTGACCGATTCGAGCAGCCGCGACGGCGTCGCCTCGGCACGATCCATCTGGCCGGCAAGCGGCAGGATGAAGAACAGCGCATCGAACAACGCGTTGCAGACTTCCTGAATGAGATAGGTTGCCCCCGAATAGCCCATGAAGGGCGATCCGGTGTGGCGGCGGATCGCAGCACCGGGAAAGCTGGCCGGCACATAGACCGAGCGACTGCCGAGTTCGGCCATGTACATGCGCTCGTTGTAGCTGCCGAACATGATCAGCGGCGGGCTGGTCTTCAGCGCTTCGATCACCGCTGCATTGTCGGGCTTGATCCCGGCGGTGCGCTTGAAGCTGAAGGTGCAGGGCAGCCCCATATCGTCTTCGAGGAAGCTGCGCAGCCCGCGCTCATAGGTTTCGGTGGCGACGATGGCAAAGCTGGCCGTGCCGAAGAAATCCTGCGTCACCGAACGCCACAGGTCCCACAACGGCTTGATGGTGGTGTGCTTTTCCTTCTCGATGAAGGGTTCGGCATCCAGGCCGGTCAGCTCGGCGAGCTTGCGCAGGAACAGCGTTGTCGAATTGAGCCCGATCGGTGCCTGAAGATAGGGGCGTTCGAGCGCTTCGCACAGGCCGCGACCCCATTCGCGGTACATGCAGATATTGACCTCGGCATCGGCAAGCCGGCGAATATCGGCAAGATGGGTGCCGAGCGGGAAGACGAGGTTGACCTCGCAGCCGATGCCTTCGACGAGACGGCGGATCTCGGCGAGATCGGACGGCATGTTGAAGGTGCCGTACATCGGCCCGATGATGTTGACCTTGGGCCGGGCTCCTTCCTTGCGCGGGCGCAGCGGCGGCGTCTTTTTCGGCCCGAACTGGGTCCACAGCCAGGTCAGCGCGCGGTCGCCGGCCTGCCACTGGTCCTCGTCGATGGTGCGCGGCAGGAAGCGCTGGATATTAGTGCCTTCGGGCGTCACGCCACCGCCGATCATTTCGGCGATAGATCCGGTGACAACAACCGCCGGCAGCGCCGGATCGAGCGTCTTCCACGCCCGCTTCATGGCGCCTTCGGTGCCGTCACGACCCAATTCCTGCTCACCGAGACCGGTGACGACGATCGGCAATTCGTGCGGCGGCAGGCCATCGGTATAGTGGAGCACCGAGGTGACCGGCAGGTTCTCGCAGCCGACCGGGCCGTCGATGATGACCTGCAGGCCCTTGATGGCTGTAAAGGCGTAAACGGCGCCCCAGTAACCACCCGCCCGATCATGATCCAGGATCAGCGTCATGACCCAATGGCCTCTTCGGCCTTGGCCGACGCGACCATCTTGGCGGCGTATTTCTTCTTGAAATCGGGGCGGTCGCTGGGGGTGTCCTCCCAGATGCCGGCAGAATAGCCTTCGCCGACACCTTCAAAGAACTCGCGCATCGTGTCGAAACGCGCCTTGTTGGCGAGCGCGCCGTTGATGACCTGCGCCAGGCTGCCCGCGCCGGCCGGGCCCATCAGGGGGCGCGCCGAAATCAGGTTGGTGAAATACAGGGCGGGGATGGCGTGGCTCTTGGCGTGCTGCACCACCGGCGTCGTGCCGATCGACAGGTCGGGACGATATTCGTCGACCGCTGCGATGTCCTGTTCAAGGCTGGCGCGATACTGGATGCGGGTGCCCTTGGCCTCCAGCCATTCGCGATCGGGGTCCGACCACGCCGTGCGCGGGCAAGCGGTGCCTACATAGGGGACTTCGGCGCCCGATTCGACGAGCAGCCGGGCCACCAGCAGTTCCGAACCTTCATAGCCCGACACGGTGATGCGGCCCTTGATCGGCTTGGCGGCGAGCGCCGCAGCGATGGCGGGCAGGAACTTGTTCTGCGCCGCGGCGATCTTGTCGGCGCTGATCCCGCAGGCATCGCCGATCGCGGCGAGCCATGCGGCGGTGCCGTCGCGGCCCACCGGCGCGCTGCCCACCACCTTGCGGCCGGCGGCGTGGAATTCGCGCACGCTGGCGGTGTAGAAGGGGTGGATGGCGGCAACCGCGGCGCAATCGAGCGCCGAATACAGCTCGCGCCATTCGCGCGTCGGCACCACCGGCCCGGCAGCCAGCCCCATCGGCTCGAGCATCATCGAGATGCCAACCGGATCGGCCGGGAACATTTCACCGAGCAACGTGATCGTCGGCAAATCCTGGCGCACCGAAGGCGCCGCGACCGGGCCGGCCATGGCTTCCTTGCGGGCATAGGCGAGCATCGCGCCGGCCAGCACATCCTTGGCCTCGGCATGGGTCGGGACACCAAAGCCCGGCACATCGATGCCGATGACGCGCACGCCGTTGATGACATCGGGGATCAGTTGCAAAGGCACGCCCGAAGCGGTCGGCACGCACAGGTTGGTCACGACAATCGTGTCATACAACGCCGGATCGGCCATTTTGTAAACAGCTTCGCGGATATCCTCGAACAGCTTGCCGGTGACCAGCGTTTCCGAACTGAACGGCACATAGCCGACGGTGCGGCGCGCGCCATAGAAGTGCGACGTGAAGGTCAGACCATAGACGCAGCACGCCGAGCCCGACAGGATCGTCGCGGTGCGGCGCATGCGCAGACCGACGCGCAGTGAGCCAAAGGCCGGGCACATCGATTGCGGCTGGTCATGCGGACCCTTGGGGTAATCCGCCGCATAGCGATCGAGGACTTCGGACTTTCCGGCCTTGGCGGCGGCCTCGCGCATCGTGTCGGCACCGGCGTGGCAGCCGGCACCGTCGACGACCGCGCCGCCTTCGGCCACCGGTGCCACCGGTACATCGAGATCGAGATTGTCAGACATTGTCGTACACAACTTCCAGCGTCGGCTTGGTGACGAATTCGCCGCCGCGCATATCGGCCTGGGTGGCGGGCATCAGCTTGAAATTGCCGCCGGTATCCTCGGGCTTGAACAGGCCGAGCAGGCCGTCCTGATCGAGCGGGGTGGGCCGCACCGGCGGCGCCGTCTCGACATTTTCCGCCAGGCTTTCGAACAACGGCCCCCACTGGCTCTCGTTGGTGCCGATGATCTGGTAATTGGCGGATTTCTTGCGGATATCCTCATGCGCCGGGATCGAGACCAGCACCGGAATGCCAACTGCATCGGCAAAGGCCTGGGCTTCGCCCGAGCCATCGTCCTTGTTGATCAGGATGCCGGCGACGCCGACATTGCCGCCCATCTTGCGGAAATATTCGACCGCCTTGCAGACGTTGTTGGCGACATAGAGCGATTGCAGGTCGTTCGAGGCGACGACGATGACCTTCTGGCACATGTCGCGGGCGATCGGCAGGCCGAAGCCGCCGCACACCACGTCGCCGAGAAAATCGAGCAGCACATAATCGAAACCCCAGTCATGGAAACCGAGCTTTTCGAGCGTTTCGAAACCATGGATGATGCCGCGACCACCGCAGCCACGGCCGACTTCGGGGCCGCCCAATTCCATCGCGAACACGCCGTCGCGCTGGAAACAGACATCCTCGATGCTGATTTCCTCGCCGGCGAGCTTCTTCTTGGCGCTCGTTTCGATGATCGTCGGGGTCGCCTTGCCGCCGAACAGCAGCGATGTCGTGTCCGACTTCGGGTCGCAGCCGATAAGCAGCACGCGCTTGCCCTGCTGCGCCATCATGTAGCTGAGATTGGCGAGCGCGAACGACTTGCCGCTGCCGCCCTTGCCATAGATGGCGATGATCTGGGTTTCCTTGGTCACCTCGCCGGTGTGCACCGGATCGGGTTCCATATCGGCTTCGGCGCGAAGGGCCGCTGCCTCTTCGAGAAGGGCGTTGATGCTCATGCTGCGTCTCTCCAGTCGAATACCATCTTCAGGCAGGTCGCGTCGGAAAAGGCCTGGCCATAGGCTGTGGCGGCGCTGGCCGCCGGCACCAGGTTGGTGACCAGGCCATCGAGCGACAACTGCCCCTTGTCGACCATGGCGATTACTGCCGCCAAATCGGCGGGCAGGAATTCGGTGGCGATCCGGATCCGGGTTTCGCGGCGGAACGCCGGCGCAAACTGGAAATTGAGCGGATCGGCGTAAAAACCCGCCAGAACGATCTCGCCACCGCGCGCGGTGCGCATGATGGCGGGATCGAGAATGTTCGAATCGCCGCTGGCGTCATAGACACTCAGATAATCGCTGCGCTCGTCCTGTTCGGGCGTCGACACTTCGTAGCCATCGCCGCCGGCCATGCGATCGGGGTTGATTTCCCACACCACCGGCGGCGCCCCGCCCGCGGCGATCGCCATGCGCGCCAGCAGGCGGCCGAGGACGCCATGGCCGATGATAAGATCAGGCAGCGCGCCGCCGACCAGCGCGTGCTGCGCCGTCGCTGCCAGCGACATCAGCACCGCAGTTTCGCCGAGGCCGGAAGGGATGCCGAGCACCCGCGCCGAGCCGGTGATCAGTGTGCTCGCCGAGCCGCCGAACAGCCCGCGTGCGCCGATGAATTTCGACGATCCCGGCACGAAAACCGTTTCGCCGATGCGATGCCGGCCATCCGGCGCCGCATCGACCACCCGGCCAACGGCTTCATAACCCGGCACCAGCGGGTAACCCATGCCCGGGAACATCGGCATCGAGCCGTTGTACATCAGCTTTTCGGTGCCCATCGAGATGCCGCTGTATTCGACCGCGACGACCAGATCGTTACCTTCGGGTGGCGTCATACCGAGCGTGCGGAGCGCAACCTGCCCCGGCGCTTCGACAACGACTGCCAACGTCTCCATTCACGCTCCCCAGGGAAGACCGCTCCATGGCCGCCTTCCTCAACACTGCGCATCCTATCCCAACAACTTCAGTTGTAAAGCTGGCTTGACGCTTTCGTCCCGCAAAAATTGTGGGTAATGTGATCAAGTGGTTGCGACGAGTAACCTGGTTACCATCGGCAAGCCGGTGCGCCGTTCGCGCACCCGGGCAAAGCCTGCCGCCCGCAGCATTTCGGTATAAGCAGCGGCGCTGCGCGGCCGCCCTGAACCCATCGCCCACAGGTACAGCCCGAAATAGGCATCGCCCATCGCTTGCGCCCCCGGTGTCCCCGCCATCGGCTCGGCAACCAGCAACGTGCCCCCCGGAGGCAGCGCGGCGCGCACCGCCTTGAGCAGTGCCAGCACGACCGCATCGTCATGATCGTGGAGAATGCGCACCAGCGTGATCAAGTCCGCCCCGCCGGGCAACGAATTGTCGCGAAAGCTGCCGCCATGCGCGGCGATCTGCGGCAGACCCTGCGCGTCGAGGATCTCACGGGCCCGGGCGGCCACTGGCGGCAGGTCGAACAATGCCAGCTCGAGCCCCGGGTGGCGCTTGGCGACTTCGCGGACAAAGGCACCATGCCCGCCGCCGATATCGAGCAGGCGACGGTGGCGGCCAAAATCGAAACTGTCGAGCACCTGTTCGGCGACCATTGGCTGCGACGCCGCCATCAATGCCGAATAGGCGCGGGTCGCCTCGTCCTGGGCCGCCGTCGCCGCCGGCTCGCCGCGCCCGGCGGCTTCGGCATAGCTCCAGAACGCCGCAAGCTCGCCCTGCCCGCGCCCGCGTCGCAGCATCGCCACCGGGTCGGCGAGATCGGCGTAGAATAGTTTGTGATGCTCGATCATCGCCAGCGCGCCTTGGTTGCTGGCCAGCGCCGCGCCGCGCTGGCCGAGCGTCCAGCGATCGCCGCCGAGCGATTCAACCAGGTCGATCGACGCCGCCGCGGCCAACAGGCGCGCCATCGCGGCTTCCTCCAGCCCGGCCGCCGTCGCCAGCGCTGCGGTCGATTCGGGCGCCCGCGCCAACGCCTCGATGATGCCGAGATCGACCGCCGCGGTCAGCGTCTTGGTGTAGACGAAGCCGGTGATCACCCCGAACATCGCATTGGCGTGGTAACGCGCCGTGCTACGCAGCAGCGGCAGCCGCATCGACCAGCGCTGGAAATGCGGGTTCGAGAGCACGCGGTTGCGTTGCAAAAGCCAGCGTTCGCGCCAGCTTGGCGGAGAATTCGGTTCGGTCATACTGTCATCGACTCTGGACAGTCGGCGCGGTGCGGTCAATCATGGCAACAACTTCGCCAGTCCGGATTCGGGCCGGCTGGCGCTTGGGGATTGGCGTGAACGCGGAAACAGGAGTCGTCATCATCGGAGCCGGTATCGGCGGCCTTGTCGCCGCCGTCCAGCTTGCCGGCGCCGGCGTTCCCGTCACTGTCGTCGAACGCATGGCGGCTCCGGGCGGCAAATTGCGCACCGTGGCGTGCGAGGGTGTCGCCATCGATGCCGGCCCCACCGTCTTCACCGCGCGCTGGGTCTTCGAAGCGCTGTTCGAAAGCCTGGGCGAACGGCTCGACGACCATCTGACTCTGGTCAAGTCCGACCGCCTTGCCCGCCACGCCTGGAGCGATGGCAGCGCGCTCGACCTCTGGGCCGATCCGGCGCGCAGCCGCGATGCCATCGGCGCCTTTGCCGGCGCCGTCGAAGCGCGTGGCTATGACTCGTTTCGTGCCGAAGCCGCGCGCATCTGGAATGCCCTCGAGCACCGCTACATGGAGGCGCCGGTCACCACGCCGGTCGGCCTTGCCTTCCGCTTCGGCCTGTCGGGCATGGGCGAGATGCTGGCGATCAACCCCTTCCAGACCTTGTGGAAGGCGCTCGGCAAGCATTTCAGGGATCCGCGCCTCCACCAGCTCTATGGTCGCTACGCCACCTATTGCGGCGCCTCGCCCTATGACGCCACCGCCACGCTGATGCTGATCGCCCATCTCGAAGCGCGCGGCGTCTGGCTCGTCGAAGGCGGCATGCACAAGGTCGCCGAAGCGCTGGCGGCGCTGGCCACGGCGCGCGGCGCGACCTTCCGCTATAACGCCCATGTCGCCGGCATCATCACCCGCCATGGCCGCGCCGCCGGCGTGCGACTGGCCGATGGCGAGGAGATCATCGCTGGCGATGTGCTGGCCAATTGCGATGCCAGCGCGCTCGCCGATGGGCGTTTCGGGCCGGAAGCCGCGCGCGTCGTCAAGGGTACGCCACCCGCCAAACGTTCGCTGTCGGCGCTGGTCACCATGATGACCGCGGACGCCCGGGGTTTCGAACTCGATCGCCACAATGTGTTCTTTTCCGATGATTATGCCCTTGAATTCCGGCAGATCTTCGGGGAAGGCCGCTTGCCGTCAGCGCCGAGCGTCTACGTCTGTGCCCAGGATCGCGGGCTGGGGCCGCCGCCCGACGGCCCCGAACGTTTCCAGTTGATCGTCAATGCCCCTGCCCGCGGTGACCACCGCCCCCCGACCCAGACGGAGATTGCAGCATGTCAGACAGCGACCCTGGCGGCCCTCAATCGCTGCGGCCTGACGCTGACACCGCGGGCCCAGGTGCCGGTGGACCCGGGGATGTTCGAAACCCTGTTCCCTTCGACGGGTGGAGCCCTTTATGGACGGGCATCGCACGGATGGCAGGCCAGCTTCCGCCGGCCGGGCAGCCGCACTGGCCTGCCGGGATTGTGGCTCGCGGGGGGGTCGGCGCACCCGGGGGCGGGCGTCCCGATGGCGGCCTTGTCCGGCCGCTTGGCGAGCGCTGCGATCCTTTCGGCCCGCGCTTCGACGGCGCGGTCCCGGCCAATGGCTATAGCTGGTGGTATGTCGACGCCGAAAGCGACGACGGCCAGTACGGCCTAACTGTCATCGCCTTCATCGGCTCGGTTTTTTCGCCCTATTACAAGGCCAGCGGGCGGTTTTTCCCGGAAAACCACGTCTCGCTCAACGTTGCGCTCTACGGCCCGCGCGGCCGCCGCTGGGCAATGACCGAGCGCGGCCAGGGTGCGCTGTGGCGCGATCGTTCGACGCTGAAAATCGGCCCCAGCCATGTCCATTGGGATGGCAATGCGCTGACCATCGATGTCGAGGAAAAGGGTGCGCTGGTGCCGCTGCCGGTGCGCGGCAAGATCCGCCTGACCCCGCAGGTGCTCGGCCAGCGCCGTTTCCGCCTCGATCCGCAGGGTCGCCACATCTGGGCACCGCTCGCCCCCCTCGCCCGGGTCGATGTCGCCTTCGCCGACCCCGATATCAGCTGGAGCGGCCAGGGCTATCTCGATTCCAACCATGGCAGCGAGCCGCTCGAAGACGGGTTTGCCGACTGGCAATGGTCGCGCGCGCACCTGGCGGGCGGCGAAACCGCGGTGATTTATGAAGGCAAATTGCGCAGTGGCGATGACTTCGGCATGGCGCTGCGCATCGGCAACGATGGCAACGCCGAAGTCTGCGAAATGCCCGCGCCCGTCGTGCTGCCGCGGACAAACTGGCGCGTCGACCGCCTGACCCGCGCCGATACCGGCCATGACGCCCGACTGCGCGCCACCTGGGAAGACACGCCTTTCTATTCGCGCTCGGCGCTGAGCAGCCGGATGTTCGGGCAGGATGTCGTCGCGGTTCACGAAAGCCTGTCACTCGATCGATTCCGCTCACCGGTGGTGCAATGGATGCTGCCGTGGCGGATGCCGCGCAAGATCTGAAGGGCAGACGTTAAGAAAGTCACGAAAGTATCGCCGGATGCGTTTTTGCGCTTTTACTGCAGGATTAGTGAGACGCTGTTGTCGCGCCTGCATGATGCCAACAATTTCAGAGAGCGATCAGTCCCGGCATCGTGGCAGAAACGTCGCCTGTAGGACAGGAGCTGAATGTGATCGGGCTGATGTTGCTGGCGGCGGCGATTTCCGGTGATCCGCAGATCCAGCGCCGCATCGATGCCGCGCCGAAACGGGTACGGGAACTGATCAAGCGTCGTGCCGGCTGCAACTATCTTGCCAGCGAATATCCCTACGACACGGACCGCGCGCGCGATCTGGAAAACCGGGCCAAGGCCTTGCGTTGCCGTGCGCTCGAGCGAGACGAGGCCGCTTTGCGAACGCTTCATGCAAAGCGGCCGGACATTCTGGCGTTGCTCACCATCACCCGGGACGTGATTTACTGACGGATCGGTCGCGGCAAGACAATCATCTGCTCAAGGTCCAATTCTCGCTGTTTCGCGGCCGGCGCGAGCACGGCAGCTTCCGTCAGGCGTGGCCGCAGGCGGGAAAAGCAACTTCGGTCGAATAGCCAGCGCTTCAGCTATTCGACCGAAACCAATCCACAAGCGCTTCCTCGCTCAAATCCCCCGCCGCCAGCGCCACGAAGGTCAGAATCCCCGCCGCGTCGCTCGACAGCAGCTTGATGCCATTGAGCGCGAGGAACATTTCGGCCACCACATAGGCGGTGCGCTTGTTGCCATCGACAAAGGCATGGTTGCGCGCCTGCCCGAAGGCATAGGCCGCCGCCAGCGCCGCCGCGTCCGGATCGCCATAGGCCGCCAGATTGACCGATCGCGCCATCGCCGATTCGAACGCCCCGGCGTCGCGCACGCCGCTGGCGCCACCGTGTTCGGCAAGTTGTTCGTCGTGGATCGCCAGCGCGACGCCGGCGTCCACCCAGGTCCAGCCTGTCATTTCGCCAGCTCGCGCAGCACGGCGCGGCGTTCCTTCATGATGCGGCGGGCGACGGCCATCTGTTCCTCGAACACCGGGTCGTGAGGGGTGATGCGATAGCCATCGGGCGTTTCGACAAGGAACAGCGTGTCACCCTTGTCGACCTTCAGCCGCGCCAGCACTTCCTTGGGCAGGATCACACCGGCGCTGTTGCCGATGGCGATGATCTTGAGATGCTGCATGGTCGGCGCTCCGGGTGTTATTACAGTCATTATAACGCCGGCGGTGGCGGGTGACTAGCCGGGTGCGTGCCCGGCAAAGGCGCTGAGCGCGTTACGATAGGCGGGCGTGCCGCGGCGCCGGGCTTCATCGTCGGGGACGCTCCACACCGCCGCCGCCAGATCGGCCTGCAAGTCGCGCGGCAGTGCCGCCAGCGGTTCGACATAGACGCCGATGCTGAACAGCGCGGCGCCCGATTGCGGCAGGCGGCGCAGCACCTGGCGCTCGACGCGGACGAACAGCGACTCGCCGGCATTGGCGGCGGTGACATGGCCGAAGCGCGCCAGCGCCGGGCGGTCGGGGAGGTAGCGCAGCCCGTCTGTCTCCAGCACGTTCCAGTTGCTGCGGATGAGCAGCCGGCCGGGCGCCAGCGATGCAAAGACATGGTCGACCCCGCTCGCCAGCCGCGCCGCATAGGTCGGGATCGGCGCGTGGATCGCCGCCAACGGCCGACCGATCTTGGCGG
>JBILPK010000252.1:0-4203 GCA_044373875.1 Polymorphobacter sp.
ACAAGTGATAGGACGCATCGAGATTGCCCTGCGTCATCAGCGTCAGATACTGGATACCCGGCTGCGCCAGTTCGAGGCGCATGATGCCCGAGATCGCGCCGCCGATGGTCCCGGCGATGATCGCGAAGATCAGGTACAGCGTCCCGATATCCTTGTGGTTGGTCGAAAACAGCCAACGCTGGGCAAAGCTCAGTGTGTGGTCATGATGGTCATCATGTGCGTGATCGCCGGATCCGGCGAGTGCAGTGGGGGTTGCCATGGTTCGGTCCCTCTCGATCAGGCGGCGGGCGCGGCGGCGGGCGCAGCGGCAACGGCAGGAGCCGAAGCCGGCGCAGCAACCGGTGCAGGAGTTTCAGTGGCGGCAACCTGTGCAGCGGGCGGCTCGATACCGTTTTCCTTCTGCTTGGCCGCAACCCAGGCGTCGAACTTGTCCTTGGGCAGGACTTCGATGGCGATCGGCATGAAGGCATGCTTGGTGCCGCACAGTTCCGAACATTGCCCGAAGTAAACGCCGGGACGATCGACCTTGAACCAGGTTTCGTTGATCCGGCCCGGCACGGCGTCCATCTTGACCCAGAAACTGGGGATGGCGAAGCTGTGCATGACATCAGCGGCAGTGGTCAGCACCTTGACGACGGCACCCTGCGGCACGACGACCCGATTATCTGTGTCGAGCTGGTACGGCGAGCCGCGCTTCGATGCTTCGTCCTTGGTCAGCATCACCGAATCGAAGCTGAAACCGCCCTGGTCGGGATATTCGAATTCCCAATACCATTGGTGGCCGGTCGCCTTGATGGTGATGTCGGCCTTCGGCGGGCTGTACTGGTTGGCGAGCAGCCGGAACGACGGCACCGCGATCCAGACGAGGATCAGCACCGGCACAACGGTCCAGACGACCTCGACAACGGTGTTGTGGCTGGTCTTCGACGCCACCGGGTTGGCCGAGGCGCGATAGCGGAACACCGTCCAGGCGAGCAGGATAAGGACGAACACCGCTGTCGCCGCCATCAGCGGGTTGAGCACGTTGTTGGTCATGTCCTGCGCTTCGCGCGCAATGTCCGTCATCGGAGCCTGAAGCTCATAACCGCCGGACGGCTGGCCGATCCCGGCTTCGACCGGCACATATTCCGGCGAGCCCGACGGCACCGCCGCCGTGGTCACCGCGGCAACCGGAGCGGCCACCGGCGCGTCCTGCGCAAGCGTCGGCACCGGTGCGAGACCGATAAGTATCGAAAGTATCAGGCGCTGGATCTTGCGCATCATGGCCCCATGGCAAAAACGTCGAGGACTCAGCCCCGGCAAAGGATGATTGCCCTATGACGCCATGCAGCGTCAGGGGCAAGCGGGTGATGTGTCGCGGTTATCGATTTTCCGCCGCGATCTACGCCTGCAAATCGTCGAAAACCGCCGTTTCACGTGCCATCTGTGCCTTGACCGCGGCACCGACATCGCCGCCCTGCAGCATGCCGGCATTCCAGACCGCAACATATTCCAGACCTTGTTCGATGGTCTGGTCACGCCCGACGTTGAGCACCTGCTTGATCCCGGTCACCACCAGCGGCGATTTGGCGGCAATCTGCCGCGCCATCAGGTCGGCAGCGGCGAGCGCGGATTCCTGGTCTTCCTCGACAGAATTGACGAAGCCATAGCCGCGCGCTTCGGCTGCGGCGAACTTGCGGCCGGTATAGGCGAGTTCGCGCACCAGACCCTGCGGCAGCAGGTACGGGATGCGCTGCAAGGTGCCGACATCGGCGACGATGGCGATATTGACTTCCTGGATGGTGAAATAGGCATTTTCGGTGGCGATGCGGATATCGCAGGCCGTCACCAGATCGACGCCGCCACCGATGCAGCCGCCCTGCACCACAGCAATCACCGGCACCCGGCAACGATCGATGATCGAGAAACTTTCCTGCATCTCGCGGACATGGCGGCGGAACGCCTCGCGCGCCCGGCCCGGATCGGGATTGACATTGGCGCCCGCCGACGCGGCCCAGCCAAGATCGAGCCCGGCGGTGAAATGCTTGCCGGTCGACGCGACGATGACGACACGGATGCGCGGATCGACATCGATCGCCTCGAACACCGTGATGATCTCGGTCCAGAATGCCTTGTTCATCGTGTTGAGTTCGGCCGGGCGATTGAGCGTTACCCGCGCGATCGCGCCGTCGACCCGATAATCGATTGTCGTCAGTTCCATCATTCATCCCCTTCGGCTATGGCAGTTCAATGACCAAGTTCACCGTCAACGGCAATCCCGTGCATTTCAAGATGCCGCCCGAAACCCCCTTGCTCTGGGCGCTGCGCGATGCCGCCAACCTGACCGGCACCAAATATGGCTGCGGCGCCGGCCTGTGCGGCGCCTGCACCGTGCATGTCGATGGCAAGGCGCAACGATCATGCCAGTTGCCGATCGGCAGCCTGGAGGGCACGCTGGTCACCACCATCGAAGGGCTGAGCGACAATCGCAGCCACCCGCTGCAACAGGCCTGGATCGCCGAACAGGTGCCGCAATGCGGCTATTGCCAATCGGGCATGATCATGGCCGCCGCCGCCTTGCTGAAGGACAAGCCCCGGCCGACCGATGCCGATATCAATGAAACGATGACCAACCTGTGCCGGTGCGGCACCTATCCGCGCATTCGCCGCGCCATTCACCGCGCCGCCGGCGGCGATGTCGATTCGGGCGTTCCCGGCCCCGACACGACCGCATCCGAAGCGGCACAGGTCGCCCCCAGCCTTAAGCGCTGAAGCGGAACGGCGCGATTCAGAATGGCCCGCTTCAGAACGGCCAAATTCAGAACGGATTGAGCGTGTAGCCGCGCTGTTGATATAGGGCATGCGCGGTAATGGCCGAAAGCGCCATCTTCACGCCCGGGATCAGATCGGCTTTCTTGATGCCCAGGCTGGCGGCCGATTGGCCACACAGGATGAATTCGACGCCGACACCCATCAGTTTCTTCAGCGCGTCGGCGCTGCCATTCGCCTTGCCGTCGTTGCGCTTGCCATAGGCGGCATCGCCCAGCAGATCCTGCGCCCCCGGGCCATGGAAGATGACGACGATATGCACGTGCTTTTGCGGCACACCCGCGGCAACATGCATGTTGAGCGTTCGCGCCGCGGTTTCGATCCGGCGGCTGAGCTCGCCGGGCGTCGCCTTTTCATTCACATCGAAGGCGATCCTGAAGACGCTGCCCTTGGGGATCGGCACATCCGATTCCACCGGTGCGATCGGCCCCACGTCCGCCAGCACCGGGCCGGGGCCAAAGGCCGCGCGCGACTGCGCCAATGCCGGGGCGGCCGCCAGCAGCAACAGGCTGGCAAGGGCAAATCGCTTCATCGGACGGTCTTTCAGAACGGGTTGAGGGAATATCCCTGCGCCTGCAGGATGGCATGAGCGCTGCTCGCCGAAATCGCCAGCTCGACCCCGGGCAGCAGATCGGCCTTTTTCACCCCCATGGCGTTGGCGGCCTGACCACAAACGACGAAGCGCACGCCTTTCCCGAGCATTTCAACGACCATCGCTTCGCTGGCATTGGCGGCGCCATTGTGGCGCGCGGCGTAGGTCGCCGCCCGCGTCAGTTCGGCAATCGCCGGGCCATGGACGACCACCGCCACCGCGACATCGCGTTCCGCCATGCCATTGCCGACATGGCTGTTGATGAAACGCGCCGCGGTTTCGAACCCCGGGTTGCGCTTGCCGGGGGTCGCTGCGGTCACGTCATAAACGTGACGCAGCACCATGCCCTTGGGGATGACGACATCGGTCTCCACCGGCGTGTGGCTGCCGAAACCCGTGAACACCGGGCCATCGGTGGCCAGTGCGGGCGCGGCGAGCAACGCGGCGAGGAGCAGCAGCCGCCTCACCCGAAGGTCCGCAGCTGCCGCAGGGTCGCTTCGGCTTCGGCCATGATGCGCCGCACGATGTCACCCGCCGGCAGGATGTCGCGAATGGCGCCGCCGCCCTGGCCGGCCGCCAAGCACTGGAAATCGGGATCGACATCATCGACGACGCCGGCGATCGGGCCAAGGCGGTTCATCTGCGCCGATTCCATCACCTGCATGGCGAAGGGCTTTGCCTGCTGGCCTTCGAATTCGCGGGTCGATTTGTTGGCGATGGCGCGCAGCGTCTTGCCGGTGAATACCTTGCTGATCACCGTGTCGCTCTCGCTCATGCCGACGATGGCGTCCTTGTAGGGCTGG
>JBILPK010000104.1:0-11840 GCA_044373875.1 Polymorphobacter sp.
ATCAACCTGCGCTTTGCCCTGCCGGTCGTCAGTTTCGCCGGCGGCAGGCAATTGTCGCTGACCGCGGCTGCCGACAACCTGACCGACGCGCTGATCGTTCCGCAACTCGGCCTGCCGCTGCCTGGCCGCACATTGCGAATCGGCTTCCGGGTCGAATAGCGGGTCTGGCTACCGGACCGTGACGGCCCGCTCCGCTTGTGGACAAGCGCAGAAGCGAGGGCCCATGATATCCGAGCTGAACGCCTCTTTATTGCTCTCGAATTTCAAATTGTGCGGGGCCTCGACAGGCGCCGATCCACATGCACAAGGTAAAACAGCGGGAATGGTAGGCCATCCGATTGTCGATAATTTTGACCGGCCCGGACTTGATGCAAGAATGGCCCAATCCTGGCGACTGGTTGCAAGCTTTTGGCGCGCCCGGCTGGATTCGAACCAGCGGCCTCAGGATTAGAAGTCCCGCGCTCTATCCAGCTGAGCTACGGGCGCGCAAGGCTTTATCTGAAATTGTCGGCATAGGCCTGAAGCTTGAGCGTCCGCGGGCCGAGCGGCACCACCTCCAGCGTCAGGTCGTTGGCTGCGGCATAGGCGACGGCGGCTTCGCGCGTGGCGAAATGCAACTGTACCTGGGTTTGCGTCGCGCCCGAGCCCGGCCAGCCGGTCAACGGGTCGGGACGTTGCGGTTCGTCGCGCTCGATCTCCAGCAGCCATTGGCCGGTACGGGCGCGGCCCGATTGCATCGACGATTTGGGGCGCTGATAGAGGCGGGCAAGCATGGTGCTTCCATCGCCGATTGCGCCCGGATGTTCAAGCGCCGTCGCAGCCGCTAATCTCGCAGAAAAAATACGGGGTCGCCGGTTTGGGGGAAGGACTGGCCATGTTGCTGATTACCGGAACGATCCGCCTGCCACCCGGAGCGCTCGCCCGCGCCCGGCCGGCAATGCGCGCCATGATCGAGGCGAGCCGCGCCGAGACCGGCTGCCTCAAATACAGCTATGCCGAGGACGTGCTCGACGCGGGGCTGATGCACATCACCGAATTATGGGACACCCGCGCCCATCTCCAGGCGCATTTCCGCAGCAACCATATCGCCGCCTGGCGCGCGCAATGGGCGACTCTGGCGATCAGCGAACGGAATTTGAAGCTATATGAAGTAGGCGAGCCGGAGGAAACCTAGGCCGCTGGCCTAATACGCCCGCGCGATCGCGAATTCGACCGTTTCGGTGAGCGCGGTCTTGGCCGGGCCGTTGGGGAAACCCGCCAGCGCGTCGATCGCCCGCGCGCCATAATGCCGGGCGCGCGCCATCGTATCGGCGACGGCATTGCTCGATTGCAGCAAGGCCGAGGCGCGCGCCAGTTCGGCTTCGCCATTGGCGCGGCCGCTCATCGCCAGCCGCCAGAACTCGCGCTCGGCCTCGTTGCCGCGGGCATAGGCCAGGATCACCGGCAGGGTGATCTTGCCATCGCGGAAATCGTCGCCGACATCCTTGCCCATCGTATCGGCGTCCGAGACATAATCGATGGCATCGTCGACAAGCTGGAAGGCGATGCCGAGATGCCGGCCATAGGCTTCGAGCGCGGCTTCGACCGCGGCGTCGCGTTCGGCCACGATCGCGGCGATCTGGCAGGCGGCGGCAAACAGCGCGGCGGTCTTGGCGGTGATGATCTCGAGATAGCGGTCCTCGCTGGTCTCGACATTGCGCTGCGCGGTCAACTGCGCGACCTCGCCCTCGGCGATGATGGCAGATGCGGAGCTGAGGATCTTGAGAACCTTGAGCGAGCCGTCCTCGACCATCAGTTCGAACGAGCGGCTGAACAGGAAATCACCGACCAGCACACTGGCGGGGTTGCCCCACAGCCGGTTGGCGGTCGGCTTGCCGCGGCGCAAGCCCGAGACATCGACGACATCGTCATGGAGCAGCGTCGCGGTATGGATGAATTCGACCGCCGCGGCGAGCTTGTGATGTCGCGTACCGCCATATTCGAGCAGCGCCGCGCAGCCCAGCGTCAGCATCGGGCGCAGCCGCTTGCCACCTCCGGCGATCAGATGCCCGGCAAGTTCGGGAATCAGCGCGACGGGTGATTGCATGCGGTCGATGATGACGTGGTTGACCTGGGTCAGCCCCGGCGCGGTCAACGCCATCAGCCCGGCCATCGAAGGCTCGGCACGCTTGCGCAAATTATGAATCGTGGCTGTCATTGCGCCTTAGTCCTTAGCCTCATGGTCCGGGCTTGCAAGCCCACAGCTTGCCACCGCGCGAATCCGCCGCAAAGGTGGGAATGTCACAAGGGGAAACGATCGTGTCCGATGAAATCCTGGCCGGCTATCGCGACAGCATCGACAATATCGATGCTGCGCTGGTCTTCATGCTCGCCGAACGCTTCAAGATCACCCAAGCGGTCGGGCGCTACAAGGCCACCGCCGGCCTGCCCCCCGCCGACCCCGGCCGCGAAGCCGCCCAGGTCGCCCGGCTGCGGGCACTCGCCGAAACCGCCAAGCTCGACCCGGAGTTTTCGGAAAAATTCCTGCGTTTCATCATCGACGAGGTGATTCGGCATCACCAGGTCGCGGCGAAGGGGTAGGCTAAACCTCCGCCGCCGGCAGAGTCAGCCGCACCAGCAGCCCGCCCAGATCTTCCGATTCCTCCAGCGCGATGCTGCCGCCGTAAATCTCTGCAACATCGCGGGCGATTGCCAGCCCCAGTCCGGTGCCCGGCTTGTCGGTATCGAGCCGTTCGCCGCGCGCGAACAGCCGCGCCCGATCGGCCGCCGAAATGCCGCGGCCGTCGTCCTCGATGAGGATTTCGACGCTGTCGGCATCGCCGCCGATGGTGATGAACACCCGGCCGCCGCCGTGCAGCGCGGCATTGTCGACAAGGTTGCCGACCATTTCCTCCAGATCCTGCTGTTCGCCGCGGAACACCCTGGTCTTGTCCCCGGCCAGATCGATGGTGACATCGCGCCCGGTGTGGATGCGCGACACCGTTCGCGAAATCGCCTGCAGCGATGGCCAGACCGGGGTACGCGCCGTCGAGGCGCCGCGCCGGCCGATGGCGCGGGCGCGCGCCAGCTGGTGATCAACATGGCGGCGCATCGTCTGCACCTCGCGCATCACCGTCTGTGCCAGCGGATCGTCACGCCCCTCGGTTTCGCCGATCAGCACGCTCATCGGGGTTTTCAACGCGTGCGCCAGATTGCCGGCATGGCGCCGCGCCGCTTCAGCCTGGCGCTCGTTATGATCGAGCAATTCGTTGATCTCGGCGACCAGCGGCGCGATTTCCACCGGATAATCGGTGCCGACCCGCTGCGCATCGCCCGATCGGATCGCCGCGATGGCGCGGCTGACCCGGCCGAGCGGCGACAGGCCATAGGTCGATTGCAGCGCCGCCAGCGCCAGCAGCCCGATCCCGAGCCCGCCGAGCGACCAGAACAGGATCGCCCGCAACTGCCGCACCTGGGCATCGAGATCGCGGGTCGATTGCGCCACCTGGAAATAGAACAGCGTCGTCGAGCCCGGCAGGCGGATGTCGCGTGCCACGATACGCAGCGGTTCACCGACAAAGCGCCGGCTGCCATAGCGACACGGCTTGCGGCAATCCTGCCCGGTCGAGCCGGCGAGCACGCGGTCCCACAGCGACCGCGAGCGGAAGCTTTGCAGCCCCGGCGCCGACACCTGCCAGTACAGCCCCGAATAAGGTTCGAAAAAGCGCTGGTCGCCGAGCAAGCGCAGGAAATGCACCTCGCCGACCTCATCGAGCTCGGCGCTCGAAACCATCGCGGTCAGCACGAAATCGAGCTGGGTGTCGAAATTACGGGTGATGGTGCCAACCAGCACACGGTCGAGCGCTACGCCGCCAAGCCCGAGCAATGGGATGATCCACGCCGCCGCCAGTGCGATCATGCGCAGCCGCAGGGAAGCAGCCGGCGACCAACGGTCGCGCAACGCTGACGCCGACCAACGGTCGCGCAGGGCCGTCAACGACCAACGCTGGCGCGTTACCGGCGGATCAGGCCGGGTCGTCGAGACTGTAGCCAAGGCCGCGCGTCGTGCTGATCAGGTCGGGCCCGAGCTTCTTGCGGATGCGGGTGATGAACACTTCGATGGTGTTCGAATCGCGGTCGAAATCCTGATCGTAGATATGTTCGATCAGCTCGGTTCGGCTGACAACCTTGCCCTTGTGGTGCATCAGGTAACTGAGCAGCTTGAATTCCTGTGCCGTCAACTTGACCGGTTCGCCATCGAGCGTCACCCGCCCCGAGCGCGAATCGAGCCGCACGCCGCCGGCGGTCAGTTCCGATGTCGCCTGGCCCGCCGCACGACGGATCAGCGCGCGCAGCCGGGCGATCAATTCTTCGGTCTGGAAGGGCTTGGCGAGATAATCATCGGCACCGGCATCGAGGCCCGCCACCTTGTCCGACCAGCTGTCGCGCGCCGTCAGCACCAGCACCGGCATGATCTGCCCGGCCTTGCGCCAGCGATCGAGCACCGTCAGCCCATCGATTTCGGGCAGGCCGAGATCGAGCACGACCGCGTCATAGCTTTCGGTGCTGCCGAGATAATGCGCATCTTCGCCGTCGCTCGCGGTATCCACGGCATAGCCGGCACCTTCGAGCGCCGATTTGAGCTGGCGTTGCAGATTGGGTTCGTCCTCGACGACCAGTACGCGCATGGCGGAGCCCTTTAAAAACTGCGTCCGCGGCGGCGCTGGCCAGTGCGGGCATCGACGTCGACGTTAATGACGTTGCCCTCGACAAGAAAGCGGAAACGATATGTCAAGGTTGCCGCATCGAATTCGACCCCGACATAATCCCCGCGCACCTGCTGCATGACCTGGGCGCGGATCGTTTCATACGGCAGGATGGCTCCGGCTTCCCGGAGTTCGCGCACCTTGTTTTCGACACCGGCACCGGCCGGCACGGCGGCGACAAGCGCCGCGCAAAGGAGAAAGGTCAAACGGAACGACATGAGCAATGACACTGATACAGGAAACAGTCGCTTGCAATGCCAACATTGCCGTGAATAACCGATGAATGCGCCGTGGATCGGCCCCGGCAGGTCGCGCCGCGGCACCGGGATGCTTTTCCATTTGCCCTTGGCGCGTTTCCGTTCCACTTGGCGGCACCCCCGCCACTTCCCCTTCCCGCCGCTCGCCCCGGCCCAGACCGATCGATCATGCCCGAACCCATTCTCACCCTTGAAAACGCCGGCCTGCGGCAAGGCGGCAGCTGGCTGTTCCGCGGTCTCGACCTGACCATCGACGCGCGCGACCGGCTGGCGCTGATCGGCCGCAACGGCGTGGGCAAGACGACCTTGCTCAAGCTCATCGCCGGCGAGATCGATCTCGACGAGGGCCGGCGTGCCGTCTCTCCGGCGCTCAATATCGTCCGGTTGGAGCAGGACCCCGATCTGACGGGCTTTGCCACGCTGGGGGATTATGCCCGCGCCGGCCACAACGCGCCCGCCGATCACCTGCTCGATTCGGTCGCCTCGCGCCTCGGCGCCGATCTCGATCGCGATGCCGCCACCGCTTCGGGAGGCGAACGCCGCCGCGCCGCACTGGTCCGTGCGCTTGCCGAACAGCCGGGACTCTTGCTGCTCGACGAGCCGACCAACCATCTCGACATCGCCGCGATCGAATGGCTCGAAAACTGGCTCGATCGCTTCAACGGCGGCATGCTGGCGATCAGCCATGATCGCGCCTTCCTCACGCGCCTGACGAAAAACTGCCTGTGGCTCGACAGGGGCACCTTGCGGCGGGCAGAAGTCGGCTTCGGCGGCTTCGAGGAATGGTCCGACCGCGTCGCCGCCGAGGAGGCCAAGAACGCCTCCAAGCTCGATACCAAGCTGAAGGCCGAGGAACATTGGTTGCTGCGCGGCGTCACCGCCCGGCGCAGCCGCAACGAAGGCCGGCTCGCCAAGCTGATCGAACTGCGCGCCACACGCAAGGCGATGACGACGGGCGATGCGGTTGCCAAGCTCGCCACCACCAGCGACGACGGCAAGACCAAGGTGCTGATCGACGCTCATCATGTCGGCAAGAGCTTCGGCGGCCGCACCATCATTGCCGACCTGTCGCTGCGCATCCGCCGCGGCGACCGCATCGGCATCATCGGCCCCAATGGCGCCGGCAAATCGACGCTGATCAAGCTGCTGCTCGGCCAGTTGGAGCCCGACAGCGGCGAGATCAAGCGCGCCAAGTCACTCAACCCGACGATCATCGACCAGCGCCGCCAGCGCCTCGACGCCGAAAACGGCGTGGGGAAGACCGTCCGCGACGTCCTCGCCGATGGCGGCGAATGGCTCGAGGTCAACGGCGTGCGCAAGCATGTCGCCGGCTATCTCAAGGAATTCCTCTTCGACCCCAGCGTCATCGATGCCCCGGTTGATGGCTTTTCGGGGGGCGAACGCTCGCGGTTGCTGCTGGCGCGCGAATTCGCGACGCCATCGAACCTGCTCGTGCTCGACGAACCGACCAACGATCTCGACATGGAAACGCTCGACCTGCTCGAAGACGTGCTCGATACTTACGCCGGGACCGTGCTGCTGGTCAGCCACGACCGCGCCTTTCTCGACCGCGTCGTCACCATGGTCGTGGCGCTGGATGGCGAAGGCAATGCCGAAACCGTGGTCGGCGGCTGGTCGGACTGGGCCGCCTACAACAAGGAAAAGCTCGCCGCCGCCCGCCAGGCCAAGGGCGGCAAGGGCAACGCCGGCGCCAAGATCGCGACCTATGAGAACGCCAAGGCCAAGGCCGCCAAGCTGAGCTACAAAGACGCCCGCGAACTTGCCGAACTGCCGGCACGGCTGGAAACGCTCACCGCGGCGATTGCCCGCCACGAAGCCGTACTCGCCGATGCCAATTTGTACAGCCGCGATCCCAAGCGCTTCGCCAATGTCATGGCCGAACTCGAAAAGGTTCGTGCCGATCTCGCATCAGCGGAAGAACGCTGGCTGGCGCTCGCCGAAATGGAAGCAGCGCTGAGCGCATAAAGGCTCCCTCCCCGCCAGGGGGAGGGAGCCAATCCTGCCTCAGGCCAGTTCCACACCCTGCACGACGTCGGGTTCGACATGCAGCGGCACCACCACCTGCTTGGGCAGCGGCGTCAGCTTGGCCGGATCATGCTTGCGGATGAAGCGCTCGACCACCGGCGCCACCTTGTCGCGCCAGCGGCTGCCGTTGAAGATGCCATAATGGCCGGCGCCTTCGGCCATGTAATAGGCTTTTTTCGAATCGGGCAGTTCGGTCGCGAGATCAAGCGCGGCGCGCGTCTGGCCCAGCCCCGAGATATCGTCCTTCTCGCCTTCGATGGCGAGCAGCGCGGTGCGAGTGATCGCCGCCGGGTTGATCGCCTGGCCGCGATGCACGAACTCGCCCTTGGCGAGCGCCTGGCGCTGGAAGACGACATCGATCGTTTGCAGGTAGAATTCGGCGGTCATGTCGCAGACCGAGCGATATTCCTCGTAAAAGGCCTTGGTTGCCGCTGCCGAATCATTATCGCCCTCGACGAGGTGCTTGAACAATTCCCAATGTGATTTCATGTGGTTGGCAAGGTTCATCGACATGAAGCCAGCAAGCTGGAGAAAGCCCGGATAGACCTTGCGGCCACCGCCCGGATAGGTCGGCGGCACCGTCGCGATGACATTCTGTTCGAACCAGGCATAGGGTCGCTCGGTCGCAAGGTCATCGACCGAGGTCGGCGCCTCGCGGGTATCGACGGGGCCGCCCATCATGGTCAGCGTCAACGGCGTCGCCGGGTCGTCATTGGCCGACATATAGGCGACCGCAGCATAGGCCGGCACCGCCGGCTGGCACACCGCCAGCACATGGCTGCCCGGGCCGATTTCATTGAGGAATTCGATGATATAGTCGACATAGTCGTTGAGATCGAACTTGCCGTCCGACAACGGCACCAGCTTGGCATCGCGCCAGTCGGTGACATAGACTTCATGGTCGGGCAGCAGGCGCTCGACGGTGCCGCGCAGCAGCGTGCCATAATGGCCCGACATCGGCGTGACCACCAGCACGCGCGGATCCTTGCGGCCGGTAACGGCGCGGTTGAAATGCTTCAACTGGCCGAACGGCTTGCGCATCACGATCTCTTCGTTCACCGCGACGCTGATGCCGTCGACGATGGCGAAGCGCAGATTATAGTCGGGCTTGCCGCGCGGCGCGGCGGCATGCGCGAAAACTTCCAGCCCGCGCGCCAAAGCCGGGCTCGCAGCGCCATACGACATCGGATTGGCCGGGCTGAGCAACCAGCTCGATGTCGATTGCGCCATCGTTCCCATGCCGGCCAGCCAGGTCCGCTGGATTTCATGCGCCGTGTAAAGCATACTCGTTCCTCGTTGAGCGCCGGCGCTTCGACCGGTTGCGCTCGTTTCATATCGCAGGTGCAGCATAAAGCAATCAACGACAGAGAAACCATTTTTTGTGATAGGCCATGTTGACGCACCGCAACGCAGCATCGGCGGCGGGTGGCATTGCCGCACGATGGTGCGCAACGATTGAGCCGCGCTCAAAGCCCTGCTATCAAGGGCAATGTCCGATCAAGCCGCTGTTGCCCCGATTATTGCTGGCCCCGTTTTGGCCAGCCCCGCCGCCGAACCCAGGAAACTGAGCAGGCTGGTCCTGTTGTGGCGCTTTGCCCGTGCCTATCCGGCGCAGCTCGCCGCGGCACTCACCGCGCTGGTCGTCGCCGCGCTCTCCACCCTCGCCATCCCGCAGGGGCTGAAGCTCATCGTCGACAACGGCTTTGCGCGCGGTTCCGACCCGGCGGCGGTGGCGCCCTATTTCTGGGGCATGCTCGGCATCGTCGTCGTCATGGGCCTGGCGACCGCGGTGCGTTTCTATTTCGTCAGCTGGATCGGTGAACGCGTCGTCGCCGATCTGCGCAAGGCGGTGCAGGCGCATCTCGTCACCCTCGATCCGGTATTCTTCGAAGAAAACCGCCCTGCCGAAATCGCCTCGCGGTTGACCAGCGATACCGCGGTCATCGAACAGGTCGTCTCCTCGGGCGCCTCGATGGCGCTGCGCAATGCCGTCATGGGCATCGGCGGCATCGCCTATATGGCGGTGCAGTCGCCGAAGCTGACGGCGCTGATGCTGCTCGTCATCCCGGTCACCATCCTCCCCATCGTCTGGCTCGGCCGCAAGGTGCGCGCCATGTCGAAGACCAGCCAGGACCGGATCGCCGGCGTCGGCACCATGGTCGCCGAAGTGCTCGGCGCCATCAAGATCGTCCAGGCCTTCACTCAGGAACGCCGCGAAGCCGCGCGCTTCGGCGATGCCGTGGAGGCCGCCTTCGACACCGCCAAGCGCCGTATCCGGCTGCGCGCCGGCATGACGGCGGTTGTCATCACCCTCATCTTCGGTGCCATCACGCTCGTGCTCTGGCAGGGCGCGCTCGATGTCATTTCGGGCCGGCTGACCGGCGGCACCATCGCCGCTTTCGTCTTTGCCGCCGCCATCGTTGCCGGCGCCTTCGGCACACTAACCGAAGTCTATGGCGATTTCATGCGCGCCGCCGGCGCCAGCGCCCGCATGGAGGAACTGCTCGCTGCCCGCCCCGGCATCCGCAAGCCCGACAATGCCACCCCGCTGCCGGTGCCGGCCAAGGGTGCGCTGGCGCTTGACCATGTCACCTTCCATTATCCGTCAAAGCCCGATGGCGCCGCGCTGATCGATTTCTCGCTCGACATCGCGGCGGGTGAAACCGTGGCGGTCGTCGGCCCCTCGGGCGCCGGCAAGTCGACGCTTTTCCAGCTCGTCCAGCGTTTCTACGACCCCGAAGCCGGCCAGATCCGCCTCGATGGCGTGGCATTGACCGCCGCTGACCCCGAACAGATCCGCGCCCGCATGGCGGTGGTGCCGCAGGAAACCGTGGTATTCGCGGCAAGCGCGCTTGAAAACATCCGCTACGGCCGCCCCGACGCGACCGAAGCCGAAGTCTGGGCGGCCGCCGAGGCAGCGCACGCCGATACCTTCCTGCGCCAGCTGCCCGATGGCATCCACAGCTTCCTCGGCGAAGCCGGCACGCGCCTGTCGGGCGGCCAGCGCCAGCGCCTCGCTATCGCCCGCGCCATCCTGCGCGACGCCCCGATCCTGCTGCTCGACGAAGCCACCAGCGCACTCGACAGCGAAAGCGAACGCCTCGTTCAGCACGCGCTCGAAGGGTTGATGGCCGGCAAGACCACCCTCGTCATCGCCCACCGCCTCGCCACCGTGCGCAACGCCGATCGCATCATCGTCATGGACGGCGGCCGCATTGTCGCGGAGGGCACCCACGACACGCTGATCGCCCAGGGCGGGCTCTACGCGAAACTAGCACGCTTGCAGTTCGATCAGGTGCAACAGGTAGCGTGAGTCGAGGCCCCGCGGCGGGCAGGGGCTGAGCCCCTTTCGAAAAGGGGTGCAGGGGCTCAGCCCCTGCCCGCCAGAGGCCCTTTACTGTGCCGTATAGCCGCCATCCACCACCAACTCCGCCCCGGTCATGAAGCTCGCCTCATCGCTGGCGAGGAAGACCACCGCATCGGCGATCTCGCGCGGTACGCCGAGCCGGCCGAGCGGGTGGGCGGCGATGATGGCGCTGCGCATCTCGTTGCCGTTTTCGGATGCGTGCAGCGCATTGGCGACCATCGGCGTGTCGATGAAACCGGGGTGGACCGAATTGACGCGAATGCCGAGCGGCGCCCATTCGATCGCTGCCGCCTTGGTCAGCATCAGCACCCCGCCCTTTGACGCGGCATAGGCGCTGGTGTTGGCCATGCCGACCTTGCCGAGGATCGACGACAGGTTGATGATCGAGCCGCTGCCCTGTGCCGCCATGGTGCTGCCGACAGCGCGCATCCCGAGAAACACGCCGTCGAGATTTACCGCCAGAATGCGCCGCCAGTCAGCAAGTGTGTGGGTCATCAGGTCGAGCTGGTTGCCGACGATCCCGGCATTGTTGACCAGAATATCGAGCCGGCCAAAGGTCCCGGTCGTCGCGGTGACCGCGGCGGCCCAGTCATCCTCGCTGGTCACATCATGCGCGATGAAGGCAGCGCGGTCGCCGGCGGTGGTGACCTCAGCGGCAACCGCTTCGCCCTCGCCGATGCTAAGGTCGGACAGCATGACCGCGGCGCCCTCACGCGCCAGCCGCCGCGCGGTTTCGGCGCCCAGCCCCGATGCGGCACCTGTCACCAGTGCCACCTTGCCGGCCAAACGTGCAGTCATGGTCTCACTCCTCCTGTTTCGGCGGGAGTGTAGCGGAAGGCGGCGGAAGGAACAGGGGTCTCCGGCGGGCAGGGCCGGCGGCCCTGCACCCGGTTGATGGCGTTTACCCCTCGCCCGCAGGCGGGCGAGGCGACTTTCGTTGCACCAGACTTACAAATGGAAAGGGCGGACCTTGCGGCCCGCCCTCCTGCATTCGTCAAAGTCGCAAAGGCTCAGTTGGCGTAGGCTTCGTTGCCCACGAAACCCATCTTGGTGATGCCGGCCTGCTGGGCCGAGGCCATCACTTCGTCGACAACCGAATATTTGGCCAGGCCTTCCGGGCGAAGCCGCAGTTCGGGCTGGGTCGGCATGTCGGCGGCCTGCTTCATGTAGCTCTTCAGCGTCGGCATATCGACTTCCCTCTTGTTCCAGTAGATGTTCGACAGGAAGTCGATATCGACCTGGTTGAAGATGGGATCGATCGGCGCGTTGGTCGGCGGCGCCGGCGCTGGCAGGTCAAGCTTGACCGCATGCGTCTGCACCGGAATGGTGATGATGAACATGATCAGCAGCACGAGCATGACGTCGATCAGCGGCGTCGTGTTCATGTCGGGGATGACATCCCCTTCGGCGCTGCCGCCCATAGAA
>JBILPK010000254.1:0-4175 GCA_044373875.1 Polymorphobacter sp.
CAGCGTGTACGCAGCGCCATAGGCCTGCAGCGCCCACACTTCCATTTCCCCGAAGCGCTGGCCACCGAACTGCGCCTTGCCGCCCAGCGGCTGCTGGGTAACGAGCGAGTAGGGCCCGATCGAACGCGCGTGGATCTTGTCGTCGACAAGGTGGTGCAGCTTGAGCATGTAGATATAGCCCACCGTCACCTTGCGATCGAACTGATCACCGGTGCGGCCGTCGAACAGCTCGACCTGGCCCGAGGTATCGAGCCCGGCGAGTTCGAGCATGTGCGATACGTCGGCTTCGCGGGCGCCATCGAACACCGGCGTCGCCATCGGCACGCCGCCAGCGAGGTTCGATGCCAGTTCATGGACCTTTTCGTCAGTCATCCCGGCGATGTCGCTGTCGTACTGGCCGCCGTAAATGGCCTTCAGCTTGGCGCGCATCGCATCGGTATCACCCGAGGCAAGGTCCTTGCCCTTGGCATAGATGTCTTCCAGCATCGCACCAATCTGCTTGCCGAGACCGCGGGCGGCCCAACCGAGATGGGTTTCGAAGATCTGGCCGACGTTCATGCGCGACGGCACACCGAGCGGGTTGAGCACGATATCGACCGGCGTCCCGTCGGCGAGGAAGGGCATGTCTTCCTGCGGCAGGATACGGCTGATGACGCCCTTGTTGCCGTGACGGCCGGCCATCTTGTCGCCGGGCTGCAGCTTGCGCTTCACTGCGACGAACACCTTGACCATCTTGAGCACGCCCGGCGGCAGTTCGTCGCCCGATTGCAGCTTGCCCTTCTTGTCGTCGAGGCGCGCCGTGATCAGCGCCTGGGCATCGTCCCACTGCGCCTTCAAGGCTTCGAGATCGGCCTGGATGCCGTCATCGGCAACGCCGAACTTCCACCATTCGAAGCGCGGATGCTCTTCGAGCAGCGCATCGTCGATGACGATCCCCTTCTTGACGCCCTTGGGCGCCGCAACAGCGGTCTGGCCGATCAGACGGTCACGCACGCGCGAGTAGGTGGCACGGTTGAGAATGGCGCGTTCATCGGCGGCATCCTTTTCGAGGCGCTCGATTTCCTCGCGCTCGATCTGCAGGGCACGTTCGTCCTTGTCGATGCCGTGGCGGTTGAAGACGCGGACTTCGACGACCGTCCCGGCAACGCCCGGCGGCAGCTTGAGCGAGGTATCGCGCACGTCCGACGCCTTTTCACCGAAGATGGCGCGGAGCAGCTTTTCTTCGGGCGTCATCGGCGATTCGCCCTTCGGCGTGATCTTGCCGCACAGGATATCGCCCGGTTCGACTTCGGCGCCGATATAGACGATGCCGGCCTCGTCGAGGTTGCGCAGGGCTTCCTCGCCGACGTTGGGGATGTCGCGGGTGATGTCTTCGGGACCCAGCTTGGTGTCGCGGGCCATGACTTCGAATTCTTCGATATGGATCGAGGTGAAAACGTCTTCCTTGACGATCTTCTCGTTGATCAGGATCGAATCTTCGTAGTTGTAGCCATTCCACGGCATGAACGCGACGAGGGCGTTGCGGCCCAGCGCCAGTTCGCCGTCCTCGGTCGACGGGCCATCGGCGATGATGTCGCCCTTCGAAACCAGGTCACCGACCTTCACCAGCGGGCGCTGGTTGATGCAGGTGTTCTGGTTCGACCGCTGGAACTTCATCAGCGTGTAGATGTCGACGCCCGACTTGCCCGGCTCGACTTCGTCGGTGGCGCGGATGACGATACGCGTCGCATCGACCTGATCGATGATGCCCGAACGACGGGCAGCGATCGCGGCGCCCGAATCGCGCGCCACGGTGCCTTCCATGCCGGTGCCGACGAACGGTGCTTCGGCCTTGACCAGCGGCACCGCCTGACGCTGCATGTTCGAGCCCATCAGCGCGCGGTTGGCGTCATCGTTTTCGAGGAACGGAATCAGCGACGCGGCGACCGAGACCAGCTGCTTGGGGCTGACGTCCATCAGGGTGATCTGGTTGCGCGGCGCCATCAGGAATTCGCCGGCTTCGCGTGCCGAGATCAGGTCCTCGGTGAAGCTGCGGTCGGCATTCGTGTCGGCATTGGCCTGGGCGATCGTGTGCTTGGCCTCTTCCATCGCCGACAGATAGACGACGTCGTCGGTCAGCTTGTTGTCGATGACCTTGCGGTACGGCGTTTCGATGAAACCGTACTTGTTGACGCGGCTGAACGTGGCGAGCGAGTTGATCAGCCCGATGTTCGGACCTTCCGGCGTTTCAATCGGGCAGATGCGGCCATAATGGGTCGGGTGAACGTCGCGGACTTCGAAGCCGGCACGTTCACGGGTCAAACCGCCGGGGCCGAGGGCCGAAACGCGGCGCTTGTGGGTGACTTCCGACAGCGGATTGGTCTGATCCATGAACTGCGACAGCTGCGACGAGCCGAAGAATTCACGCACCGCGGCGACCGCCGGCTTGGCGTTGATCAGGTCGTTGGGCATGACCGTGTCGATATCGACGCTCGACATGCGCTCCTTGACGGCGCGCTCCATGCGCAGCAGCCCGACGCGATACTGGTTCTCGAGCAGTTCGCCGACCGAACGCACGCGGCGGTTGCCGAGGTTGTCGATGTCGTCGATTTCGCCCTTGCCGTCCTTGAGGTTCACCAGGGTCTTTATGACTTCCAGGATATCCTCGCGGCGCAGCACCGTCATGTCGTCGGCGACATCGAGGTCGAGACGCATGTTCATCTTGACGCGGCCGACGGCCGACAGGTCATAGCGGTCGGCGTCGAAGAACAGGCCGTAGAACATGGCTTCGGCGGTTTCGCGCGTCGGCGGTTCACCCGGGCGCATGACGCGATAGATTTCGGACAGCGCATGGTCGCGCTCCTCGACCTTGTCGGCCATCAGCGTGTTGCGGATCCACGGGCCGACCGAGACATGGTCGATATCGAGCAGTTCGATCGACGACTGGCCCGACTTGTCGATCTTGTCGAGGTTCTCGGCTGTCAGCTCGTCGCCGGCTTCGATGTAGATTTCACCGGTGGCTTCGTTGATCAGGTCGAACGCCGAATAACGGCCGAAGATTTCCTCGGTCGGGATCAGCAGGTTCTGCAGGCCGTCAGTCACCGCCTTGCGGGCGATGCGCGGCGTGATCTTGGTGCCGAGCGGGAAGACGACTTCACCGGTTTCACCGTTGACGATGTCGAAGGTCGGCTTCTGGCCGCGCCAGTTGGCCTCGACGAACGGCACGACCCAGCCGGCTTCGCCCTTCGAGCCATGGCCGCGCACCCAGGTGACGCGGTTGTAGAACAGGTTGAGGATTTCCTCGGAGTTCCAGTTAAGCGCATAGAGCAGCGACGTGACCGGCAGCTTGCGCTTGCGATCGATGCGGACGTTGACGATGTCCTTGGCATCGAATTCGAAATCGAGCCACGACCCGCGATACGGGATGACCCGCGCGGCGAACAGATACTTGCCCGACGCGTGGGTCTTGCCACGATCGTGGTCGAAAAACACGCCCGGCGAACGGTGCATCTGCGAGACGATGACGCGTTCCGTACCGTTGATGATGAAGGTGCCGTTGTGCGTCATCAAGGGCATGTCGCCCATATAGACGTCCTGCTCCTTGATATCGAGCACCGACCGGGTTTCGGTATCGGCATCGACTTCAAAGACGATCAGGCGCAGCGTGACGCGCATCGGCGCCGCATAGGTCATGCCGCGCTGGCGGCATTCGTCGGTGTCGTATTTCGGCTCTTCGAGTTCGTAATGGACGAAATCGAGTTCGGCAGTGCCGGCGAAATCGCGGATCGGGAACACCGAGCGCAGCGTCTTCTCAAGGCCCGAGACATAGCCGATGGCCGGGTTGGAGCGCAGGAAATGCTCATATGATTCGCGCTGCACCTCGATGAGGTTCGGCATCTGCACGACCTCGCCGATCTTGCCGAAATCCTTGCGGATGCGGCGGCGCGCGTTGAAGATGTTGGGCTGCTTCAGCTGGGTGGCCATGTCGGTCGGTCGCCTCTCAAAATCTTTACCCATCAACGGGTTACCCCATCGACGACGAAAACCGCACAGCTTTCGGTACTACCGAATGCCGTACGGGCCTTGGGCGTTGCAGCCTCCGTGCCCCCTATTCGTCGCGGTTCGCTCGCACCAGTCGAACCGTGTCCCGAGGGCAGAAGGACGGTGACCGCACACGGCCACCGGGAAATTCCTGT
>JBILPK010000255.1:0-4161 GCA_044373875.1 Polymorphobacter sp.
CGCGGAAATCCGCCGCCGGCAGCAGCCGCGCCATCAGCAGCGCCTCGCACAGGGTGGGGGACAGGAAGGCATCGCCGTCGGGTTCCCACGCCCGCGCATCGGCATCGCCGCCGAACCAGTCGAGCGCCCGCGCCTCGAACAGCGCCAGCAGCGCCGGATCGAAGCGCCGCGCCCAGCCCAGGCTGATCGCCAGCGCGAACGCCGTGTTGCCATGCGCGCCGGTGCGGATCGGATAGGTCTGCAACGGCAGGAAGGCATGGAAACGCGCGGCAAAGGCCCGCGCCAAAGGTTCCAGCACTTCGGCCAGCGCCGGGTCGTCGTGCTGCGCCGCTTCGTCGTGCAGCGCCAGCAGCCAGCCCCAGCCATAGGGCCGCTCGAACCCGCGCGATGACGGCCGGTCGAGATAGGCGCATTCGACCGCAACATTCTCGGGCGTGAACAGTTCCGCTGCCAGCGCCCGCGTCTTTGCTGCAGCCGCATGCTGCGGAAAACGCCGCAGCAAATGCAGCAGCAACCACCAGCCATGGACGCAACTGTGCCAGTCGAAACTGCCGAAAAACACCGGGTGCAGCGCACGCGGCGGCAGCGCATCGCCATCGCCATCCATGACATGATCGAGCTTGTGCGGGTACTCGCGCGTCACATGGCCGAGCGCGATTCCCGCCATCCGCCCCGCCAGGGTTTCATCCAATATCATCGGAAAGCCAGCCCCCAGATAAGCAGCGTGTTGATCGCCAGCAGCGGCAGCGCCGTCGCCACCTGCGCCTTGATGACGGCGTTGCGATCATCGAGTTCGAGCAGCGCCGCCGGCACGATGTTGAAATTCGCCGCCATCGGCGTCAGCAGCGTGCCGCAAAAGCCCGCCAGCATGCCGATCGCGGCAATGATCGCCGGGTCACCGCCCAGTTTCACCACCAGCACCGGCAGGCCGACCGCCGCCATCATCACCGGAAAGGCGGCAAAGGCATTGCCCATGATGATGGTGAAGCCCGCCATGCCGAGCGTGAAGGCGAGCACGGCGAGGAACAGCGAGCCATCGGGGATCACCGCGCCGGCCAGCCCGCCGACCACCGCCCCCACCCCGGCGGCGGCGAACACGGCGCCAAGGCTCGCCAGCATCTGCGGCAGGATGATCGCCCAGCCGATCTGGTCGACCAGCCGCCGGCCTTCCTGCAACGGCGCCAGCAGCGGCGGCCGCAGCCAGCGCAGCAGCACCGCGACGGCGATGAGGACGCCGAGCCCGAGACTGACCAATGTCACCTGTTTCGGTTCGACCAGCGGCATGCCGCCGACGGACAGCAGCGGAAAACCGAAGGTGCCGACCAGCGCGGTGACCGGCACGATCAGCGCCGGCAGGAACAGCCGGTTGCCGTGGCGCACAGCGCTCGCCTCGCGCGCGGCGCCGTCGCTGGTCGGGGCATTGCCGCGCTGCAACTGGCCGCTCGCTGCCAGCGCGACGAGCGCCAGCACCAGCACGCCATTGCCGAGATCGCCGAGCCTGTCCCCGGCGAGGAAACTCAGCGCCAGCAGCCCCCAGAAGGCGGCGCTGCCGATCCGCCTCGGGTGTCCGCGATCGAGCAGCGTCAGCATGCTCCAGCCGGCAAACAGCGCCCCGGCGATGGCATAGAGAAAGCCCAGCCCGATCATGTGCGGTCCATCCGCAACAGCCGGAAGCCATGGATGACGAACGCCGCCACCGCCGTCGGGATCGCCCAGACCGACAAGGCGAGCGGCGCGATGATGATGCCATTGGCCTCGAGGAATCCCTTGATGAGCAGGATCGAGGCGACGGCGAGAAAAATGTCCTCGCCAAAGAAGATGCCGATATTGTCGGTCGCCGCCGCCATGGCGCGGACCTTTTGCCGGCCGGCATCATCGAGATCGGGATTGGCCCGCAGCGCCGCCGCCTCGGCCATCGGCGCCACCAGCGGCCGCACCGTCTGGGCATGGCCGGCGATCGCGGTCAGCCCAATCGCCGCCGTCAACTGCCGCAGCAACAGATAGGCGAGCAGCAGCCGCCCGGTGGTCGCCGCCGCCACGCCAGCGATGACGTCACGCGCGCGTTCGCGTAGCCCGGCGCGTTCGAGCAGCCCGATCACCGGCAGGATGATCCATGGCGCGCTGACGTAGCGGTTGGCGTTGAAGGCCTTGCCGAACGCCGCGATCACCGCCAGCGGTGCCAGCCCGGCGGCCAGCCCGCTGGCCAGCGCCGCGGCGATGACAACGAGCAGCGGGTTCCAGCGCAGCGCAAAGCCGATGATGACGACGCCGATGCCGATGAGCGGCCACATGGATTCCCCGCAATTCCCGGCGAATGCCGAAATTTTGTCATTGCGTTGCAGGCCTAACGCTATAGCGGGGGCTTGTCGCGGGCCAGCGCCCGTTCAAGGGAAAAAATCGATGCGCCCGATGCTCACCATTGCGATCACCGGCCTGATGCTTGCTGCCAGCCCGCTTGCCGCCCAGGCGCCGCCCGAAGTCGGCGTGGATCAGGCGCTCACCGCCGCCGACCTGGAAATCATCCGCACCGAATTGCGCGCCGACAAACGCACCAAGACCGCCGAGACGCTGGCGCTGACCGATGCCGAAGCGGCGCTGTTCTGGCCGATCTATGACCGCTACATCGCCGGACTGACCGTTATCAACGACAAGAAATACGGCCTGATCAAGGAATATTCCGAAAAATACGGCAGCTATTCCAACGCCCAGGCAAATGATTTCATCACCCGCTGGCTCGATGTCGATCTCAAGGCGTCGAAGCTGCGGATCAAATATGTGCCGATCGTCGGCAAGGTGCTGCCCGGCATCAAGGCGGCGAGTTTCTTCCAGATCGACCGGCGGCTGGCGATGCTGATCAACCTGGGGCTCGCTTCGCAATTGCCGATTCTGCAGACGCAGACTTTGAAGTAAATCCCGCCGCTGCGTTGCAGCAAAGCGACACTCGTCACGAAATCATCCCGCGCTTGGCGCCGAATGGCAACAGCGGCGCCATGCACGGTTGCCCGCCGGGCCGGCCATGCTACCGGGGCGCCCTGCCGCTCATTCAGGAATTCCACGATCATGGCTCACCTTCATACCGCGCGCCGCCTGGCGGCGCCGCTTCGTTTCGCTTGCACCTCGCTGGTCGCGCTCGCGACCGCAACGGGTGCGCTGGCAGCCGAAGCTGACGCCGCCGATACCGGCCTTGGCGAAATCGTCGTCACCGCCTCGCGCCGCGCCGAAAATGCCCGTGACGTGCCGGTCGCCGTTTCGGTGCTTGCCTCGGAAAAGCTCGATGTGCTGAACGGCAGCGGCCTCGACATCCGCTTCCTGTCGGCGCGCGTCCCCAGCCTGCTCGTCGAATCCTCGTTCGGCCGCACCTTCCCGCGCTTTTACATCCGCGGCCTCGGCAACACCGATTTCGACATCAACGCCGCCCAGCCGGTGTCGGTCGTTTATGACGATGTCGCGCTGGAAAACCCGGTGCTCAAGTCGTTCCCGATCTTCGATGTCGCCAATGTCCAGGTGCTGCGCGGGCCGCAGGGCACGCTGTTCGGCCGCAACACCCCCGCCGGAGTCGTCAAGATCAGCTCGGCGACCCCGGGCGACACCCTCAACGGTCATGGCAGCGTGTCGTGGGGCACCTACAACACCGTCAACGCCGAAGCCGCGATCGGTGGGCCCTTGGGCGGCGGCTTCAGCGCCCGCGTCTCGGGCCTGTTGCAGCGCCGCGATGATTGGGTGACCAATACCGCCGCCACCGGCCTCGCCGACAAGCAGCTCGAAGGCTATCGCGACATCGCCGGCCGGGTGCAGCTCGCCTATGATTCGGCCGATTTCCACGCCAATCTGAACGTCCATGCCCGCGACCTCGATGGCACGCCGCGCATCTTCCGCGCCGGCATCATCCAGCAGGGCACCAACAACCTCATCGCCGGCTTCGACAAATCGAAGGTCGCGCTCGACGGCCTGACCAGCCAGTCGCTGTCGAGCTTTGGCGTCAACCTGCGCATGGATTATCATATCGATGGCGTCGGCACGCTCTATTCGGTCACCGGCTATGAAGATTCGGACACCGAAAGCACCGGCGATATCGATGGCGGCAATGTCTATCGCTTCCCGCCGCTCGGCCTCAATGTCGCGCTGTTCGACGTCAACACCGGCGGGCGCTCGCAGCCCAAG
>JBILPK010000256.1:0-4160 GCA_044373875.1 Polymorphobacter sp.
TGTTTTAAAATTGTACTAAAGATAGCAATTATTAAATTTAACGGAATAGGAAATTAAGTGAAGACAACCCTCACATTGGCGCTTGCCGTCGTAGCTTTCGCTGCTGTTCCAGCAACTGCTGTAACCTATTCGGCTTTCGCATTGTTCAATTCTACCAATGGCAACGGCGGCTTCACTTATGGCTACACGGATAAAACAACGCTGACTGCCTTTGATACCACCGCCAGCGGTACAAATTGCGCGATCACGGGTGCCACCTGCCTCATTTCAGCGGCCAATGGTGTGCTGCCGCTCGCCTCGGTTGGTGGCGCCTTAGCGACCATCAGCGTCCCAACCGACGCGGTCCTCGTCCACCCTGGCGACAGCGATTTGCTGTCGAATTATGTCAGCTTCACCGCACCCGCCGCCGGCACTTACAATTATAGCATTTCCGTGCAGATGCGTGGTGAAAACTCCACCACCGGTATTGGTTATACCCCTTTCTCCGCTACTTGGGGTGTGGTTTCGCTTGGCAGCCGCGGCGTGCTGACCACCAGCCAATTCGACGTCGCGACCCTGACCGGCACCATCCTGCTCGGCGCCGGTAAGGAGTTTGGGGTGATTATCGACCACAACGACTCCTATATCGGCGATTCAACAGGCATCAACTACAGCATCAACACTGCGGTTCCCGAGCCGGCCGTCTGGGGCATGCTGCTCGCAGGTTTCGCGATGGTCGGCGGTGTTGCCCGCCGCCGCAAGTCTGCCGTCGCTGCCTGACCTAGGCCGTTCGATTTGAAGTGGGGCGCGGTCCGGCAGGGGAGCGCGCCCCATTTTTATTGTTTTACTTTCGGGGCTGGCCACTCAACCTGCGTTCCGCGCGGAGTTGCAGAGCGGTACAGACTAAACCGTTCCGCGTTCGCCGGAAGCGTCAAATCCTGAGTTCAACTCGAGCGCGTTGATCGCAACGACAGACATTCTCTGAAGCGGTCTTTCGCAGGCGGGGCGGCGAATGGCGACAATCGGATCGAGGGCCGTCATTCTACGCTGCCGACAACAACACATGATTTCCGGCATCATCTGAAAACGTGAGCTTGAGCAAAACAGCCCGCGTTTCGCGCCAGAGACAACAGCGTTTTCAAGGGCGATGACACGGTTGCGCCTGACTGCCGCGGCTGCCATCAGGGCATCGTCCACAGGCCCTCGCGCTGTGGCCCCGGCAGTGGCCAGCGTTGCTTGCGGCGCAGCATTTCGGTGAGCGACACCGCCACCGCCGCCAGCTTTTCGGGCTTCGACGTGCTCATGCGGTTTTCGAGACCTTCCGGACCGGCGTCGCGGACCTTGCGGCCGATGTTGCCATAGATGCGCGCGGCCGCCAGTACCGCCCAGGCGGCGCGGTTGCCGAGCGCCGGGGTACCGAAGCGGGCAGATCCCTCATAGGTTTCGGCGGCGTTGACCAGCCTGGTGACGAGGCGTGACAATTGCCGGCGGTTCGACGGGAAGGCGTAGTTGTTGGGTGCCAGGCCAACGCTTTCGAGCCAGTCGTCGGGGATGTAGCGGCGGCTGTTGACCGCGTCCTCCATCACGTCGCGGGCGATATTGTTGAGCTGGAACGACATGCCGAGGTCGCAGGCGCGATCGAGCACTGGCTTGTCATCGGGGTCGATGCCCATGACGATCGCCATCATCACGCCGACGCAGCCGGCGACGTGGTAGCAATAGGTCAGCGTGTCATCGAAGGTGCAGAACGGCCGTTCCTCCATGTCGATGCGGAAGCCATGGACGAGATCGCGCGGATATTGCGGCGGCATGCCGGTTTCGCGGATCACCTGCGCCAGCGCTTCATAGGCATCATTGCCGGTGGGTTGCCCGGCGATGGCCATTTCGGTGAGGCGTTCGACCTCCGCCAGCCGTTCCGCCGGCGGCCGGGTATCGTCGTTGCGCCCCTGTCCGAGTACTTGGCCATCGATGACATCATCGGTGTGGCGGCACCAGGCGTAGAGCAGCATCGCGCGGTCGCGGGTGATCGGATCGAAGAGCTGCGACGCCATGGCGAAGCTTTTCGAACCGCGGGCGATGGCAGCGCGGGCGTTGGCGAGAACGTCGGTCATTTAGTCCCTCTCCCCCGGCGGGGGGTTCGGGCAACGCCCGGGCGGGGTTTGGGGTCCGGCATTGTTAACGCAATGACCCCTCTCCCCGCTCGGCGCAAGCGCCGAGTCGACCCTCTCCCGCAAGGGGAGAAGGAAGGAACTACGCTGCCTTGCGGCCGGGGACGCCGTTGACGACCGCGGACGGGATGGCGAAATCCTTGGCGATCTCGCGGGCGGTCATCTTGGCCGACATCATCACCGAGGGGGTACCGCCGCCGGGCTGAGTATTCTGGCCGACGAGATAGAGGTTGGACACGTCCTCGCTCTTGTTGTGCGGGCGGAAGAAGGCCGTCTGGGTCAGCACCGGTTCGACGCCGAAACCGTTGCCGAGATAGGAGCCCAGCGTCTGCTCGAAATAATCGGGCGTGACAAAGCTTTGGTAGACCAGCCGTTCCTTGAGATCGGGGATATAGCCGCGCTCTTCTAGGAAGGTGAGGACGACATCCTTGTAGGCTTCGCCGATCTTGCTCCAATCGAGATCGCTCTGGTTATTGGGCACCGGGATCAGCGTGTAGGCCGCATGATGGCCTTCGGGCGCCAGGCTCGGGTCGGTCAGCGTCGGAATGTGGAGATATTGCGAGAAATCGGGGCCGAGAATCTTGCGCTCGAAAATGTCGGTAAGCAATTCTTCGTAGCGCGGGCCCAGGATGATGTTGTGGTGCTGGAGATCGGGGTCGCCCTCGGCCTTTTTGTAGCCGAAATAGATGACCATCAGCGACATGGATTGCTTGCGGAATTTCACCAGGAAGTCGCGATTGATGCGGCGATGCGCCTTGTCGATCAGCTTCATGTAGGTGGTCGCGTAATCGGCGTTGGAAACCACCACGTCCGCTGCGATGACCTCGCCCGATTTCAGCGCAACGCCGGTCGCCACGCGGTCGCCGCCGCGCTTGACCACGTCGATCGAGGCGACCTCGGCGTTCAGTTGCAGGGCGCCGCCCATTTCCTCGAACTTGCGGATCATCGCCGAGACCAGCGCACCGGTGCCACCGCGGGCGAAGTGGATGCCCCAGGTCTTTTCGACGAAATGAATCATCGCATAGATCGCCGGCACCTTCATCGGGTTGCCGCCGACGAGCAGGGGTTCGAAACTGAATACCTGGCGCATCTTGTCGGACTTGAAGTATTTCTTGATCAGCGAAAACAGCGGCTGGACGGCGCCGAGCTTCAACAGATCGGGGACGACGCCGAGCATCTGGCCGACATTGCCGAAATAAGTGTAGCCGAGTTCGAGGAACCCGCGGTTGAAGATGGCGCGGGCGGCTTCGTGGAAATCTTCGTAGCCTTGCAGATCCTCGGGGGCGAGCCGGGCGATCTGTTCGCGCACGCGCACCGGATCGGCATCGTAATCGAAGAAAGTGTCGTCATCGAAATAGATGCGGTAAAAGGGCAGGATCGGGACGATCTCGACATAGCGGCTGGTGTTCGGGCCACCGCTGATGCCTGACAGGATGCGCTTGTCATCGCCGAGCACATGCGCCGGGAAATCGGGCTCGCCGAGCATCGCCAGGTCCTGTTCGAGCGAGAACAGTTCCTCGATGAAATGCGGCACGGTCAGCACCGTCGGCCCCATGTCGAAGGTGAAACCCTCGGCGCGGCGGACATAGGCGCGGCCGCCGGGGGAATCGAGCGCTTCGACGATGCGGGTGTCGAAGCCCAGGCTTTGCAGGCGCATGGCGCAGGCAATGCCGCCGATGCCCGAGCCGATGACGATTGCTTTTTTGCGCTGCTGTATCATGCCGCAGGCGTTACGCTTTTCGTAAGCCCAGTTCAAAGCCGAATGTGTCGCAGGCTTCAAGCCTTCCCGAGTTCGTACTTGATCAGCGTGCCGAGCGCGCGCAGCGGCGGAATCGGCGGCTTGCCGCTCAGGATGCGCATCCAGTCGCGCAATTCGGGCTTGGCCGCGTAGAAGCGGCCGACCAGCGCGTCGTTATGGGCGTAGAAGCGCTCGAGGATGTAACGCCGCTCCTCGTCATGCGCGGCGAGGAACAGCATGCGGTTGAGCAGCCGGTACATGCCGCGCCCGCGCCA
>JBILPK010000257.1:0-4150 GCA_044373875.1 Polymorphobacter sp.
CTTCCCTTGATATGGCTATAGTCGGCGATCAGCGTGGCGGTCGTGGCGTCGCCCAGCGACGCCTTGAGCTTGCTGCGCGCGGCGAAGGATTCCGACGTCCCGACATCCAGGCCATTGAACAGGTTCTTGCCAAAGCCATCCTTCTGGTTCTTGTAGTTGACGGCGATATCGGCCGCCACGCCATCGGTGATCCCGCCGCCCAGATAGGCGTTGCCGGTAAACGTCTTGAGGTTGCCATAGCCGAGCTGGGCATTGGCTTCGACGTCCTGCCCCGGATCGCGGGTGGTGATCTGGATCAGGCCGCCGGTGGCGTTGCGCCCGAACAGCGTGCCCTGCGGACCCTTGAGAATGGCGACCTGTTCGATGTTGTTGAAAGTCATCACATTGGCGCCGGCCGCCGGATAATAGACCCCATCGACATAGGTGACGACCGAGTTTTCATTGCCGCCGTTTGAAATCTGCGTGCCGATACCGCGAATGCGCGGCGATCCGCCGATGCCGACCGAAGGAAACACAAGACCGGGCGTGACCATGGCAAGGTCCGACACCGAACGGACGCCCCTCGATGCCAGCGACGCCGCCGACAGTGCGGTCACCGCAACGGGAACATCCTGCAACCGTTCGGTGCGCCTTTGCGCGGTGACAACGATTTCGCCTAGGCCGCCGGCCTCACTCTGGGCACTAGTTTCGCCCGCAGTCTGGGCATGGGCGGGTTGCGCCAGGCCCACGGCGAATGCCGTCAAGCCAACAGTCGCGTGCAGAGACAATTTCATTCCGATTCCCCCCATCGAGCTCTTCCCGAGCCTCGTTGTGAAAAGCCCTAGGGAGTGTCGGGCCGATGCGGAAATTCTTTGTAATTATCCTAGGAATAGCGGTTGATTATCCGCGGGCGACATCAGCCACCCCCCGCTGGGGCGCCGCGGAAAAGGGCGAAATTCCGCCAAGGAACGAGGACGATCGGCAAAACAATCACGGTTTGCCGGACGCCAGATCACCGCGATCCGGCGGGGCCAGAAAGCCGGGGCGCCGACGGCTCGGGCCTGACGCAGGCACCACATCAGCCCGGCGGGGCCGTGCAATTGGAGGACCGTTTTCGCCGGGCTGGAAGGCCGGATGGATGACGCCGGCTATATCACCGGCGGTCTGGTCGACGTCAGCGGCGGTTTTCAAATCCTGCAAATGCCGCGACCGAATTATCGGAGGGTCGGCATTCGCCACGCATCGTCCGCGATCAGGCGGGGAACACGAAAAAGTCTGGCTCGGTGACTTCGATAGCCGCTTCCGGCGGCGCAAAAAGCGGGGCGAAATCCAGATATCCGCTCAGCCGGGTGACCAGCCCATCGCGGCGTTCCAGGATGGTTATTCCGGGAATCGTGATGATGCGGCCATCCTGCAGGGTAAAGGTCACGGCGCCTTCACCCGAGGCATAGTCGCCATTGCTGACCACTTGCCCATGGGTGTGCCGCAGGCCTTTGAAGTTTGCCCACAAGCCGGCGATGGCAGCCAGTGCCGCCGGCTTGCCGTGCAATATGGGGTCATTGCCGAAGCGCACGACAACGTCGTCGGCCAGCCGGGCGGCCATCTTGTCGATCTGCATCGTGTCGACATCATCGAAATAGTCGTAAAACCATTGCAGTGCAGGATCAGTCTTCATTGGCGGGTTCCTTGAACGGGCAATCTTGGCAGGTGCAGCTGCGACGGTTCAAATCAGGCCATTTGCCTTGGCCCAGCGGGTTATGGCGTCGCGCGATGTCGGCGCGGGGCCAAAAAAACGCTCCTGCCGGGCGATGTCGGAAACAAAGCCGCCGCGGCCGAAAAACAGGAACATGCACATCAGGTCGAAACCCAGTTCGGACACCAGCCGAACCGGGCGGACGAGCACGCGGAAGACCAGCCAGGGCACGACCCAGATCGAAAGGCGCTTGCCCGTCAATTGCGCGATGGTGTCGGCGATTTCCTGCTGGTTTTTCGGGCCATCAGCCCAGCCGATGTCGATCGTCTGGTTGACAATCTCGTCGCCCGGCCAGGCGGCGGCCTTTGCCAGATAGACCGCAAGGTCGTCGGTCAGGACATAGGACCAGCGCGTGGTCTTGTCGCCCACAGCATAGAATTTGCCGGTCTTCACCGCGTCGGCGATATAGTCGGAACTCTGGTCGAGAAAAGCCGGCGCGCGGATAAAGACATAGGGCAGGCCAGCCGCCTTGATCATGTCTTCGGCGACCTTCTTGGCATGAAAATGCGGTACGTCCGACGCATCCTCGCAGCGCACGATGCTGAGGAACACGAACCGCTTCACCCCGGCCCTGGCCGCGGCCGCGACAAGGTTGCTGTTGCCCTGAAAGTCGATGTCGATGCTTTCCTTCATGTACCCGTTGGCCGAGCTGACGACCACGTCGACGCCCTGCAGGGCGCGGTCCAGCGAGGCCGGGTCCATCATGTCCGCGCGGATCCATTCGGTGCCCGGCGCCGCATCGGCCGGAGCGCCCTTGCGCGACATCGCGCGCACCAGCACGCTTGCGTCTCCCGAAAGCCTGGCGAGTATCTTCCGCCCCAGAAAGCCGGTCGCGCCAACCACAAGCACCCGCTTTGGGGGGCCGGACGATGCGGGTGATGCTTGGTTCAATTTCGTTCCTCTCTCGGGTCTTCCAGGGCGCGCGGACGCAGGTTGCCGGCTATCGACTCCATGCTTCCATCAATTGCGTCGGATCGCCGGTGCCAAAGACATAGCGATCCGGGCGGACCAGCACCGCCGATGCGCCGTGGCGGGCAAGCCAGGCATTGATCGCGTCGCCGGCAAAGGCCACCGCGAGGTCTGCGACATCGAAAGCCGGCACGCCACCAAGGTTGGCGGGCAATACGCCCGTGCGCGCAAACAACACCGGCCCCGGCCCCGTGATGTCGTCCAGCTTTGTGTCCAGCCCATCTTGCGACCATGGCTGCGGGAAATAGGACCCCGCCCCGGCGCTGCCGGCCAGGATCTTGCCGGCGCTGATCGGCGGATAGCGCGTCTCGCCATCCGGGCTTTTGCCGGCGGCGCGATCGGCGAGCATGGCCGTGTCGCGGGCCGCGGCGGCCGCCGGATCGGTGACGCAAACCGTGCGCCCCATCAGGATCGCCATGTCGACGATACCCCGGACATTCGGTTCACGTTCGGCCTGATAGGCATCGAGCAGACCGTCATCCGCGCCCTTGTCGATCACATCGGCCAGTTTCCACCACAGGTTGGCGGCATCGCGCAGGCCCGAACACATGCCTTGCCCGGCAAAGGGCGGCATCTGGTGCGCGGCGTCGCCAGCCAGCAACACTGGCCCGGCCCGCCACTGCTTGGCCAGACGGGCGTAAAACCGGTAAAAGGCCTTGCGCTCGATGCGCACTGCCCCTTCGACATTCCAGGATTTCAGAAGGTTGGCGATGAATTCGTCGTCAAGCACCTGTTCGACCGTCTCGCCCGGCTTGACCATGAATTCCCAGCGGTGGCGGCCGTTGCCCATCATCACGCAGGTGGTCGGACGCTGGGGATCGCATAGCTGCAAATTGCGATCGGGCAAACGGGAGGGATCGAGAACGATCGTGTCGATGACCAGCCAGGGCTCGTCGAAACCCAGGTCGTCGATCTCGATACCGGCGGCTTCGCGCACCGGGCTGCGCGCGCCATCGGCACCGACGATATACCGCGCGCGCACCGATGTTGGCCCGTCCGGCGTGGCAAAGCTGGCTGTGACGCCGCCATCATCCACCTGCATCGACACGAAGGTCCATTCGACTTGCAGGGTTGTGCCGGTTACCGTCGCAAGCCTTGCGCGAAGTGCTGCCTCGAGCGAGGGTTGGTGGATCATGTTGGAAATCGGCCAACCCGACTCCCCCGGCGCGGTCCAGTCGAACCCGAGCAGCACCTGCTTGTCGGCATTGATGAAATCATAGCGGCCGCCGGGTCTGCTGGTCGCCATCACTTGGTCGGCGACGCCGACATTTTGCAGGATGCGCACCGTTTCATGGTCGATATGCGCGCCGCGCGGCAGCGGATAGATCTCCCGTTCCTTTTCGGCGATGATCGTCGACAGGCCCGTTGCGGCGAGAAACAGCCCAAGGGTGATACCGGTCGGGCCGCCCCCGACGATCAGCACGTCGCAGTCATGGCCAGGCATCATCG
>JBILPK010000258.1:0-4140 GCA_044373875.1 Polymorphobacter sp.
CTGCAAAACGGGTGCCGTCATCGCAATCTTTTCGCTCTTCGCCGCCGCCTGCGTAACCGGCGCCGTCATCGCGATGCTCTGCTTGCGGGTATTGCCGCCAAAGATGTAGCCGGCGAGCAGCCTGAAGCCCTTTCCTGCCGCATCCTTGCGATCACCCTTCACCGTCACTTCCGCCGCGACCAAGGCGGGATAGTCTCGCACCTCGAATTCGCCATGGGCGGACTTGACGGTAAATGGCGGCTCTTCGGTAGCCATGACGGGCGTTCCCAGCAGGTTGAGCCCCAACAGCAGGGCAAGGAGCAATGGCTTCATGGTGTCTGTCTGTCCGGTGATCGGGATAACACGACGGCAGTCGGGCAAAGCCGAGAATACCATAACAAGCGCCGATCGCTGCGGTTGCTTATCGCCATCATGTCGAAGCTTCCGGCGTGCATCGCCCGACATCAGGATTACGATGGCGTTTTCCAGGAATCCTGGTTGCGCGGCAGACGAAGCTCATCGTCGATGACGACGACCTTGTGTGGCGGTACCGCTGCCCATTTCCAGAACACCAGATTGGCGTCACGCGCCGTCGCGCGGGCGGCAAAGCTGGGCACGATAATGCCGGCGCATCCCTCAGCAATAAGGCGGTTGGCCAGAAGCCATGTCGGCACCGGCTTTCCGGTGGTTGCCAAATTCTCCCAGGTGCTGCCGAGCTCAGCAAGCGATGTGCCCACGGCCAAACGGCCGGCATCGGTCGTCAGGTCGAGAACGCCGTCGCAATCGACGTCATAGGCGCAGAGTGTCATCGGCTGTGCCTTGAAGGCGAAGCCCTGCTGCGCCTCGAGCCACGCCGTCTCGGGCGACATCGAAGTATAGAGCGCTGGCACTCCCATGCGATTGAACCGGCCGCCGCGGACTCGAGCTCCCTCCCCCGACACAGGATCGAACGCCCACATAGGATGATGCGCACGATAGACGGGCCGTGAGACCCGCCCGAGCGGCAAGGTCACGCGTAGCCGCCCACCGCAATCCGGCTGAGATAGCCGCGGACGTCATTGGCACGGCCGGCACGCACCAGGTCTTCGGCCGTCATGTCACCGAACGATGGCAGCGACTGCGATCGGTACCAAGCATAAGCGCCAAGGACGCTTCCCGCCCAGGGCAGCACCCGGTTGATGATCTCGGACATTTCACGAAGGCGGGCCTGTACCGAGACGCTGGTGACGCGATCGCGCTTCGAGACGGCGTCGCGGGAGAACCCGAGGGTCGCTGCGAGCTCGGACCGCGTGATATGGAGCTGGTCGGACAAGGCGCCGGGCTCGATGGTTTCGCCATCGACGACGCCGCTTAGAAACGCCACGCTCGCCATCATGCCTCGCCAATTGCCTTGTGTATCGTGCAATATACGAGGCATAGTGCAGGAAAGCAAGAACCTGCCAGTTTCAGGGTGCAAGCCACTGTCAGATCGGAGGCCATCACCGGCAAAGCGGCAAACGACAAGCTGACTTCGGTAGATCGGGGTCCGTTCAGCGCCGAAACGGCACCACGTTGCTAGGTTTGTGGATAGGCTTCGAAGTGGGACCCCATGGTGTCCAAGCTGAACATCTCCAATTGATCTGCAATCTCAAGTTGTGAAGGGTCCCGATCGGCGCCGATCGGGCCCCCCCATGATTTGCTTATTTAGACAACTTCAAGCGCATGCACCGCATAAGCGCGGGGGCCGGCTTTGGCGCCGATCCACAGCAAGGCTTTTCGAACCGCTCCATCGAGAGACTTGTCATCGGTCACTTCGGCACCGACGTCGGCGATCTCGCGGCCAAAGGCGCCGACCAGTTCCTCGTATGTCGTTTCGGTGTCCTCGATGATGTCGTGGAGGATGGCGGCACACAGCACGACAGGGTCGGTGATGCCGCCCTCATTGACGAGGATGGGCAAAACGGCAGGGCTAGCCGCTCGAACCCAATGGCCTCCTTGTCGACATCCCGCCGCACGTCGACGCCTGGTTGGCGAAATTGATCGCCCGGCAGCCGCGCTGGGATCACCAGCGCCGCCCGTGACGACTTCTTCTCGTTCGCCGAATGGCTCTGCGTCAACTTGCCCCACGAACGTCCAAACCCAGCCTGCGGGCACGCCACGCCGTGGCCAACCTCCTGAAAGAACGGTATCAATACCCATGCCTGAACACACACCTGCATATCTGGACGCCGCGGCCGACGCAGCCGCGACGGTCCTCGCTGATCATCCGGACTATCGGATCCTGCGCCGCTTGCGCGATGCAGCCCAGTTGGCCTCCCCTGCCCCGGCAAATACGCCGACCCGCGTTGCGGCGGTTGTCGATGTCGAGACGACAGGCCTCGACGCCGCAAGCAATCGTATCATCGAGCTGGCCATCCAGCGCTTTCGCTTCACCGCGCCCGGGCAGATTACCGAGGTTGGCTTGGCTCGCAGCTGGCGCGAAGACCCCGGTTTCCCACTGGATCCGACAATCACCAAATTGACTGGCCTTACCGATGCCGATGTGGCCGGCCAGGCTATCAACGACGTCGAGGCCACCGCGATGCTCGCCTCCGCCGACGTGATCATCGCGCACAACGCCAAGTTCGATGCGAAATTCGTCGAGGCGCGTCTCCCGGCTGTCGCGGGGCAGGCTTGGGCATGTACGTTGAACGAGATCGCTTGGCCCGAGCACGGCTTTGCCGGCCGCCAGCTTGGACACCTGCTGATGGAGGCGGGGTATTTTTTCGCTGGCCATCGCGCCGCGGAGGACGTCCTGGCCCTGATCTTCCTCCTCGCCCACCGACCCCATGACGGAGCCCCGTTGCTTGCCAACCTTATTGCCCGTGCCGAGCAGCCCGCAGTGCGCATCGACGCCATCGGGGCTGATTATGATTCGAAGGATCTGCTGAAGGCGCGCGGCTATCGCTGGGAAGCGACAGGTCGCTACTGGTCGATCGAGGTCCCTGAACACGCTGCTGAAGCGGAGCAGCTCTGGCTGCAACACAACGCGTGCAGACATGGCGCGCGCATGACCCGGGTGACATGGCGTGAACGCCACCGGTGAACCGGCCGTCATCGAGGTAGAGGTTTTCCCACCCTGATCTTCAACGCAACCCACAACAGACAGCGCGCTGTGCTTGCACTTTGCGACTTCGAGAAAAATCACAAGCAAGTCCAGCCGGCATGCTTGAATTCGTGCCCGGATTTTCTGCTTTTGTTCTGCGCACAAATGACTCATAGAATCGTCATGCCGATCCGCCCAAGCCAGCGTTGGTTCTACCCGATCGACTGGCGCGAGCTGTCGCAAGTCATCCGCTTTGATCGGGCCAAAGGCCGCTGCGAGCGTTGCAGGCGTCCGCATCTCCATTGGGTGATCGTCGGCAATGACGGCGCCTGGTGGGACGATAAGCAGAAAAGCTGGCGCGACTGTCGGGGGCGTCGATCACGATCATCGCCCTCACCCGGCCGCCTTGTCACGCGGCAGCTGACATTGGCGGGATTTGCCCAGGTTCCGCTCCCTCGGACCTATGTCGTGCTGGCGACGGCTCACCTGGACCAGGATCCTGGCAACAACAGCCCTCGAAACCTGGCGGCGCTCTGCCAACGCTGCCACCTCGAACAGGACCGGTCTGCACATCGCCAGCAACGGTGGCGCACGCTCTTTTACCGGCGCGCGTTGGGCGACCTGTTTGCCGGCAACTACCCCGAGCCTCGCTAGCGCCCGTTTGCCGCCCGCCTCGGACCGGCGTTGAGAGCGACGGCGAGAATCCGACAAGCCACCGAGTTGGATTACGAGACGGTCCGAAGACCGATATCCCCAAACTCGAGTGCGGACCCGATTACTTCCCCGACCGATCGGGGCTCGTGCTGCTTGCCTCTGCCAAACATTCGGGCGTGATCACGCGGATTGGTGCCCCGCGGCCGCCAGGGGGTATTCGAGCCAACGTACCACAGGAAAACGACTTGCCGTCGCATCGATAGCAGCGGCTGCGGCCGCGCAGCGCATCCGTGCGTCATCATCCGATGATCGCTGGATGGAAGGCGGTGAGGGAATTGGAAAAGGGAAACGGAACAAGGCGTGGGATGAAAAAGTCTCAGACCTCGAGGTGGTGCGGGCCACCCGGTCCAGCTTTCCCGTACCTCCGGTTCAGGCTCACAAAC
>JBILPK010000172.1:0-7211 GCA_044373875.1 Polymorphobacter sp.
CGATCCGGCTGATGGCGATCTGGTTGCCGCGCGGTCGCAGCGCGCCGCCGGCATAGCTCAGCACGCTGCCGAGCGAAGCGCCTTTACGGATTTCATAAATGCCCGGCCGGGCAACGCTGCCCGAAACCGCCACGGTATCGCCGATGACCGGCACGATGATGCGGTCGCCATCGCGCAGCCGCACCGAAGGCGGGCTGCCGATGCCGAGCAGGCCGTAGAGATCGACATTGATCGACGAACCGCCGCGCACGATGCGGACGTTGCGCAACGACCCCGAGCGGCGCACGCCGCCGGCCTGGGCCAGCGCCGCCGAAACATCGCTGAGCGCGGTCAGGTTATACTGGCCCGGCCGGTCGACTTCGCCGCCGACGAACACCGTCGCGGCGCGCACCGAGCCGAGCGAGATGAAGACTTCGGTGCCGAGCAGGGTGCGCCGCGTCGCCGCCTGCAAATCGCGCGTTACCGCCGCGATCGAGCGCCCGGCGGCCGGGATCGGCGGCAGCGCGCCGACGACGAGGCGGCCATCGCGGCTGACCCGCACCGTCTTGGAATCATTGGTGGCGCCCTGGAACTGGACGACGACATCATCGCCGACACCGATGACATAATCATCGCCGACCGCGCCGGTAAGGCCGCCGGTGCTGCCGCTTGCCGACTGGAAAAGATCATAGCCGAACTGTTTCAGCGTCGGGTCGGCGAGGCGTTCGCGATATTCGCGCTCGATCGGCGACGGGCGATAAAGGCGGGCGAGGCCGGCACGCGCTTCGGCGCGGCGCAATTCCTGTTCCTCGCGAGTATCGATGCGGCTGGCGCGGTCGGCCCCTGCGGCGGTCGATTGGCGCTGGTCACCCTGGTCGCGGGCGCGATCGACGGCGTCGCCGGCGTTGGGGCCGCTGCCGAGCTGGCCCTGCACCTGCTGCAACACGCGCGGATCGATGGCCTGTGCGCCCAATGGCGCGACCAAGGTAGCGGCAATCGCCACCGAAACGGCGGCTTGCCCGAACGCCTTACGCATCGCTGTTCCCGAACCCCGTGAATGTCTGCATGGCGTGTAGGGGCCTGCCGGTAATGCGTCAACGATGCCGCACGGACAGGGTCAGAGGCTGGAGACGGCCCGGGCCACGGCCTGGTCGGCACGACGCAATTCATCGCGTGACGACGGCGAATCGGCCATGAGCGCGCGATCGACATGGACGAAGCGATCACCGAGCGTGCCCTGGCCGCGCGTGCCGACCGACGGCATCGCCCAGAAGGCGGCGACCAATCCCGTAACGGCGGCAAACCTGGCAAAACTCACTCGCATCACACCTGTCTCAATTGACCCACGCGTTCATCTGCCTAATCCTTACCACGGCAAAGATTACACCCAGATGTATACGCGCGGTTGTCGGTTTAGTTGCAGTGCAGCGAAACCGCAACGCCGCCGACCGCATGCGTCGGCGCCCATCGCAAAAACCGCAGGATCCGGCGCAAATTCGCGTTACCGGCGGCCGTTGACCAGGTCCGAATAGTCGCTCGCCAATTGCCGGGTGAGCGCGCCGACCTCGAACCGCCACGGGCCGATTTCGGCCAGCGGGGTCACTTCGGCGGCACTGCCGGTCAGGAACGCCTGTTCGAATGTCTCTAGCTCCTCTGGCCAGATTACGCGCTCGACCACCTCGATCCCTCGCTGCTTCGCCAGCCCGATCACCGTGCGCCGGGTGATGCCATCCAGAAAGCAATCGGGTGTCGGGGTATGGAGGATGCCATCCTTCATGAAGAACACGTTGGCGCCGGTCGCTTCGGCGACCTGGCCGCGCCAGTCGAGCATCAGCGCGTCATTATAGCCGGCATCTTCGGCCGCGTGCTTCGACAAGGTGCAGATCATGTACAGCCCGGCGGCCTTGGATTTTGTCGGCGCGGTATAGGGCGCAGGGCGCCGCCATGGCGCGATGTTGAGCCGCAGGCCCTTGTGCAACGCTTCCGCACCGAAATAGGCGCCCCATTCCCAGCAGGAGATGGCGAGGTGTGGCCGGGTCTTCTGCGCCGAAACGCCCATCTGTTCGGAACCCCGCCACGCGATCGGCCGCACATAGGCATTGGTCAGGCCGTTGGCCGCCACGGTTTCGTTGATCGCCGCCTCGATCTCGTCGCGCGTCCACGGCAGCGTGAAGCCCAGGATCCTGGCCGAATCGATCAGCCGCTGGCTGTGTTCGGTCAACGCAAAGACATTGCCGCCATAGCAGCGCACACCTTCGAACACGGCGCTGGCATAGTGCATCGCATGGGTGAGGACATGGACATTGGCCTCGCGCCATGGCCGCAGCGCGCCGTCGAACCAGATGAAGCCATCGCGATCATCGAAGGTTGCATCGATCATGGGTTTCGTCCTTTCCGCAATTATGTTCCGCTGGCTATGCCATTGCCGGCAGCTTCTTGCTTCGGGCTAGGCAATCATGCAAGATATGTCAACATGACTGTCCCAAATCGCCCGCCGCGCCCCGGTGCCTCGCTAGCCACCCCGGCCTCGCCGCTGTACCTGCGCGAGGACGAGATCCGCCGCGGCATCGAGCTGTTGTATTTCGGCTATACCGCGATGGTGCGCGGCGCCGATGCGATCCTGGCGCGCGAAGGCTTCGGCCGGGCGCATCACCGCGCGCTCTATTTCATCGCGCGACGCCCCGGGTTGCCGGTCGGCGAACTGCTGCGCCTGCTCGGCATCACCAAGCAGTCGCTGGGCCGGGTGCTGGGGGAATTGCAGGACAAGGCGCTGGTTGAACAAAGCATCGGCACCGTCGATCGCCGCCAGCGGCTGTTGCGGCTGACCGATGCCGGCCGGGGGCTGGAAAGCGCGCTGTTCACCGAGCTCGAAGCCAGCATGGCGGCGGCCTATGGCGAGGCCGGACAGAATGCCGTCACCGGCTTCTGGTCGGTGCTCATCGGCCTGATCAAGCCCGAGGACCGGGCGCTGGTCGAAAGCCTGCGCCAGGGTTGAAAAAGCGGCGCTGGTGCTTTGACACGGCCATCCGCGCGCGTCATGTTTCGGCCAGTGGCCGGGGCAGGCCGAGGGGGATGCAGCGCTTTGGCGGGTTTCTTGGCAACATTCGACGATCCGGCGATGGAAAAGCGCTTTCGCGCCGAAACGCGCCTGGCGCTGATGCCCTATGTCCGGCTGTTCGGCTTCGTATCGGTCATCGTCGTGCTCGGCTACACGGCGCTGAATGCCCTCGCCTTCAAGGATGCCGACCGTTTGCAGGCGCTCATCCTGTGCGGGGTCTGGCTGCTCCTGACCTCGGCCTATGTCGGATCGACCTTCTGGCGCGGCTATGTTCGGCACGCCGCAATCGATTTTGCCTTCCTGCTGGCAATCGCGATGGTGCTGGTGAAGGTGAACATGGTCATTTTCCAGACCCTCGACGAAATGAGCGACGATCTGTTCGCCGATGGCGATATCAACCGGATGATCATTTCGGTCTTTGCCGCGATCGCGCTTGCCGGTCGCGCGCCCCTGTTCATCGGCTGGATTCTGCTGCACGCTGGTTTCTTCATGGTCACCGTGCCGCTTGCGCACCCCGGAAACCTGGTCAATCCCTATGAAATCCTGAGCTATGCCACCGCCGCACTGGTCGCCATATTCATCAACTGGCTGCTCGGCAAATCGCAGCGCAACGCCTTCGCGCTGCGGCTCGCCATCGATCACGAACGCGCTCGCAACGAGGAATTGCTCTACAAGGTCCTGCCCTCGGCCGCCGCGCTCAAGCTCAAGGCCGGTGAAATCGTCGCCGACAGCTTTTCCGATGCCACGGTCATCTTCATCGATGTCGTCGGCTTTTCGGTGCTCGCCAAGCGGATATCGCCGGGCCATCTCATCGAACTGCTCAATGGTTTCTTCGGGCTCGCCGACCGCGCTGCCGCCGCCACCGGCGTCGAAAAGGTCAAGACGATCGGCGATGCCTATCTGGCGATCAGCGGCGGCAACATCGCCTCGGCGAACAGTGCCGATACCGCCATAGCCTTCGGCCGCGCCGTCATTGCCGGGCTGCCCGATCTGCATCGCGAAACCGGCATCGAGATCAAGGTCAGGATCGGCATCCACAGCGGCCCGGTCGTCGGCGGCGTCATCGGCGCGACCCGCATGGCGTATGATTACTGGGGCGAGACGATGAACATCGCCAGCCGCATCGAGGGCGTGGCCGATCACAACGGCATCGCGGTGTCCGAAGCGACTTATCTGCGCGCCCGCGACCGCAGCAGCCTGGTGGCCGGCACGACCCTGTTGCTCAAGGGTGTCGGCGACACGATGATCTACCGCTATCAACCGCAGGATGGTTCGCCGACGGGTTGATGCCGGCGGGCAGCGCGGCCCGCCACCCGCCACCTCGATGGCAACGGCGGCGTGTTGCCACGCCGCCGTGCCGTTTTCAGCCTTGCGCCTCAGTTCTTGAAGCGATCGAGGCCCATCACCTTGGTCCAGGCGGCAACGAAATCCCCGACGAACTTGTCGCGGCCATCATTGGCGGCATAGACTTCGGCGACCGCGCGCAGTTCGGAATGCGATCCGAAGACCAGGTCCACGGGGGTTGCCGTCCACTTTGCCTTGCCGGTGGTGCGGTCGGTCCCGTCATATACGCCCGGCTGGCTGCCCTTGGCCCATTTCGTCTCCATGCTGAGCAAATTGACGAAGAAGTCGTTGCTCAGCGTGCCCGGCCGATCGGTGAAGACGCCGGCCTTGCTGCCGCCGACATTGGCATCGAGCGCCCGCAGGCCGCCGACCAGCACGGTCATTTCCGGCACGGTCAAGTCGAGCAGATTGGCCTTGTCGACGAGCATTTCGGCCGGCGACAGGCGGTTGTCCGCACCATAATAGTTGCGGAAACCATCGGCGGTCGGTTCGAGCGACGCGAAAGAGGCCACATCGGTCTGCGCCTGGGTCGCATCGGCCCGCCCCGGGGTGAATGGCACCGCCACCGTCTGCCCGGCCTTGCCCGCCGCCTGTTCGATGGCCGCCCCGCCGGCGAGCACGATCAGATCGGCGAGCGACACCTGCTTGCCGCCCGTCGCCGACTTGTTGAAGCCGGCCTGGATCGCCTCCAGCTTGCCGAGCACCTTCGCCAGCTCGGCGGGGTTGTTGGCCTGCCAGTCCTTCATCGGCGCGAGCCGGATGCGCGCGCCATTGGCCCCGCCGCGCATGTCGGTGCTGCGGAACGACGAAGCCGAGCCCCAGGCGGTGCGCACCAGTTCCGGCCCCGTCAGGCCCGAAGCGAGCACTTGCGCCTTCAGGCTGGCGATATCGGCCGCATCGACGAGCGGGTGCGTCACCGCCGGGATCGGATCCTGCCATGACAGCGCCTGCCTTGGCACTTCGGCACCGACGTAGCGCGCCAGCGGGCCCATGTCGCGGTGGGTCAGCTTGAACCAGGCCTTGGCAAAGGCCAGCTCGAAGTCCTTGGGGTTCTTCAGGAAGCGCTGCGATATCTTGCGATACGACGGGTCCTCCTTCAGCGCCAGGTCGGTGGTGAACATGATCGGCGCGTGCGATTTCGCCGGGTCATGCGCATCGGGTACGGTACCGGCGCCGGCACCATTGGCCGGAATCCACTGCGTCGCGCCAGCCGGGCTCTTGGTCTTCACCCAGTTGTATTTGAACAGGTTTTCCAGATATTGCATCGAAAAGGCAGTCGGCGTCGAAACCCAGGCGCCTTCCAGCCCGCTGGAAATCGTGTCGCCACCGGCGCCGGTGCCGCACTTGTTTTCCCAGCCAAGGCCCTGTTTCTCCAGCCCTTCAGCGGCGGGTTCCTTGCCGACACAGCCCTCGGGCGAGCGCGCGCCATGCGCCTTGCCGAAGCTGTGGCCACCGGCGATCAGCGCCAGCGTCTCTTCATCGTTCATCGCCATCCGGCCGAAGGTTTCACGAATGTCCTTGGCGGCGAGCAGTGGATCGGGGACGCCATTGGGGCCTTCCGGGTTGACGTAAATAAGCCCCATCTGGACGGCGGCCAGCGGCTTGAGCAACTTGCGGTCGCCGCTGTAGCGCTTGTCATCGAGAAACTTCTGTTCGGGGCCCCAGAACACCTGGTCGGCTTCCCAATCGTCGGTACGGCCGCCGCCATAGCCGTATGTCTTGAAGCCCATCTGTTCGAGGCTGACATTGCCCGCCAGAACCATCAGGTCGGCCCAGGAAATCTTGCGGCCATATTTGGCCTTCACCGGCCACAGCAGCCGCCGCGCCTTGTCGAGATTGACATTGTCCGGCCAGCTGTTGAGCGGTTCGAAGCGCTGCTGGCCACCGCCGGCGCCGCCACGGCCATCGGTGGTGCGATAAGTGCCGGCGCTGTGCCACGCCATGCGGATGAAGAACGGGCCATAATTGCCGTAATCGGCCGGCCACCAGGGTTGCGACGTCGTGAGCACCTGCGCGATATCGGCCTTGACCGCCGCGAGATCGAGCGTCTTGAATTCGGCAGCATAGTCGAAATTGCCGCCGAGCGGGTTCGATTCAGCCGCGTTCTGGCGGAGCGGTTGCAGGTTCAACTGCTCGGGCCACCAAAATTTGTTCGATACGTTCATGTCTTCGGCAAGGGCCGGCGCGGCCGTCAGCGCCGTCATCGAGACGGCGACCAGCGCCGCCAGTGTGATTGCGGATTTGCGCATTTTCGAAATTCCCCTGTGCGTGAAAACCATCACGATGACGAAACTCTACGCCTTCAGGCGTGATCTGAAAAAACGGTAATGTTACTTAGCGTCATCGGAAATTGCGATGAGACCGCAAGATCAGGCCGACAGGGCCCGCGAACGCGCCGCCGCCGCGGCCACCGTGTCGATGAGCAACGGCGCCAGGCCGAGTTGCAGCACCGCCAGCCCCGCCGCCGTCGTACCGTTCGGGCTGGTGACATTTTCGCGTAACGTCGCCGCCGGGGTGGTCGCGTCGCTCGCCGCCAGCGCCGCGGCGCCGGTGACGGTGGCGCGCGCCAGCCGATCGGCAAGCCCGGGGTCGAGCCCCGCCGCCGCGCCCGCCGCCGCCAGCGCCTCGATGAAGGCAAAGACATAGCCGGGGCCCGAGCCCGAAACCGCCGTCACCGCATCGAACTGGCTTTCGTCGCGCAACCAGACCGTCGTGCCTGCCGGGCTGAACAGCGCTTCGGCGGCGCCTTCGGCAAGATCCCCGGCGCCGGTGAACAGCGCCGTCACCCCCATGCCGATGCCGGCCGGTGTGTTGGGCATGGCGCGCACGA
>JBILPK010000242.1:0-4474 GCA_044373875.1 Polymorphobacter sp.
GATCGCCGAGTGCGGAAACAGGCTGGCCAGATCGGCCGTCGTCACCCCGGCCATGACCGAGACGACGAGCGTCATCGGCCCGGCGATCACGGCAAAGGGCGCCGCCGCCGCGCGCCAGACCTGCGGCTTGACCGCCAGCACCAGGACATCGGGGCGGCCGGCGGGGGGCAGCGCGCTGACCGCCACGCCATCGGGCACGGCGCGCGGCGCCGGATCGATGACGGCAACCGGGCCCATTTCATCGGCGAGCCAGCGGCGCAGCAGGGCACCGCCCATGTTGCCACAGCCGAGCAGCCAGATCGGGGCGGTCATGCGTGTCGGTTCCCGGGGTTCACGCCTCGCCAACGGTTTCCAGCAGCGCCGCCGCCATGGCCACGGCGGGGGCATTGTCGGCAAACATCACGAGTTGCAGCACGGGGTAGAAACGTTCGAATTCATCCACCGCGGCTTCGACGAGCACTTCGGCCTGGCCGATGGTCAGGTCCGGCGCTTCGTCGCCGTCATCATTGTCGAGCAGCGTGGCGTGGCGGAACAGCACCGAGCCATCGGCCGACCACAGTTCGAAATGCCCCATCCACAATTGTTCGTTGATGAGGCCCAGCGTTTCATAGATCGCGGCGCGGCGATCATCGGGGCAGGTCAGATCGGCGCGGGCAATGATCTGCAGCACGCGTTCTTCCTCACGCCACAGCGCGCGCAGCTGGTAGGTGGCCCAGCCGCCCTTGATCGACGTGCTGATTTCCTCGTCGCCCGAGCGTTCGAAGGCCCAGCCATTGGCATCGAAAACATGTTCAAGCATGTCGATCGGTGCCGCCGGGGCGGGAGCGTAGTCGATGTCGAGCAGGCTCATGCCGCGATTCTCCCGTCTGGCCGGCAGGCTGGGCAGCCCCCGGCGATTCGGCAAGCGCGCGGCTCGGCCGGCAACCAGATTAAGCTGTGGATAATCACGCCTGATCGGCTTTGGCCGCCTTTGCAGCAGCGATTTCGGCGCGCAGCGCGGCGATTTCGGCCTTCAGCACTTCGACCGCTTCGCGCGCGGCGGCGGCGGTCGCCTTGACCGCTTCGAACTCGTCGCGATCGATCGCATCGCTGCCGGCGACGAATTCGCGGGCGCGGCGACGGGCGTTTTCCTCCACCTCGCGGCCGACGCCGGCGATGGTGCCGAGCGCCGAAGTGGCGACCTTGGACAGGTCTTCGAAGAATTTGTTATCGGTCTGCATCGGTTCAGATTCCCAGCTGGAAGGCGTCTGCCGCCGGATTGAGCGAGATCACACTGGCATTCAGCGCCCCGGCAAAGCACAGCCACACCAGATAGGGCACCATCAGCCAGGCCGCCAGCCGGCTGACCCGGCCAAAGGCAAAGGTTGTGGCCAGTGCGACAATCAGCATCAGCCCGATGATGGCGAGCGCCGGGGTGATGAGGTGGAAGCGAAAGAAGGTCGGTGACCAGGTGAGGTTGATGGCCACGCCGATGCCGAACAGCACCAGCGCCAGTGTCCGCCCCGGCGCGCGCTTATGGCCCCAGACGATCGCCGCCGAAACGGCGATCAGCGTGTAGAGCAGGCTCCAGGCGATGCCGAACACCGGCCCCGGCGGTTGCAGCGCCGGTAGGGTGAGCGTCTGGTACCAGGCGTTATCTTCGGTCGACCCCGAAACGCGCGCCGACAGCCCGCCGAGCACGAGCAGCAAGGGGACCAGCACGGCCCCCGCCCGCCAGGCCGACGGCCGCTGCAGGGGCGTTTGTGCGATGGCTAATGACATGGCGCTGCCTTACTCCAATATGTCGCAGCGCAACACCCCCTCGGGCTGCGCTGCCGGCGATTACCCCCGCTCCCCGCCGATCAGGAACTCGACATTGCCTTCCGGCCCGGTGATCGGGCTGGTCGTCAGGCCAGTCACCGTCCAGCCGGGTTGCGCCGCCAGCCAGGCCGCCACGTCGTCGCACACCCGCTGGTGCACCGCCGGATCGCGCACCACGCCGCCCTTGCCGACTTCGCCGCGCCCGGCTTCGAACTGCGGCTTGACCAGCGCCAGCAGGCGGCAGCCGGGGCCGGCGAAATCGAGCGGGCGTTCGAGCACCTTGGCGAGCGCGATGAAGCTGGCGTCGCAAACGATCATGTCGACCGGTTCGGGAACATGTTCGGCGGTCAGCAGCCGCGCGCTCAATTGTTCGAGCACCACCACCCGCGGGTCCTGCCGCAGTTTCCACGCCAGCTGGTTGGTGCCCGAATCGACCGCATAGACCCGCACCGCGCCGCGGGTCAGCAGCACATCGGTAAAGCCGCCGGTGGACGATCCGACGTCCATCGCCGTCACCCCGGCGACATCCCAGCCGAAATGGTCGAGCCCGTGCGCCAGCTTCACCCCGCCGCGCGACACCCAGGGGTGGTCGCGACCCTTGACGATGATCTCTGCATCATCGGCGACCATTTCGCCCGCCTTGGCCACCTTGCGCGTGCCGACATAGACCAGCCCGGCCAGGATGAGCGCCTGCGCCCGTGTCCGGCTTTCGGCGAGTCCGCGCTCGGCGAGCATTTGGTCGACACGCTGTTTCATGATGCCGCGTTACCACGCCGCCCGGCAAAGCGGGAGAGCCGGCCGCCCCTTCCCTCGCCGCCAATTCGCCCTAAAAGCGGCGCATGACCCGTTTTGCCTTCACCATCGCCGCCACCGATGGCGCCGCCCGCACCGGCAGCATCGCCATGCAGCGCGGCACCATCCGCACCCCCGCCTTCATGCCGGTCGGCACCGCCGCCACCGTCAAGGGCCTGCGCCCCGCCGAGGTGCGCGCCGCGGGGGCAGACATCATCCTGGGCAACACCTATCACCTCATGCTCCGCCCCAGTGCCGAGCGCATCGCACGGCTTGGCGGCCTCCACGCCTTCATGGGCTGGGACCGGCCGATCCTCACCGACAGTGGCGGCTATCAGGTGATGAGCCTGTCGGCGCTGACCAAGCGCAGCGAGGAAGGCGTCGCCTTCGCCAGCCACCTCGACGGCAGCCGCCACCTGATGAGCCCCGAACGCTCGATGGAAATCCAGCGGCTGCTGGGGTCGGACATCGTCATGGCCTTCGATGAACTCGTCGCCCTGCCCGCCCCCCGCGAGGTGGTCGAGGCCGCCATGGCGCGATCGATGCGCTGGGCGGCGCGCAGCCGGGCGGGCTTCGACAGCGACCCCGGCCATTCGGGCCGCGCCGCGCTGTTCGGCATCCAGCAGGGCGGGCTCGACGAGCGGCTGCGCGCCGAATCGGCGAGCGCCCTCCAGGCCATCGGTTTCGATGGCTATGCCATCGGCGGGCTGGCGGTCGGCGAGGGGCAGGAAGCGATGTTCGGCGTCCTCGATTATGCCTGCGACCAGCTCCCCGCCGCCGCGCCGCGCTACCTGATGGGCGTCGGCAAGCCCGATGACATCGTCGGCGCCGTGCTGCGCGGCGTCGACATGTTCGATTGCGTCCTCCCCACCCGCTCAGGCCGCAACGGCCAAGCCTTCACCCATGATGGCCCCGTGAACATCCGCAACGCGAAGCATGCCGAAGATCTCGCCCCGCTCGATGCCGACTGCCCCTGCCCGGTCTGTTCAGGCCCGGCCGCCACCAGCCGCGCCTATCTCCACCACCTCGTCAAATCGAACGAAATGCTCGGCGCCATGCTGATGACCGAGCATAATATCGGCTTTTACCAGGCACTGATGGCGGACTTGCGCAGCGCCATCGCCGAGGGGCGGGTGCAGGCCTTTGCGACGGGCTTCCTCGCCAGGTACAAGAAGCCGTAACCCCCCTCTCCCGCAGGCGGGAGAGGGGGGTCGTGTCGGATCGCCCCTTTTTCCGCCGGGCAAAAGTCACGAAAGTCACGCCGAACGCGGTTTTCAAACTTTGCCCAAAGTTCACAAAAGTCACAAAATCGGCGATTTTTGCGCGCGTCCCGACCCGCCGCCACGCCTCGGTGAGCGTCGCATGCCAGGCCGCGCGAAAATCCATCGCCGCCGGGCTGCGTCGCATCGCATAGGCCGCCTGCCGGCTCATCACCGCCTGCGCCGCCGCCTCGGCCGCCGACCCGCAATCGGCCAGGGCCGCGAAAAAGCGGCGCTGGCGCTCGGGCGTCCAGCCGTAGTGGCGGGGTTGGAACGTGGCGGGCGGGGGTGCGGGGAGGTTCGTCATGACCCGCACATAACCTATATGGTTATGTGTAGAACAGTGGCTTTTCTTGTCAAAGGCTGTGACGCGAAAGCTGCCGTTTAACAGCGCAGGGAGAGCATGACCGCTCCCGACACATACAAGAAGCGCTGGGTTGTCTATGCCAAGGCGCCGTTCGCCGGGCCCGAGGCGGTGCTCGCCTATCTGTCGCGCTACACCCACCGCGTCGCCATCTCGAACAGCCGGCTCCTTGCGTTCGACACGGGCGGCGTCACCTTCCGCTACAAGGATTATCGCCGCGCCGGCGCCGACCGACAGCAGGTCATGACCCTCGCTGCCG
>JBILPK010000259.1:0-4116 GCA_044373875.1 Polymorphobacter sp.
CCTGAAGACCGCCGAGGGCCAGGCGGCGCTCGACCGGCTGCTCGCCACCGCCGATGTGCTGCTCCATTCGATCCGGCCGCAAAAGCTCGCTTCGCTGGGGCTCGAACCCGCGGCCTTGCTCGCCCGTCACCCGCATCTCGTCTTTGCCGGGCTGCACGGCTTCGGCGAGGCCGGGCCCTATGGCGGGCTGCCTGCCTATGACGATGTCATCCAGGGCATGTCGGGTGTCGCCGACCTGATGGCGCAATCGACCGGGTCCCCGCGCTACATGCCGACGATCATCGCCGACAAGGTGTCGGGCCTGACCGCCGGCATCGCGATCCTCGCCGCCATCATCCGGCGGCAAAAGACCGGCAAGGGCGGCTTTGTCGAGATCCCGATGTTCGAGACGATGGTGGCCTTCAACTTCGTCGAGCATTTCTACGGCCATCATTTCGATCCGCCGCGGGGGCCGCTCGGCTATCCGCGCGTCATGGCGCCGTGGCGGCGGCCGCTCGCCACCGCCGATGGCCATGTCTGCATGATGGCCTATACCGATGCACATTGGCGCGGCTTCTTCACGGTGGCCGGTGCGCCCGAGCATCTGTCCGACCCGCGCTTTGCCAGCATCGCGACGCGCACTACGCATATCGACACGATCTATGGCCTTGCGGGTGCGCTCATCGCGTTGCGCCCGACGGCCGAGTGGATCGAATTGCTCGAAGGCGCGCAGATCCCCTGCGCCCGCGTCATTCCGCTCGCCGCGCTGGAAAGCGACCCGCACCTGCTGGCGACCGATTTCTTCACCCGCATCGATACCCCGGCAGGGCCGCTGCGTTATCCCGGCGTGCCGGTACTGTTCGATGGCGAGCGCCCGCCGGTGGCGGCGCCGCCGCATCTGGGGGAGCATAGCGTGCAGGTGCTGGCCGAAGCCGGGTTCGACGACGCCGATATCGCCGCGCTGCTCGCGAGCCGCGCCGCGCGGCAGGGGTAGCCGACCCCTCTCCCGCTTGCGGGGGAGGGGGCCGCGCTACCGCTTCGCCTTCACCGCTGCGGGCGCAAAACTTTCCCCGAAATAGTCGCCCGCATACCAGCGCGGCGGCTGCGGTGCGTCGGCGATGCGGCGCATGATGCCGGTCGTCAGCCGGGTGAAGCGCGCCGCTGCCGCCCAGTCCCACGGCATCGCCATGTCGTCGCTGCGCTCGTGGTAGTTTTCGACGCGGAAGGTCCGCTCGGCGACCTTGCAGGCGGTGCCGCCGCGCTGGTCGCGCCAGCCGGTCTTGAGAAACACCGCCGGTACCCCGGCGCGCACCAGGGCATAATGGTCCGACCGGGTGAAGATCGCTTCGGCCGGCTGCGGATCGGGCGACACCGCCAGCTTTTCGGTTTTTGCCGCTGCCGCCACCGCGGTCATCATCGTTGACCGGTCGGCGCCGAAGGGCACGATATCGGCAAAATCACAGGTCAGGATCGGCATGTCGAGATTGACCACCGAGACGACGCGCGGCATCGCCACGGTCGGGAAGCGCGCAAAATATTCGGCGCCGAGCAAGCCGCTTTCCTCCGCCGTGGTAACGACGAACAGGATCGACCGCCGGGGTCTGGCCCTGACCAACGCGCGGGCAGTATCCATCAGCACGGCGACGCCGCTGGCATTGTCCATCGCGCCGTTGAAGATGCGGTCGCCCTCTCCCTCGGCCGCCATGCCGACATGATCGAGATGGGCGGACAGCATCACCAGGTCGCCGGCCAGCGCGGGTTTCGACCCCGGCAGGATGCCGATGATATTGGGGCTGGTCACGCGTGTCGCGGCTTGCGCACGAGCGATCGTCACCGTGCCGGGCAGCACAAAGCCGGTCACCGGGCCCTGCGCCGCTTCCGCCTGCACCGCCTCGAAAGACTGCGGCGCACCGGCGAACAATTGCGCCGCGGCACTTTCCGAAATCGTCGCGCGCACTGCCAGCCCGGCGCCATCACCCAGCGGCGCGCCATCGGGGCCAAGCAGCACGCGGCGCGGCAGCCGCCCGCGCGCCGCCAGCTTAGCCCAGGGTTGCCGCGCCGCATCCGCCGGCGATCGCACCTGGATCAACCCGATGCCGCCAGCGGCGAGCACCGACGCCCCCTTCATGCGCCCGAGATGCGCGCCGATCTCGCTGTTCATCCCCGGCGGCGCCCCGACCAGCGCGACCGCGATCTTGCCCTTCAGGTCGATGCCGGCCAGATCGTCGATGCCCAGCCGTTTGTCGCGGATGCCGTAGCCGATGAAGACCAGGGGCGCGGTGATCGTCTCGGCGCCGTCGCGATCGCCCGACGCCAGCACCATGTCGGAGCCGTTGCGCCACACCGCGCTTGCGGTGCCGTTGCCGAACGTCATCGTCTCGCCCGCCGAGGTGAAGCGGCTTTCGGCGAAGCTGATGCGCTGGAACCAGCCATCGGTGCCTGCCGGCTGCAACCCCATGCGGGTGAATTCGGCCGCGACATGCTTCGCCGCCAGTTCATGGCCGCGCGTGCCCAGCCCGCGCCCTTCGAACAGGTCATCGGCAAGGAAACGCACCTCGGCCTCGAGCGACCGCGCCAGCGGATCTATCGTGGATGGTGCCTTCGCACCGGGCGGCGGCGGGGCGGCGGCACCGGCAATGACGAGGACGGGAAGCAGCGCCATTCGCCGCAGCGGCATTCGGTTCGGGTTCATTGCCGAAAGGCTAGCGATGGCGCTAAACCACTGCAACGCGTCATTTGCACCGGAGTCTTCATGCGCCTTTCGATCCTTGCCGCCCTGTTGCTCGCTACCCCGCTCGCCGGCCCTGTGCTTGCCGCCCCGGCGCCGGTCTCGGCGCTGGTCAAGGCGGTCGATATTCCGCACGAAAGCTTCACATTGAAGAACGGCCTGCGCGTCATCGTCCATACCGATCGCAAGGCACCGATCGTCGCTGTCAGCGTCTGGTACCACATCGGTTCGAAGGACGAACCCGCCGGCAAGACGGGTTTCGCGCATCTGTTCGAACATCTGATGTTCGGCGGCAGCGAGAACAACAAGGGCAGCTATATCAAGACGCTCGAAGGCATCGGCGCCACCAATCTCAACGGCACGACCTGGTTCGATCGCACCAATTATTTCGAAAATGTCCCCACCCCGGCACTGCCGCTGGCGCTGTATTTCGAATCGGACCGCATGGGCCATATGCTCGGCGCCATCACCCAGGAACAGCTCGATCTGCAGCGCGGCGTCGTCCAGAATGAAAAGCGCCAGGGCGACAATGATCCGCTCGGCCTCACCGAATATGCCAAGCTGGCGGCGCAATTCCCCGAAGGCCATCCGTATCGCCATTCGACGATCGGCAGCATGGCCGATCTCGACGCCGCGAGCATGGACGATGTGCGCAGCTGGTTCCGCAGCAATTACGGCCCCAACAATGCCGTGCTGGTGCTCGCCGGCGATATCGATGCCAAGCAGGCCCGCCCGCTGGTGGAACAATATTTCGGCGACATTGCCGCCGGCCCGGCGGTCAAGCGCCTCGCAGCGCCGGTGCCGGTGTGGACCGGCACCCGCCGCGAAACCATGTACGACCAGATTCCGACGCCGCAGCTCAGCCGCAACTGGATCGCGCCGGGCAAGCTCGATCCGTCGGCACCGCTCGTCGATATCGCGCTGACCATCCTCGCCGGCGGCAGCTCGTCGCGGCTGTACAACGACCTGGTGCGCGACAAGAAACTGGCGGTCGCCGTCGGCGGCAGCGCTCAGGCCTTTGAAAAGGTGACGATGGCCGAAATCGGCAGCACCGTCGCCAAGGGCGTCGGACCCGCCGCGGTCGAAGCCCGCATCGATGCGGTGCTCGCCGAGTTCCTGAAATCCGGCCCGACCGCCGATGAAGTGTCGCGCGTCGTCACCCGCAACGTCGCCGGCACCATCCGCGGTCTCGAAGCCGTCGGCGGTTTCGGCGGCAAGGCCGTCGCGCTCGCCGAAGGCGCGGTCTATGCCGGCGATCCGAATTTCTACAAGAAAGAACTCGCCGCCTATGCCGCCGCCACGCCCGAAAGCGTGCTGGCCGCGGCACGGACATGGCTAAACAGCGCCGATTATCGCCTGACCGTGCTGCCCGGCAAGCGCCCCGAGGCCGAAAATGCCGCGCCGCGCAG
>JBILPK010000260.1:0-4115 GCA_044373875.1 Polymorphobacter sp.
CACTCGCACCCTGACCAATATCTATAAAAAAGCTGGTTCGCAGGGACCGATAATTTTTTATGAAGTCATCATGAACGTCGAAACGGAGGCAGGCGAACCTGTCCTAACCGAAAAAACAACACGGCTTTTGCGGTAATTAACATGTCGAAAACAACAGACCCAACACCAGGCGACGCGTTACCAGGCCGTGACTACACGCCGGATAGTGTGCAGAATTTCATGTATAGCGCCGCCATCTGGAACGCCCATCGCATCCATTTCGATTTCCCCTATGCCACCGAAGTCGAAGGCTATCCCGGCATCGTGATGTCTGGTCCGATGCTCGGCGACTGGCTGACCCAATGCGTGATTGAATGGCTGGACGGCAGGGGCCGCATGACGCATCTCGAATATTCGAACCGCAAGGCCGCCTATATCGGCGAAACCGTTACCTCGGGCGGCCGCGTGGTTTCGGTGGATTACGACACGGGCACCGCCAGGCTTGAGATCTTCATCAAGAACCAAGCCGGCGATGTGATCACGCCCGGCACTGCCGTTGTCGCATTCGACCGGACCTGATCGGGATAGCCATGACCAGTTTACGCGGGAAAGTCGCCATTGTCGGGGCGGCGGATACCCAGGTGGGAAAGCTTCCGCAATTCAGCGCCACCGGCCTCTGCATCGATGCGGCGCGCAGGGCCATGGCCGATGCCAATATTACCAAGGACCGGATCGATGGGCTGATCACCTGCAATTCGATGGCCGAGCCCTATATGTACCACGCCGAGGCGATGGCCGAATATCTGCAGATATTCCCGCGTTATTGCATGGGCGTAAGCGCCGGCGGCAGCACCACCTTCTCGGTTTTGCACCATGCCGCCGCGGCCATCGTCAGCGGCATGTGCAACACCGTGCTGATCACCATGGCCGACAGTTTGCGCAGCGGCCTGACACGCGACCAGGCCATGAAGATGCAGTCGTCGGCCGGCCATTCGCAGTTTGAAATTCCCTTCGGCCCCACCGTCCCGGCGTTTTACGCCCTGATAGCCCGCGCCCATATGGACAAGTATGGCACGACGGCCGAACAATTCGCCGCCATCGCCGTCGCCTGCCGCAAGCATGCCTGCCTCAACCCGACGGCCGAAATGCGCACGCCCATCACCATCGACGATGTGATGAATTCGCGCATGATCGCCGACCCGCTGCACTTGCTCGATTGTTCGCTGGTATCGGACGGCGGCTCGGCGATCATCATGACGTCCGCTGAACGCGCTGCGGACTTCCCGCACCAAGCCGTCTATCTTCTGGGTGTCGGCGAGGGGCACGGCCATGAACATATAAGCCAGGCACAAAGCCTGACCACGTCTTTCGCCGTGGAATCGGGCCAGCGGGCCTATGCCATGGCCGGCCTTGGCCCGCGCGACATGGACTTTGCCCAACTGTACGACTGTTTCACGCCCACGGTGCTGGTGGAGCTTGAAGACCTGGGCTTTTGCAAAAAGGGAGAAGGCGGGGCGTTCGTTGAAAATGGCAATATCGAGCTTGGCGGCATGTTGCCTGTCAACACCCACGGCGGGCTTTTGTCCCATTGCCACCCTGGCAATCCGGGTTCGATGTTTGCCCTCACCGAAACCGTGACCCAACTTCGTGGCAAGGCGGGGGAGCGGCAGGTCAAGGGCGCCGAAGTGGCGTTGGTGCACGGCCAAGGCGGCATCATGTCAAGCCATACCACCGTGATCCTGGGCAGGGAGCGCAATTGATGACGGGCCATCTGGACAAGTTCCTTCCCCGCCCTACACCGGAAACAGCCCCCTTCTGGCAAGGGTGCCACGATCACAAGCTGTTGCTCCAGCACTGCACAGCCTGCGGCAAGCATCAGTTCTATCCGCGCCTGATCTGCGCGAACTGCATGTCCGAACAGCTTGAATGGCGCGAAGCCAGCGGGCGCGGCACGGTGGAAACCTATACCATCGTCACCCGCGCCGTATCCGAAGCCTATGCCGCCGACGTGCCATACGTCATCGCCCTCATCGAACTTGAGGAAGGGCCGAGGATGATGAGCAATGTGATCGGCTGTGACGTCAATAGCGTCAAATCCGGCATCGCCGTCGAGGTGGTTTTCGAGGATTGGTCGGCCCAAATCACAGTGCCGAAATTCCGGCCCGTCGAGGGTCGGCAGGCCCGTTAGGACCGGTTTGATTGTGCCGCCCACACCGGCGCGAACGCCAGCCGCGCGGTCAGATCGTATTGGCGAGCCGGTCCGCGTCGGAAAACGCCCGCGCCATGGCGGCGGTGACCGCTTCGTCAGGGCCGAACGTTCCCGCCACGCGCACCGCGCCGATGTCCGTCACGCCTATGAAGCCGAGCCAGGCCTTGAGGTAGGACAACTGGAAATCCAGCCCGTCGATTTCGGGCCTGTTGCCAAACGGCATGGCGCTGGCCGCGACGATAATCGCCCGTCGTCCCCGGGCTAGCCCTTCGACATTGCCCTGGCTGTCGTTGCGGAATGTCAGCCCTGGGTGGGTCAATATGTCGATATACTGCTTCAGCCGATATGGAATGCCGAAATTCCACATCGGCGTAGCGATCAGCCAGGCGTCGAACGACAGGAAGTGGTCGGTCCATTGCTTCAGGGCCTGCCAGGCCGCTGCATGCGCCGGATCGACGGCGTTGCCGGCGAGCAGGTGATAGCGACCTTCGACGGCGTTCTGGTCGAACGCCGGCAGGTCCGCATCGAACAGGCCGAGCCGCTCAACTGCCATTGCCGGATATCTTGCCTGAAGGCGAACCAGGAGATGGTCGGCGACCATAGCCGATCGCGACCGTTCGTGGCGCGGGCTGGCCCCGACAAGCAGGAGCCGCCTCATGCGTCGTCCATCGCGATATGCACGACACCGTCGATTATTTCTGTTTCCCAGACGGTTATCGGCGATTTGGTCAACGTGCCCATCGGCGACCCATCGCGCATGTCAAAGCGCACGCCGTGCGCTGGACAGAAGATATGAAACCCCCTCAGCTTGCCGCCTTCGAGTGCCTGCAAGGCGTGGCTGCACCTGTTTTCGATGGCGAACACGCCGGCCACGGTGCGGGCTACAAGCACCGACTTGCCGTTCAGGGCAAAAGTCCGTGTGCCATTTTCGGGAATGTCGGCGATGGGCGCGACAGCGATCTTCACCGGTTCAGCGCCTTTGATCAAGACGGTGGCCAATCAAGCGAAAAACCATGTGAATCCCTTCGGCAGGCACCTCCCTGCCCTTCAAGCGATGCCCCAAGCCTCCTGAAAAAGCAAACATGATTGTTTTTTTGGCGGTGTCCTATAAGCTTGGCAGAGGCAGCTCTGGAAGGCCATTGGCTATGGACGTGACCACGATCAGTGAGATCAAGGACGCTATCGCGTTCGAAGCCGGGCGCACCGAGCCTCCAGCCGGATTTCCACGGTTACCCGACATCCCGGCGGCCCGTTATGTCGATCCGCAATTTCTGGAACTGGAACAGCAGGGCCTGTGGAAGCGAAGCTGGCTTTATGCCGGCCACGACGGCCAGGTCACCGAACCGGGCAGCTGGTTCCTGACCCGTAATGCCGGCACGCCAATCCTGATCGTGCGCGACCTGCAGGGCAACTTGCGCGCCTTCTACAACACCTGCCGCCACCGCGGCGGCCCACTCGTCACCGAAGATGCCGGACAAGGCCGGGGCTTTGTATGCGGCTATCACGGGTGGAGCTACACACTTGATGGCCAGCTGAAATCGGTGCGCGACAAGCGCGATTTCGTCGATCTCGATTTTGCCTGCCGGTCGCTCGTTCCAGTTCGCTGCGAAACGCTGGGCGGATGGATTTTCATCAACGAGGACCGCGATGCGCAGCCGCTGACTGAAAGCCTGGGCCCCTTGGCAAGCGAGCTTAGGCAGTTCGAGCTCGACAATCTTATGCTGGTCCATTCGCGCGGCTATGACGTCGCCTGCAATGTCAAAGTGCTGCTGGATGTGTTCCTGGAAGTCTATCACCTGAAATCGATTCATAAGGACACGGCGGACCGGTTCCTCGATCACCGCGGCGTGACCATCACCCTGTGGCCGCATGGCCATTCTCGGATGATCACGCCCAATCGCCGGCCCGACTGGGTCGACCCGGGCAC
>JBILPK010000261.1:0-4107 GCA_044373875.1 Polymorphobacter sp.
GAGGGCTTTCATCCTTGGCGGGTTCCGATCACGGGCGCCGGCTTATCAAGGGGTAATTTTTCAAAAACGAGCTTCCACGCCAAAGGTCACAGCGCGACCTTCTCCGGGCGCAAAGGTCGATGAATCCACGCCGCTCAGATTATTTTGCGCGGCGATGACAGTCGATGCATAGCGCTTGTCAGTGAGGTTGCGGCCTTCGACGAACAGCGTGACGGGCTTCAGCTTCAACGCCGCTCGCGCCCCGACCGTGGCATAGCCGCCCGCCTTCAGCGTGCCGGCATAGTCGGCAAAGCCACCTTCCGGGACGATTGTCGCAAACACGGCGCCGGTCAGGCCGTGCGGGGCATCATAGGCAAGGCCAAGCCCGATGACATGCGGCGGCAGGATCGGCAGCCGGCGGTCGGCGAATACCGGGTCACCGGCAAAACGCGCGTCGGTAAAGGTCCAGCGCACGTCGCCATTCAGGCTGTCGCCGGCCTGCCAGCCGGGCGCGGCCAGGCGGGCGTCGGCCGAGGCTTCGATACCCCAGCGGCGGGTCTGGTCGGCGTTGCCGACCGACGACACGACTTGGGCGACGAAATCGGCGCTCGAAACGAACTCGCCCGTCAGCCAGCTGCGGTACAGCGTCAGGTCGATGTTCACCGGCCCCAGCCTGCCCTTCAGGCCAATTTCGGCCGTGGTTGCATATTGGGCATCCAGATCGGTGACGATCGGCCGCCGCGGGTTGGTGCCATCGACCAGCGCATTGCCCGATCCCGTTCCGGCGACGTTGATGAACAACAGGTCGAACGTTGGCGGTTCCATGACATGGCTGACGCTGCCGAACATCGACAGCCCCGGCGCCACCTGCTGGCTGAGCACGGCAAGGCCGGTGAAGCCCGCATAGCTGCGATCGAACACGGCGGCGGGGCGGGCGGCACGAGTCGGAAAATTGTCGGTAATCCGGCGGTCGTGCCGCGCAAAGCCAGCGGCGACTTCGGCGGTCAGGCCATCCCCCAGCGGCGCCCGCAGGCTGGCAACCATCGACAGCCGCCCGGCATCAAGATCATTGTCCGCCCACAACCGACCGCGGCTACCGGTGAAGGTCGGGATGGTGCCGCCGCCATTCAGGTAAAGCTGCTGGTGGCGTTTGCCATCCTGCCAGACCGCATCGAGCGCCAGCGTCGCGGTGTCGCCGCCCAGCGCCAGATCCTGTGCCAGCCGTGCCGTTGCCGACCAGTCGCGATTGGCTTCGATCTGGATATCGCGGCGCCGGAAATCGACATCGGTCTGCATATAGGCGCCGGCGATGTCGAAGCGTGTCGTGCCGCCATCCACCGCCAGCCCCAGCGTGCCGCGCGTGCGCTCGGCCAGCCGGCGCCAGTCGCCGCGCACATTGCCCGGCTGGGCGCTGCGATCGCCGGCCGCAATCTGCGCCAGCGTCTGCGGGCCGGGCAGTTCGAGGCGGCTGTCGCTCCACAGGAAGGAAGTCTGCAACCGCACGGCTTCGTTCAGCGCGACACCGGCATTGGCATAGGTGCGCCATGCCTCTTGCGCGTTGAAATCGCGATATCCGTCCTGCTTGAACCAGCCGCCCGTCGCGTAAAGACTTGCCTTGTCGTCGCCGCCGCCGAACGACGCCTGGCCGCGACGGCCACCAAAGCTCCCGGCCTCACCGCGCGCCGTCACGCCAATCGGCCCGTCGCCGGTGATTCCGCGAAAATCGATGACGCCGCCCAGCGCCGTGCCGGCAACCAGGGCGCCGCGACCACCGCGCAGCGTGCGCACCGACCCAAAGCTCAGCGGTTCGATCCATTCGACAAAATCGAAACTGGTATCGGCAAAGGTCATCGGCAGACCATCGAGGCGCAGTTCGATGCCGCGCCCCGCCGGCATGGTGCCGCGTTGCAGGCCCGATCCCCGGATGGCGAGGCGGGGATGATCGACGCCGCCGAATACCGGCTCGACGATGATGCCAGGGGCGGTGCGAAACAGGTCTGACAGCGTCGCCAGCCTGCCGTCGCGCGAAGGCTCCAGCGCTGTCACCAGCGGCGCTGCGGCCGGACGAGTGCCGATTACGACGATGGTTTCGACCGGGCTTGGCGGCGGTGTGGTCTCGGCGAGGGCGGGGACGGCGGCAAGGCCGACGGCGAAGAGCAGGGAGTTGCGAAACATGGGTTGATCTTTCGTTTGGGCAGGCTTCGGCGCGCGCGTCAGCGCTGCGCCAGAAAGCGTTTGAGAATATTGAGCTTGTTGGCTTCGGAATCGTCGTAGCCGAGCGTGCTGACGAAGCGGCCTTCGGCATCCATCAGATAGACGGACGCGGTGTGGTCGATGGTATAGTCGCCGCCTTCGAGCGGCACCTTCTTCACATAGACCGCATAGCCCTTCTCGATCTGCGCGAGTTGCGCGGGCGTCCCGGTCAGGCCCATCACCGGAATCGGGAACGACGCCAGATAGGTGCCAAGGCTCGCCGGCGTGTCATGGCCTGGATCGACCGACACAAAGACGATCCGCAGCCGCCCGGCGTCCTTGCCCAGCGCCTGGTGGAGCCGGGTCAGCGAGGAAAGCGTCGTCGGACACACTTCGGGACAGCGGGTGAAGCCGAAGAAGATGGCGTATGGCCGCCCCTTCAGGCTGGCCTCTGTTACTGTCCGCCCTTGCGTGTCGGTGAGCATGAAGGGCCCACCGAACATGGCGGCATAGTTGCCGTCGGCGACCTTGCGGTTGGCGCCCTGAATGCCGAACAGCAGCGCCGCGGCGGCAATTGCCACCGCGACCCACAACGCGATCCGCAGCCAGCGCCAGCCGGCGCGGGCTTCACTTGCCATGGTTGGCGTGTGCCGGTTCGGCAGCCCCGGCAGCCTCGACCTTCAACTGCACCTTGACCGGCCCGGCCTTGGCGAAATTGAGCGTCAGCGGCACCAGCTTGCCTGCGACGAGCGGCGCCTTCAGGCCAAGCAGCATGAGGTGGTAGCCGCCCGGTGCGAGCCTGGCCGTGCCGCCGGCGGGGATGGCGATGCCATCGGGCAGCGGCCGCATCTTCATGACGCCGCCATCCATCGTCATCGTGTGGATTTCGACCTTGTCGACGGCGGGCGAGGAGGCCGAAACCAGCTGGTCCGCGGTTTTGCCGCTGTTGACGATGATCGTGTAGCCGGCGCCGACCTTGCCGGCGGTCGCACGGGTCCAGGGGTGCTGCAGGGTCAGGCTGCCGGCCTTGAAATCATGCGCGGCAGCAGGGGCGGCGCTGGCGATGGCGATGGCGGCGAGCCCCAGAATCGGGGTGTGAAAACGGGTCATGGAAATTGTCCCTTGATCGGGCGCGCGCTCGGCACGCGCCCATGGCTTGGCGGCATGGCGGTGCCATGCCGGGCGAGGCAGGATCAGGTGACGCGCGGGGCCGCCGCGGTGGCGACGGCGGGCTTCAGGTCTGTCGAAAGGCCGAAGGTCGGGGGCGCGTCAGGCGCGCAACGGCGGTCCGCGCAAGGGTGGCCGCAGCCAGGCAATCGCGGCCAGCCGCGGGCGCTGCGTGGCGGCAAGGCCGAGGGCGATGAAGACGGCAAAGATTGCGCGTGCCACATCGGCAGGCACATCGGGCAGGGCCGGCGTGCCCATGCCGGCAAAGGCGCAGGACCCGGCATCGGCAGATTTGTCGGGTGCCACTGGCGTGGCATCCTTGCCCGCGACCATCTGCTGCGTGCCGACGCCCGAGCACAGCGTGAACATCACGCCATTGCCCGAAACCACCGGCATCCAGCCAACCGGCGCCATCAACCGCAGGCACAGCGCCAGCAGCGCGGCGACAAGGCCGATGCTGAAGGCGGTGCTCGCTATCTGGTCGCGGCGCGTCATTGGGCCGCTGCCATAGGGCGAAAAGGAGAGGCTGGAAAGTGCGCAAAAAAGATCCGCGCAGTTGCACACGGGTGGCCCGTGAGATGTGCACGTGTCCGGCTTCTCGGCACGGAATATGCTCGACTTTGAAGGTGGAACTTCATCAAGGGGAACTATGGCTATCTGACGCAATAGTGGCAACACAGACCGTGGAGCGGCGTTCGTTGTCGCGGCGAACATGGCAGGACCTGTGTTGTTTGGTTGACGTGAACGTAAGCCTGCACGACCGGCTTT
>JBILPK010000014.1:0-36050 GCA_044373875.1 Polymorphobacter sp.
CCACGGCGGCAGGCGGTCCTCGACGCTGGCGGTGACCAGCACATGGGTGTTGCCGAACTTGACGAGGCACGAGCCTTCGGCGTGCGCCGAAAAGCCGGGGATCATCTCGATGGTGCGCATCTGGTCGGGGGCGCGGCCGGAAGGGCGCATGCAAATTTCCTTGTTGTGGTTCGGCGGCTGGTTAGCGGCTTTGGCCTGCCCCTGCAACGTTCGCGTCGGCGGCGCGTTGCAGGGGCAGGCCATAAAAGGAACCCGCGATGACCGACAGCCTTGAAACCGGTGAATTCGATGTCGTGCTGGGCGATCCCGCGGCTTTTTACCGGCAGCCCGGCGCCGTGCTCGACGATCCGACGATCACCCGCGACGAACGCCACGCCCTGCTCAGCGCCTGGGCGCAGGATCTTGCCGATCGCAACAATGCCAGCGGTGAAGGCATGGTCCCCGAAATCAGCGGGAGCGCCGAGCGCGATGTCGCGATGACATCGGCGGTTGCCGCCGCGCTGGCCGCGCTGCCGCCTGCCGAAGACTCAGGGCTGCTCGCGGCAACCGGCCGATTGTGGCGGCGGTTCACCGGCGGCTGATCCCGCCCAGCGCGCAAAGGTAATCGAATAGCGGCCACGATTGCCATCATAGGCAAGACTGCCGCCCAGTTGCCGGACCATGCCCAAGATCAGCCGCGCCGCCGGCTGGTCGGGCTGCTGCATCAGATAATCATGGCCGACGAACGAGCGCGACGCGACGGCGAGGGTCAGGCGATCGGCATCGGCCGCCAGCGCCAGGGCGACGTGCAGCGGCCCGGCGACTCCATGGCGCGCGGCGAGCCCGGCAAATTCGGTCAGCAGGAACGAAATCGGCACCGCAAGCTCGGCGCTGACGAACAGCCCGGCGGTGAGGCAGCGCATCCGCACCCGCCGGTGGCACTGGCTTTTCAGGCGACGTTCCAGCCCGGTGCACAAGTCACTGACCAGCGCCTGCAGGTCGACGCCGCGCTGGGTCACATCCTCGTAGATCCAGTGCTGGGCGCGGGTCAGCGTGTCGACCCGCGCCGCTATGTCGGCAAGGCTGCTGACCAGCGCCGGATCCTCGGCATCGCGCGCCGTGAGCGCCAGCAGGCTCGAAACGATCTGCAAATTGTTGCGGACGCGGTGGTGCAGTTCGCGAGTCAGCCGGTGGTGCTCGCGCTGCGCGCGTTCGAGCTCGGCCCGCAGGAGAACGATCGTGGCGCCAGGGTCGGTGTTGTCGGGAATGTCGGTCAACGCGGTACCTCGAGTTGCCGCATCAACAGCGCCAGCCTGTCGGGCAAGGGCTCGGCAATCATGTCAGTATAGGCCTGCCGCAAGGTCAGCACCGTCGCGTCGGCAATGGTGCGGCGACGATCCAGCACGGCCCGGGAAAGCGGCAGCGGCTCCCGGCGACCGGCGCGCACCAACGGCGCGGGTGCACGCGCGCACCCGGGCTTGTCAATGTGGCCGCAGCTGCAGAAAATGAGGGAACCGAAAGGTGACTGCCGCGTTTCTGTGTGGACGTACATCTTTTTGTCGCGCTGCTTGTCTGCATTTCGGTCACCCTTTGCTGCCTTTTCAACGCAGCCCGGGCCTAAAGGTTCCTCTCCATGACGATTGCCGCCCGGATTGCCCCGCATTTGCCTTTCCTGCGACGTTATGCGCGTGCCCTGACCGGTTCGCAGGCCGCCGGCGACGCCGGCGTCGCGGCAACGCTGGAGGCCGTGATCGCCGATCATGGCCTGCTGTCTGCCGATGCGCCGCCGCGGCTGGCGCTGTACAAGGCCTTTCAATCACACTGGACACCGGCCCCCCGGCAGCCGCGCAATGATGGCGCCGCCGGCGCGGCGGCAGCGCGGCTCGCGGCGATCACGCCGCTGCCGCGCCAGGCACTGCTGCTCAGCGCCATGGAGGGCTTCACCAACGACGACGTCGCCTGGTTGCTCGACCAGACGGGCGACGAGGTGATGGATCTGATCGCCGAGGCGCTGGCGACCATCGAGCGCGAAACCGCGACGCGCGTGCTGATCATCGAGGATGAGCCGATCATCGCCATGGACCTTGAATCGATCGTCCGCGATCTCGGCCACCAGGTCTGCGGCATCGCTTCGACCGCGAGCGACGCGCTGGCGATCTTCAACGCCAATCCGCCCGGGCTGGTGCTCGCCGATATCCAGCTTGCCGATGGCAGCAGCGGCGTCGATGCGGTGCGCGACATCCTCGCCATGCGGGCCGTGCCGGTGATCTTCATCACGGCCTTTCCCGAACGGCTGTTGACAGGTACCAAGCCCGAGCCGACCTTTCTCATCACCAAGCCGTTTCGCACGGCAACGGTGACGGCGGCGATCGCCCAGGCGCTGTTCTTCAATTCAACCGAAACGGCGGGCAGTTGATGATGGAACCCGCGCCCCGGTCATGCGTTACTTGATACGAAGTCGGGGAGAATTTCGATGAAGACCAAGGGCCGCACGCGTACCACGACCGATCCGCGGCTGCCGGGGGCCGCCGGCCAGTCGCCACATCTGCGCGACATCGGCACCTTCCTACGCATTGCCTTTGCCGAAGTCGAGGCCGCGCCGCTGCCCGACCGGCTCGCGGAGCTGCTCGAACGGCTGGGCGAGGATGAGCCGCCGCGCCTGGCGCCGCCCCCCGAAACATTGAGCGATTCCGAATTCAAGGCGCTGCTCGCCGGCGCGATCCCGCAGCTGCGCGCCTTTGGCCGTTCGCTGTCGGGCAGTGCCGATGGCGCCGATGACCTGGTGCAGGAAACCATGCTCAAGGCCTGGGTGGCGCGCGACCGCTTCATCGCCGGCACCAACATGCGGGCCTGGACTCATGTCATCCTACGCAACATCTATTTTTCCCAGGCCCGGCGCGCGCGCTTCAAGGGTGAATGGGACGAATTTTCGGCCGATCTGCTGCTCGCCGTGCCCGGTGGCCAGGAAAGCCATGTCGCGTTGAGCGACCTGCAACGCGCATTGATGCAATTGCCCGCCGAACAGCGCGAGGCGCTGATCCTGATGGGCGCCGGCGGCATGACCTGCGAACAGGTCGCGGCGATCAGCCAATGCGCCACCGGCACGGTGAAAAGCCGCGTCGCCCGCGCCCGGGCGGCACTGCGCGGCCTGCTCGAAGGCGGCCAGCTCAGCGTGCGCCGCGCCGATGCGCCGGCCACCACGGTAACCGCGCTCGACCAGATCATGAACGAGGTGCGCGTCCTGTCGCAGCCGCGGCGCCAGATCGCGCGCCAGCCGGGCATGATCGGCTAAGCGCGCAGCGCGGGACAGGTTGAGCGCGCGGCGGGCGTGACTTTCGCGCCCGTCGCCCCTACATGAACCCCATGCAATCTCCATCGGTGGCCGAACTCAACGACCGCGCCCGCGAGGTGTTCCGACAGATCGTCGACGCCTATCTGGCCAGCGGCACGCCGGTCGGATCACGCACCCTGTCGAAAATCGGCGCGCTCGGCCTGTCGCCGGCGTCGATCCGCAACACCATGCAGGATCTCGAGGAACTCGGGTTGCTGGCGGCGCCGCACACCTCCGCCGGCCGGTTACCGACGCAATTGGGGCTGCGCATGTTCGTCGATGGCATGATGCAGGCCAGCGAGCCATCGCCCGATGAACGCGCCGCCATCGACCAGAGCGCCAGTGGCAGCCCGGCGATCGAGGAAGCGCTGGCCCGGACCACGGCGGTGTTGTCGGGCCTGTCGCATTGTGCCGGGCTGGTGCTGGTCGCCAAGCAGGAAATGATCATCCGGCAATTGTCGTTCGTGCCGCTGGCGCCGGGCCGGGCGCTCGCCGTGCTCGTCGGCGCCGATGGCAGCGTCGAAAACCGCATTGTCAGCCTGCCCGAAGGCTTGCCGGCGACCGCGCTCGACGCCGCTGCCAATTATATCAACGCGCGGCTGATCGGGCTCACCCTCGCCGATGCGACCGACCGGTTGAACGCCGAGGTTGCCGCCGATCGCGCCGCGCTCGATGCGATGACGGCGGGCGCCGTGGCCACCGGGCTGGCGGCGTGGTCGTCGGACGGCGCGGCGCGGCCGGTGCTGATCGTGCGCGGCCAAGCCAATCTGGTTGAATCGAGCGTCGATCTCGATCGCGTGCGGCTGCTGCTCGGCGACCTCGAGGACAAGGAGGAACTTGTCCGCCTGCTCGAACTGGCGCGCGGCGCCGATGCGACCAAGATTTTCATCGGGGCGGAATCGCAGCTGTTCTCCTTGTCGGGTTCAAGCGTTATAGCCGCACCCTATCGCGGCCCCGGTGGCCGTGTGGTGGGCGTTGTCGGCGTCATCGGCCCGACGCGGTTGAACTATGCCAGGGTGATACCCATGGTGGATTACACGGCACGAACTCTCAGCAGGCTGGTAGCATGAACGATATGAATGACGCCCCCGAAACGGTGCAGGACGAAACCCCTGAAGCCGCCCCCGAAATCAATTTCGCCGAAGAACTTGCCGCGCGCGACAAGGATATCGCCGACCTGAAGGACCGGTTGCTGCGGCAGGCGGCGGAGACCGAGAACACGCGGCGCCGGCTGGAACGCGACAAGGCCGATACCGCGGCCTATGCGATGACCGGCTTCGCGCGTGACCTGCTGGCGGTTGCCGACAACATGCGCCGCGCCGTGGCAGCGCTGCCGGCCGAAGGCTTCGACGGCGTTCGCGCCGGCATCGAGGCGACCGAGCGCGAACTTACCGCGATCTTTGGCCGCCACGGTATCACCCGCATCGAAACCGCCGGCCAGAAGCTCGATCCCAACCGCCACCAGGCAATGCTCGAAGTCGAAGCCGAAGGCGTGGAGCCGGGCAGCATCGTCGCCGAACTCCAGGCTGGTTATGTTATCAAGGATCGCTTGCTGCGGCCGGCGCTGGTCAGCGTGGCCAAAGCCTGACACCTTCCGGGGAGCCCTTCATGATAATCGTCATCGCGCGCGCCGAATTCGACCCCGAACAGATCGAGGCGCTGCAACCCGCGCTCGATGCGATGATGCGGGCGACCTGGGAAGAATCGGGCTGCCTTTCCTATTCGATGGCGATCGAAAGCCGCGAACAGGGCATCTGCACCATCGTCGAACGCTGGGAAAGCGAAGCGGCGTTGCAGGAACATTTCGCCACGCCGCACATGGCGGCGTTCGGCGCCGCCATCGAAGGCCATGTCCGCTCTATCGATGCGAAGCTTTATGACGTGACGGGCGAACGCGCGCTGGCGATCTGACCGGGCAACGCGTCGCCGGCATCCCGGTTCATCGCCGCCGACCCGGCGATGGCCGGCAGCACCGGGGCCGTTGCAGCTTCCGGCAGCGCGGCGGCCCGCTCGACAATGACCTTGTTGATCGCCCAGGCGCCGACGGCAACGCCGATCATGCCCATCGGCCCCAGTCGCCGCGCCAGCATCGGCAGCGCGGCGCCCAGCACCAGCCCGGCCGGCCCGGCGGCGATCCCGCCGACGCTGCGCGCCACGGCGCGGCCCGCCACTGCCGTCACAATGCGTCCCATGATTGCCATTATCGTATCTCCCGTCGCGCTGGATCTGGGGGTGATGCAGTGATTTTACACCCCCTTTTTGCAGATGACGCGCCGCGCGCGCTTGCTAAGGTAACGCTACAGGGCGGGGGCTGGTTGCAATGGCATCACATGCGCAGAACATTCCGGAATCGCTCGGCAAGCGCTTGCTGCCCAACGGCCTGCTCGCGCTGGCCAGCATCGTGCTGGTGCTGGCGGCCGTCATCGCCATCGCGCGCGGCCAGCCGCACTGGGGCCGGGTGCTGCCGCTGGTCTGGATGCATCTCGCCACCATCCTTGTCGCTACCGGCCTCACGCCGGTGATGTTGCTGCGCCGCAAGGGCGATCGCCGGCATCGCCGGATCGGTATTGTCTGGGTTGGTGCCATGCTGCTGACCGCGGTGACCAGCCTGTTCTTCAACACCGGCCGGCCGGGCGGCTGGGGCGTATTCAGCGGCAATTTCTCGTTCATCCACATCCTGTCGGTGTTCGTGCTTGTGCAGGTACCACTGATCGTGCGCCGTGCCCGCGCCCATGATCACGCCGGCCACGAAAGTGCCGTGCGCGGCATGGTGATCGGCGGCCTGCTCATTGCGGGGTTCTTCACCTTTCCGTTCAACCGGATGCTGGGGAGCTGGCTTTTGGGATGACCACGGGCACGTTGCCTTCCGAAAGCCATCATCAGCGTATCGAGGCCATCATCCGGCGCGACCCCGAGCGTTTGCGGCTTCTCCGGCTGGTTCGCGATCTCGAGCTTCCCGATTCCTGGATTGCCGCTGGCTTTTTGCGCAATGCGGTATGGGATTTTCTGCACGATCGGCCGGCGCGGCAAGTTTATGACGACATCGATGTGATCTGGTTCGATCTTTCATGCGCGAGTGCCGAAAAGGATGCCGCGCTCGAAGACGAACTGGCGCGTCAGGAAGCTTCGGTGCGCTGGTCTGTCAAAAATCAGGCCCGCATGCACCTGCGTAACGGCGATACGGCCTATCACGACGCTGCCGATGCAATGCGTCATTGGGTCGAAACCACCGCTGCGGTCGCCCTGCGAATTGATCCCATGGACCGGATCAGTTTTTCCACCCCGCTAGGCACCGACGATCTGTTTGAAATGATCATACGACCAGGTCCGCGCTTTCGCGGTGACAAGCACCCGATCTTTGACGCCCGGATCGCTGAGAAACGCTGGTTTGAAAACTGGCCTCGGTTGCAGCTTCGCGATTGCCCGGCATGAGCGCGCCGACGGTCACCGCAAGCAGCTGTCGATCCCCTCTTTCCCGATATAGCGCGCCGAACGCTCGATCTGCCGGGCATAGCGTTTGACGAACCGTCCCGGCGCCGCCGCGTTGCGCTTGATCGGTTGCGGCAGGATCGCGGCGATGCGGGCGGCCTGGCGCTGGGTCAGCTTGGCGGCGCTGGTCTTGAAATAATGCTGGGCGGCGGCTTCGACGCCGTAAATGCCCGGGCCCATTTCGGCGATGTTGAGATAGACTTCCATGATCCGCGGCTTGCCCCAGATCGCTTCGATCAGCACCGTGAACCACGCCTCCAGCCCCTTGCGGACATAGGATCGCCCCGGCCAGAGAAAGGCATTCTTTGCCGTCTGCTGCGAAATCGTCGAGCCGCCGCGCAATTTCTCGCCGCTGGCGTTGCGCAGCGCCGCCGCCTCCATCGCGCTGAAATCGAAGCCGTTGTGCGTGCAATAGCGCGCATCCTCGGCGCCGATCGCGGCGCGCGGCACGCTGCGGGCGATCTCGTCCAGCGGCACCCATTGCCGTTCGACATGATGGCCGGCGATGGCATCGCGCGCCATCGGCCAGGTGAGCGGCACGGGGATGAAACGATAGGCGGTCACCCAGCCGACGCTGACGAGGACGAAGATGAAGGCAAGCCGAAGCGTCCAGCCGATCAGGCGGGAGACGATGCTGCGGCGGCGCGGCTGTGGTGGCACTTTCCCTCCCGAATTGCCGCAATTGGCGGTGTCGGGCGCGAAAGGTCAACCGCCGGCGGCGCCGCAGCGCCAGAAATCAGGCGAGTTCGGGCACCATGCGGCGCTCGATCGCCAGGTCGTGCATCGCCTTGGACAGTTTTTCGAAGGCCCGCACCTCGATCTGGCGGACGCGTTCGCGGCTGATGCCGTAATGCTGCGACAGTTCCTCGAGCGTTTCGGGCTCGTCGACCAGCCGGCGCTGGGTCAGGATATGTTTTTCGCGGTCGTTGAGCGCCGCCATCGCCGACGACAACAGCTCGTGGCGCTGGTCACGCTCCTGTTCATCGGCGAGAAGTTCGTCCTGCAACGGCCCGGTATCGGCGAGCCAATCCTGCCATTCGCCCTCGCCTTCCTCGCGCAGCGGCGCGTTGAGCGACGTGTCGCCGCCCATCGCCATGCGGCGATTCATGCTGACGACTTCGTCCTTGGTCACCCCCAGCGTCGTGGCGATGCTTTCGACCTGCTGCGGGCGCAGGTCGCCATCCTCCATGGCGTTGAGCTTGCCCTTCAGCCGACGCAAGTTGAAGAACAGTTTTTTCTGGGCGGCGGTGGTGCCGATCTTCACCAGGCTCCACGAACGCAGGATATATTCCTGGATCGAGGCGCGGATCCACCACATCGCATAGGTGGCGAGGCGAAAGCCCTTTTCGGCATCGAATTTCTTGACGCCCTGGATCAGCCCGATGTTGCCTTCGGCGATCAGCTCGGCGACCGGCAGGCCATAGCCGCGATAGCCCATGGCGATCTTGGCGACGAGGCGCAGGTGACTGGTCACCAGCTTGGCGGCAGCTTCGGGATCCTGATGCTCCTCCCAGCGCTTGGCGAGCATATATTCCTGCTCGGGCGCCAGCAGCGGGAACTTGCGGATCTCGGCGAGATACCGGTTCAGCCCGTCTTCACCGCCAAGGGCGGGGATGGACGTGCGGACGGCGGGGACATTGGCCATGGTCAAAACTCCTGTTCGGTCGCCATCGAAAGACGACTGATCAACTCCACTATATCGGCCGGCAGGGCCGATTCGAAAGACAGTTTTTCTTGGGTAAGTGGATGTACGAACCCCAGCGTCGCCGCGTGCAGCGCCTGCCGGGCAAAGCCCAGCTCCTGCATAACGGCTGAAAGGCTGCCGGGGGTGCGTCCATAAGTGGCGTCGCCTAATAAGGCATGGCCGATGGACGCCATGTGAACGCGGATCTGGTGGGTGCGTCCCGTCTCCAGCCGGCATTCGACCTGGGTGGCGTGGCGCAGGGTCCGCACGCTGCGATAGTGCGTCACCGCCCGCTTGCCGCGGCCCTCCGGCACGATGGCGATCTTCTGGCGGTTGGCGGTGGAGCGCGCCAGCGCCGCCTCGATCCGCCCCGCCGGCGGCGCCGGATGGCCGCCGACAATGGCGGTGTAGCGGCGCTCGACGGTATGCGCCGCAAACTGGCGCGACAGGAATTCGTGCGCCGGATCGGTCTTGGCGACGACCAGCAGACCCGATGTATCCTTGTCGATGCGATGCACGATCCCCGGCCGCGCGACGCCGCCGATGCCCGACAGCCGCCCGGCGCAGTGGTGGAGCAGCGCATTGACCATCGTGCCATCGTAATTGCCCGCCGCCGGATGCACGACGAGCCCCGCCGGCTTGTCGACAATGAGCAGCGCCTCATCCTCGTGGACGATGGTCAGCGGAATATCCTGCGCCACGGTTTCCGACGCGCGCGGTTCGGGAATGACCAGGGTCAGCGCCTCGCCGCCCTTGACCTTCAGCTTCGGGTCCCACAGCACGCCGCCGGCGCCCGAGACGCGGCCGCCGCCGACAAGCGCCTTCAAGCGCTCGCGACTGTGCTGCGGCAAGGCAATCGCCAGCGCACGATCGAGCCGCAGCCCCGCAACGCTGGCCGGCAACACGACATCAATCGACTTTTCGGCCCCCATCACGTATCCGATGTCGGCATGATCGTCGAAATTGCAAGCCGGGTACGCGAAACCCTGTTGGCCGAAGCGGTGGCAGCAGCGGGAGAAGAGTGCTGCGGGCTGTTGCTCGGCACCCCGGGCCGCATCGCGGCCATCGTGCCGGCGCGCAATGTCGCTGCCGATCCGGCACGCAGCTTCGAGATCGACCCTGCCACGCTGCTGCGCACCCATCGCGAAGCGCGCGGCCGCGGCGAGCAGGTCATCGGCCATTATCACAGCCACCCCGACGGCCAGCCCGAACCGTCGCTGCGCGATGCCGCGCGCGCGGTCGGCAATGGCGATATCTGGCTGATCATCGCTGCCGGCACGATCAACGCCTGGGGCGTGGTCGGCACCGATCCCGGCGGCAGCGCCGTCCATGGCCGCTTCCTGCCCGTCACGCTTCACAGCCCGCCGGTGGCGGCCTGATGGCAAGTGGCGCGGTCAAATGGTTCGATGCCCGCAAGGGTTTCGGCTTCATCACCCCCGATCTGGGCCCGCGCGATGTGTTCGTGCACATTTCCGCCGTGACTGCCGCCGGGCTGGCCGAACTGGCCCCGGGCGACCGGCTCGAATTCGAGCTGGCGCAAAGTGGCGATGGCCGGCTGATCGCCTTTGGCCTGCGTTGCAAACCCGCTCCCGATAACCGAGTATCATCCTGATGTCCGAAACCCTCGCACCGCTGCTGGTCAAATGGCTGACGCATGATCTTGCCACCCCGATCGCGACGGTGATGACCGCCAGCGAATTGCTCGGCGACACCGCCGATGCCGAGATTAACGGCCTTGTCAGCGATGCCGCCAAGCGATTGGGAGGCCGCTTGCGATTGATCCGCGCGGCGCTGGCGCCGGGCGATGCCCCCATCGGCGGCGCGGCATTCCGCAGGCTGCTCGAAGAAGGCGTGCCCGATTCGGCGATGACCTGGACGATCCCCGCCGATGCCGCCGAACTGTGCGCGCCGCTGATCGCCGGCGCCGCGCTGTTGATGGCCGATGTGCGCCGCGGCCAGCCGTTGACCATCGCGCCCGACAGCGTGCGCTGGGCGACCAACGCGGCTTTTTCCGATTCGGTGGCCGCGGCCCTGGGCGGCGCGCCAGCGAGCGATTCGCGCTCGGCGATCGCCGAAATGCTGGTCGCCACCGCCGCGCGCTTCGGCCTGGCGCTGGCGATCACCGCCGATGGGCTGGCCTGGCGCTGAACTGCCCAGCGCCGGGCGCGGCGCAGAACTGCGCAGCGCGCCGCGACCGGCGCTGCGCAAATATTGACGGACATTGGCGCCAAATGGCGTTGCGCGTATCCAGACTACGCAGAAACTGTTATGACCCGCGAATCAATCGCGGCGTGGAGAAAACCGCAAGCAATGCGGATGCGTGATCTGGAAAAGGCGAGCGGCGTCGGGCGGGAAACCATCCGTTACTATATCCGCGAAGGCCTGTTGCCCGAACCCGATCGGGCCAGCCGCAATTCGGCGTTCTACAGCGACGACCATGTCCAGCGCCTGCGCGCCATCAAGCGCCTGCAGGAAGAACGTTTCCTGCCGCTCGCGGTCATCCGCACCCTGCTCGAAGCCGAAGGCGGCGATCGCTGGCTGGCCGCCGATGCCTTTCCGATGCTCGATTCGATGCTCGCGGCCCGGCTCGGCGATGGCGCCGGGCGGGTGCCCGTGGCGGTGCTGGCGACGCAATTGTCGGGGGGCGACGCCGCCATCGCCGAACTGCGCGAGATCGGCATGATCAGCGTCGATGGCGATGGCAGCGTCACGGCGCGCGATGCCGCGATCGCCCATGCCGTCGATGACCTCGCCGAAATCGGCTTTACCGAGGAACTCGGTTTTGCCGGCCAGCAGATGCGTTTCTACCTCGATTTCATCGAATGGGTGACCAACCAGGAAATGCGCCTGTTCCTCGAACGCACCGCCGGCCATGTCGGCGAAGCGCGGGCGCTCGACATGGCCGAACGCGGCGTGTCGGTGGTCAATGAACTGCTCACGCAGCTGCGCACCCGCGCCTTGCTGCGCAAATTGGGCGAACGCCGCCGCGTCGCCAACGACAACAGCCGCGATACCGCAGGCGCGGCCACCAGCTAGCCGGGGAGGGCTGGCCCCCGCCGCCGCGCCTTGCGCCGGCGGGGGCCGTAAATTTCTAGAAGCCTGTCGACAGCGTCAGCGCCGGGCCGCTGCCGGGCACGGCATTGCCCGCGACGCGAAAACGCCAGTCCGCCGCAACATCGACCGACACCTTGCCGAACGGCGCGCGCACCAGCAGCGTCGGACCGAGATCGACCCGCCCACTGGTGAAGCCGCTGCCGTGCTGCACGCTCGCCCAGCCGCCCGGGCAAGCGATCGCCGACAATTTGCCGATCCGCAGCACCGGCACCCCGGCGCGCAGTTGCCCGCCGGCAAAGACATCGCCGGCGCCGAGCACCCCGGCTTCGCCATAGCCGCTCCACCGGATGCGACCGCGCTGGCCATCGGCGCCGCCGGCAATGCGCAGCGCCCAGTCATCGCGGGCAAAGGCCCCGATGGCGACCAGCCGTTCGGCGCTGATGCTCACCCCGGTGATCGGCCGCCAGCGCACCCCGAAGGCCGCCTGGCCGGTGGCGGGATCGATGCTGCCGCCCAGGCTGGCGGCATTGTAGCGCGCGACCAGCGCCAGCGGCCGCCGCGCCAGCGGATCGAATGTCCAGGCCAATGTGCCGCCCGATTGGCCGCCGCCGAGCACCGGGCTGGCCGCCGGGCCGGCGGGGCCGGAATCGCGGAACAGCGTATAGGCATCGCCCGACCAGCGCCGCACCAGCCGCCGGCGCTCGGCGGTCCACAGCGGGCGCAGCGCGGCATCGCCGGGCACCGGATCGCTCGCCAGCGCCGCATCGAACAGCGCCACCGCGCCGCGCCGGTCACCCGCGGCGACGCGTGCGTAGGCAGCGGTGGCCAGATCATGGCCGGCGGAGGGTGGCATCGGCGTTCTTGCGGGCACCGGCGCTTTTGCGGGCACCGGCGACACGGCGGGGACCGCAGCGGGTTGCGGCGGCAGCGCGGCAGGCAAGGCCAGCGTCCAGCCCGGGGGGAGCCCGGGCGGCAGGGCATAGGCAACGCGCTGCGGCACGGGCGGCGCCGCCCGAAGCGGCGCTGCGGCGGCATAGGCCGGTGGGGTTGCGAACGCCGGTGCAAACGCCGGCGCAACCGTGATGCCGGCGCGCGCCTGCGCCAATTGCAGCTGCGCGCGCGCCAGCGCCAGCGCCGCTTCGGCAACCGCGACTTCGGCCGCCGCGACCGCGAGATCCGAAGGCCCGCGCGCCGCCACCGGCAGCAGCCCGGCAACCGGTTGCGGCAACAGCGGCGCCGGCTCGGCGTGCAGCGCCGCCAGATCGCGCTGCAGCAACGGCAGGCGCAGCGCCAGCCACACCGCCAGCGCCAGCCCGACCGCGAACAGCAGCCGCAGGGATCACCCCACCGTCATTCCGCCGCCGCGCCGCCGGGAAAACGATGCGCCGTCTTGTCCCATTCCAGCCGCGCCGTGCCGCCCAGAATGGCGTGATAGCGCCGCGCCGCCGCCAGCGCCGCCGCGGCGTTGATGGCATTGCTGACCACCGCGCGCGGAATGGCGCGTAGCCCTTCGCTCGGGCCATAGGCGTGCGCGGCAAAACCGGCGCGCATCAGCAGCCGCCACGCCAGCAACGCGGTATTGAACCACAGCAATGCCACCAACCCGACGCCATAGGCCGGCGGCGCCGGCAGCCCGGGCAACAGGAAGCGCCCGCATTCGGTGAGCAGCAGCAGCCCCGCCACACCATAGGCCGCCACCGTCAGCAGCGCGGTGAGCAGCGCCTTGCGGTCGCGCACCAGCATGTAGCGGTCGGCCAGCCCGCCCGGCCAGCCGAGCCGGTCCCACCCTGCCAGCCCGATGCCGATCAGCCAGCGGGTCTTCTGGCGCAGGGCGGCGTCGAAGGTCGCCGGGAAATGCTCGCGGGTCGCCACCACCACCCGGTCATCGCCGCTGCGCAGCCGCACCAGCCCGCCACGCCCGCCCAGTGCCTTGATGCGCAAACCGAGTTCATAATCCTCGGTCAGGCAATCGGCATCGAACGGCTGGCCGGCCGCCGCATCGGCAATCCGCCCGAGCAGCCGGCGGTCGATCGCGGTCGCCACCCCGGCCGAGGGCACGGCGGCGCCCAGCGCCTCGCGCACCACCAGGTCCTTGGTGTGGCTTTCGGCGAATTCGTCGAGATAATGGCCGCTGATCCAGCGCGATCCGGCATCGGGCAGCGGCAGCACCGGCAGTTGCACCAGCGCCAGCCGCGGCACCAGCGCATCGAATACCCACAGCTCCTGCGGGTGGATGACATCTTCGGCATCGTGGAGCACCACCGCCTTGAAGGCCGTGCCGCTGCGCGCTTCGTGCGCCACCAGCGCCCGCCACAGATGGTTGAGACAATCGGCCTTGGTCGTCGGCCCCGGGCGGGCACAGATCACCGGCTGGATGTGATGATCGGCCACCGTCGCCACCGCCGCCTGGCCCCCCGGATCATTGGGATAGAGCCCGACAAACACTCGGTAGCGCGGATAATCGAGCCGGGTGACCAGATCGGTCAGCATCGCGCCGATGACCGCGGCTTCATCCTAGGCCGGAACCAGGATGGCGATCGGTGCCGGATCGCGGCGGCGGGTCGATTCCGCACTGGCACGAACATGGCGGCGATAGACGGTCTGGCGGCGCCACAGGCTGCGGCTGAAATGCACGGTATCGATGAACAAGTCGTCGAGCCCCGACAGCAGCACCCCGATGGCGATGATGATCAGCAATTCGCGCAGGGCGAGCTGCCAGATGGCCATGGCGAACACGGCGACGTCGGCCATCGGCGCGGCTCAGGAAAGGCAGCGAGGGGCGCGCGAAAACCGGTTGGACGCCCCGGAACGATCGTGATCGGGCAGACGGGGAGGGCCGTTTGCTTTTTCGGGCGATCGCCGGGGCGTCCTCGGCAAGTGACGGTTGGGGCGCAGGGTCAAAACGCCTTTATTCCGTGATTGCCGATTGCGTGCGGTCGAACACCAACGCGGGTCCGACCAGATTCCATTGCCCTTGCAGCCGGGCCAGCGTGGCGGCATCGACATCGATGCGCAGCGCCGCCACCGCGACGCCATCCATTTCCTCGGGCATGCCGAGCGGTTCGCAATCCCAGCCCACCGCGATCACCGAGGCGAGATAGGCCATATGGGTCATCATGGTGAAATGGCGAACCTTGTGCGCCAGGCCGAATTCGATGATCGCCAGCGACAGCAATTGCCGCACCCGCGTTGCTTGCGCACGCGACAGGCCGGGCCGCGTGACCAGCCGGGTGATTTCGAAGATGTCGGGGCCGCGCGGCACGCCATCGGCGCACAGCCGGGCGAACTTGTCCCCCAGCAGGTGCGGGCCATCGGTGGGCAGCAACCGCACCGAGCCGAGATGGCCGCCGCTGCCGGCATCGACGACGATCAGGTAGATCGTGTCGTCGCGGTCATAGTCGTCGATTTCATAGGCGCCGTCGCTGACCGGCAGATCCCAGCGCAGCTGGTCGATGAAGACCTGCTTGCGTGCGGCGTGCATTTCGAGGCGCTGGACCCAGAAGATATCGCGATTGTGCCGCGATACGAGGCGGGCGGCACCAGCAGCCGGAGCGGCGGCGCCGGTGACGAAGGGCGACCCTGCGTGACCGCCGTTGCGCGCTGTCTGGACTGCCTGCATCGCCATGCCCTTCGCCCCCCATGGGCTGGCACTGTTTCTGGCGATGCGGCTTGCTCGCGGCTATATCCCTGATAGGGGATAAAGCATGCACGGCGAAGCCCAATATCTCGATCTGATGGCCCGCGTCTGGCGCGATGGCGTGGTGCGGGGGGACCGTACCGGCACCGGTACCCGCGCGCTTTTCGGGCAAACCATGCGCTTCGATCTGGCGGACGGGACCGTGCCGATCCTGACCACCAAGCGCATCTTCTGGAAATCGGCGGTGCGCGAACTGCTGTGGTTCCTGTCGGGGGATCACAACATCGCGCCCTTGGTGGCGCAGGGCGTGCACATCTGGACCGATTGGCCGCTGGCGCGCTTCAATGCGACACAGGCCACGCCGATCGATCGCAACGGTTTCGAAGCGCGCATCCTCGCCGATGCGGATTTCGCAGCGGAATGGGGCGATCTCGGGCCGGTCTATGGCGCGCAATGGCGGCACTGGCCGCGCTATGTCCCGGCCGGCGACGGGCTGTTCCGCCGCGACGCCGATGGCATCGACCAGATCGCCGCGCTGGTCCATGGCCTGCGCACCAACCCCGCCAGCCGCCGCCACATCTTCACCGGTTGGAACGTCGCCGAACTGGATGGCATGGCGCTGCCGCCGTGCCACATGACCTATCAGTATTTCGTCGCTGATGGCCGCCTCTCGGGCATCCTCTACCAGCGCTCGTGCGACCTGGGGCTGGGCTTTGGTTTCAACATCTTCGAAGCGGCGCTGCTGCTGCGCATGCTCGCCCAGCAATGCGACCTCGAACCCGGGGAGATCGTCTGGATGGGCGCCGATTGCCATCTTTATGCCAATCACGAACATCTCGTCACCCAGCAGCTGGCGCGCGACCCCCGCCCCTTTCCGCAGCTTGCGATCACGCGGCGGCCCGATGACATCTTCAACTATCGCTTCGATGATTTCGCCGTGACGGGCTATGATCCGCACCCGCATATCGCCGCGCCGGTGGCGGTATGATCGATCTTGTCCTCATCGTCGCGCGGGCGAAAAACGGCGTCATCGGCAAGGATGGCGCCCTGCCCTGGCACCTGCCCGAGGACCTGAAGCGCTTCAAGCGGATGACGGTCGGCAAGCCGGTGATCATGGGCCGCAAGACCTTCGAATCGATCGGCAAGCCGCTGCCCGGGCGCCAGAACATCGTGCTGACCCGCGATCCCGACTGGCGCTGTGCCGGCGTGTCGATCGCTGCCAATCTCGCCGAAGCGGTGGCGGCGGCGGGGCTTGATCCGCGCGCCCGCGCCGATGGCATCATGGTCATCGGCGGGGCACAAATCTATGCCGAGGCGCTGCCATCGGCAACGCGGATCGAACTGACCGAAGTCGATGCCGAACCCGATGGCGACACACGGCTGCCGGCCTTCGATGCCGCGCGCTGGCGCGAAGTGGCGCGCGAAAGCCATGCGGCGGAGGGTGACCGCCCGGGCTATGCCTTTGTCACGCTGCTGCGGGCGTAAACGCAGGCACGGGCACCCTCCCCCGCCGTCACCCCGGGCTTGACCCGGGGCCCGGCTTGCTTTCCCTGTCGTGCCGAAGAAAACGGCGCCCCGGGGCAAGCCCGGGATGACGGTTCAAGGGGATATCCATGCGCAAATTCCTGATCGGCGCCGCCGGGCTCGCCGGGCTCGCCGCCATCGGCCTGTTCGGCATCGCGCCGACACTTGCCGAAAAATCGATGAACCGCATCGAAGGCAGTGGGCAATGGCCGGTGTCGGCGGGGGCCAAGGCGCTGCACAAGCGGCTGGTGATCATCGACACGCATGGCGACACTTTGCTCTGGCAGCGCAGCATCCACGCGCCGTCGGACCGCGGCCATATCGATCTCGCCCGGCTCGAGGCCGGCAATGTCGCGCTGCAGGTCTTCTCCAGCGTCACCAAGACCCCCAAGGGCCAGAATTACGAATCGAACAGCGACAAGACCGACAATATCAGCCTGCTCGCCTTCGCCCAGTTGCAGCCTTTCAACACCTGGGGCTGGATCGGCCCGGCGCTGCTCAACCGGTCGCTGTGGCACGCCGAAAAGCTGCGCCAAGCCGAAGCGGCGAGCAAGGGCCGGCTGCGCATCGTCCGCACCGCCGATGACCTGGGCCAGCTGATCGCCGACCGCGCCGCCGGCAGCCAGGTGACGGGCGCGCTGCTGTCGAGCGAGGGGATGCAGAATCTGGAGGGCAACCCCGCCAATCTCGATGTGCTGCACCGCGCCGGTTTCCGCATGATGGGGCTGGCGCATTTCTTCGACAACGACATCGCCGGGTCGATGCACGGCGAGAAAAAGAGCGGCCTTACCGCGCTCGGCCGCCGCCTCGTCCCGGTGATGGAGGACCGCGGCATCATCATCGACCTGGCGCATGCCAGCCACGCGACCTTTGCCGAGGTCATGCAGGTGGCCCGCCGCCCGGTCGTCATCAGCCATGGCGGCGTCAAGGGCACCTGCAACACCAACCGCAACCTGACCGATGCCGAACTGCGGCTGCTGGCGCGCAACGGCGGCTTCATCGGCATCGGCTATTGGGGTGCCGCCGTCTGCGCCGCAACGCCGCAGGCAACGGCCAGGGCGATCCTGCATGCTGTGAAAATCGCCGGCATCGACCATGTCGGGCTCGGCTCCGATTTCGACGGCTCCACCACCACCGGCTTCGATACCGCGCACATCGATGCGGTCACCGAGGCGCTGCTGGCGGCGGGCATGGCCGAGGCCGATATCGCCAGGGTGATGGGCGGCAATGCGCTGCGGCTATTGACCGCCGGGCTCGCGCCCCTTGCTACCGCGCAGCCGGCAGCATAAGCGCCAAGGCATGGAACGCATAACAGGCGGGGCGATACTGCCCGAACGGTTTCGCGGCGGTGTCGTGGCGCTCGGCAATTTCGACGGTTTTCACGCCGGCCACCAGGCCGTGGTGGGCCGCGCGCTGGCCATTGCCCGCGAACGCGAGGTCCCCGCGCTGGTCGCCAGCTTCGATCCGCACCCGGCGCGGCTGTTCAAGCCCGAATTGCCGCCGTTCGCGCTGACCAGCATGGGGCAGCGATTCGACCTGCTGACCAAATTCGGCATCGATGCGGCGGTGATGATCCCCTTCGGCCGCGAACTCGCCGCGCTGTCGGCCGAAGATTTCGTGGCGCAATGGCTGGCGCGGCGCCTGGGCGTCACCGGCGTGGTGACGGGGGGTGATTTCACCTTCGGCAGCAACCGCAGCGGCGACACCGCGCAACTGGCGGCGCTCGGGGCGCACCATGGCTTCAGCGCCGAAGTCGTGGCGCCGGTCGCCGATGGCGACGGCACGATTTCCTCCACCCGCATCCGCAGCCTGCTCCGCGCTGCCGATCCGGCCGGCGCGGCGCAACTGCTCACCCGGCCGTTCACCATTCGCGGCGCGGTCGAACATGGCGCCAAGCTGGGGCGCACGCTGGGCTTTCCCACCGCCAACATGCGGCTGACCGATTATGTCCGCCCGGCCTATGGCGTTTATGCCGTGATGGTGCGCGTGCCCGGCGGCAAGCGCGTCAAGGGTGTCGCCAACCTCGGCATCCGCCCGATGATCGAACCGCCGGTCGAACTGCTCGAAACCTGGCTGCTCGATTGGGAGGGAGATCTTTACGGCAAGACGCTGGAGGTGGAGCTGATTGCGTATTTGCGGCCGGAGATGAAGCTGCCGGGGCTAGAGGCGCTGAAGGCACAGATCGCCGCGGACGCGGAGGCGGCGCGGGCGGTGCTCTGACTTCCCTCTCCCCCCGCGGGAGAGGGCGAGAGACGCGCGCAGCGCGGCCCGGGGTAAGGGGTGCTCGCGTGGCCACCCACCCCTCACCCCGCTCGGCTGCGCCGAGTCGCCCTCTCCCGCAGGGGGAGAGGGGTAGAAAAGGGCGTCCCGCTCCTCTAGACACGCGCGGTCATGACAAACCCAGATTATCGCGCCACCGTCTTCCTGCCGAAGACCGATTTCCCCATGAAGGCCGGCCTGCCCGAAAAGGAGCCGACCATTCTGGCGAAATGGCTCGGCGATGGCCTGTATGAAAAACTCCGTGACGCCCGGCGTGGCCGCGAAAAATTCATCCTCCACGATGGCCCGCCATATGCCAATGGCGACATGCACATCGGCCATGCGCTCAACCATATCCTCAAGGACATGGTGGTGCGCACCCAGACCCTGCTCGGCAAGGACGCGCCCTATGTGCCCGGTTGGGACTGCCACGGCCTGCCGATCGAATGGAAGGTCGAGGAGCAATATCGGGCGAAAAAGCTCAACAAGGACGAAGTGCCGCCGGTCGAATTCCGCGCCGAATGCCGCGCCTATGCCCAGCATTGGGTCAACACCCAGCGCGAGCAATTGAAGCGCCTCGGCGTCAATGGCGATTGGGACAACCCCTATCTCACCATGGACTTCCAGGCCGAAGCGACGATCGTCACCGAATTGCTGAAATTCGCCGACAGCGGCCAGCTTTATCGCGGCGCCAAGCCTGTGATGTGGTCGCCGGTTGAAAAGACCGCGCTGGCCGAAGCCGAAATCGAATATGAGGACATCACCTCGACCCAAATCGACGTGGCTTTCGAGATCATGGAAGCGCCGAACGCGCCGGAACTGGTCGGCGCGCAGGCGGTGATCTGGACGACGACGCCGTGGACGATCCCCGTCAACCAGGCTTTGGCTTATGGGCCGGAGGTCGAGTACACAGTCGTCACTGTCGAAGACGGCAGTCCGAGCGGCGAACGCGTGAACAAGCGCCGATATCTGGTGGCACGCGCGCTTCTGGCAGCCTTCTATTTGAGAACAGGACTAAATCCGGAGAGTGGCCACATCGTCAACGACGATGCACCTTTCCGGAACATGTTTGTCGAGGCTTCAGGGATCGTCACCGGCAAACAATTTGCCGACGCTATCGCGCGCCATCCGCTGGCGATGTCACTGCCCGAGTCCGAATTCTACGCGCGTCCTCGGCCCTTCCTCCCGGGTGATTTCGTTACCACCGATGCGGGCACGGGCCTCGTCCACATGGCGCCCGACCATGGCGAGGATGATTTCGCGCTGTGCAAGGCGCATGGCATCGAGCCGGTGTTCGCCGTGCTCGGCGATGGCACCTATCGCACCGACCTGCCCGACTGGCTGTGGCTGCAGGGCCAGGGCAATGTCATCAGCGACAAGCTCAACAACCCCGAAGGCGCCATTTGCACCGCTTTGCGCGACGCCGACGGGCTGCTGGCGGCGGCGAAGTTCCAGCACAGCTATCCGCATTCGTGGCGGTCGAAGAAAAAGGTGATCTACCGCTGCACCCCGCAATGGTTCATCCCGATGGACAGCGACGTCGAGGGGAGCACCCTGCGCGAAAAGGCCATCGCCGCCATCGCCGACACCCGCTTCATCCCCGAAAAGGGCCGCAACCGCCTCGGCGCGATGGTCGAGGGCCGCCCCGATTGGGTGATCTCGCGGCAGCGCGCCTGGGGGGTGCCGATCACGCTGTTCGTCAACCGCGCCACCGGGCAATATCTCAGCGACCCGGCCGTCAACGCCCGCATCATCGCCGCGGTCCGCGAACACGGCGTCGACGCGTGGAGCGAAGACGCCGCGCAGGGTTTCCTCGGCGATGGCTACACCCTCGCCGATTACGAGCGTGTCACCGACATTCTCGACGTCTGGTTCGACAGCGGCTGCACCCATGCCTTCGTCCTCGAATCGGGTCGCTGGCCCGATCTGAGCTGGCCCGCAGACCTGTATCTCGAAGGCAGCGACCAGCATCGCGGCTGGTTCCAGTCATCGCTGCTGCAAAGCTGCGGCACGCGCGGCCGCGCGCCTTATGACACCGTGCTCACCCATGGCTTCACCATGGACCAGAACGGCCGCAAGATGTCGAAATCGCTCGGCAACACCACCAATCCGCTCGACCTGATGAAGGATTATGGCGCCGACATCCTGCGCCTCTGGGCCGCGACGGTCGATTTCACCGAGGATCACCGCATCGGCAAGGAAATCCTGACCGGCGTCGCCGACCAGTATCGCAAGCTGCGCAACACCTTCCGCTACCTGCTCGGCGCGCTCGATGGCTTCACCGAGGCCGAACGCGTCGCCCCGGCGGCCATGCCCGAGTTGGAGCGCTGGGTGCTGCACCGCCTCGCCGAAATCGATGCCGAACTGCGCCGTGCCAGCGGCGATTTCGATTTCAACGCCTATGTGACGACGCTTTCGACCTTCGTGAACAATGATCTGTCGGCTTTGGTCTTCGATATCCGCAAGGATTCGCTCTATTGCGACGCGCCGACGAGCCCCGCGCGCCGCGCCTATCGCAGCCTGCTCGCCACCCTCCTCGACGCGCTGACCCGCTGGCTCGCCCCGGTGCTGGTCTTCACCACCGAGGAAGTGTGGACGATGAACAACCCCGGCAGCGTCCACATGGCCGAATGGCCGGCGATCGACGCGGCCTGGCTCGACCCGACGCTGGGCACGCGCTGGCAGCACCTGCGCGCGCTGCGCTCGCTCGCCACAATGGCGATCGAGCCGGCCCGGCGCGACAAGCTGATCGGATCGAGCCTCGAGGCGCGGTTGACACTGTCGGCGGCGCACGCCGATGCGGCGCTGATCGCCAGCGTCGATTTCGCCGAACTGTGCATCGTCTCCGCGGTGACGCTCGATATCGATCCGGCACTGGAAGCCGGGGTGCGCGTCGCGGTCGAAAAGAACGACGCCGAAAAATGCGCCCGCTGCTGGCGGCATCTGCCCGACGTGAGCGAAACGTCGGGCCTATGCGGGCGGTGCGATTCGGTGGTCAATGCTTGACCCTTCTCCCGGCCGCAGCCGACGCCTTCGCGTCAACGGGAGCGGGGCTGTATGAAAACCCTCGGCTATTCCCTCGCCGGCCTCGTCTTCATCCTCGACCAGATCAGCAAATACTGGATCGTCAACGTTATCCGTCTGCCCGAACGCGGCTTCATCGACATTCTGCCGGTGTTCCGGCTGACGTTCGTCGGCAATGTCGGCGTATCGATGGGGCTGTTGCAGGCTAATTCCGATCTGGCGCGCTGGGGGCTGGTCGGCGTCACCGCGCTGATCGCCGCCACGGTGGCGGTGTGGATCGCGCGCGAAACGCAGCGGCCCGATGTGCTGGGGCTCGGGCTGGTGCTCGGCGGCGCGCTCGGCAACATCGTCGATCGGGTACGCTATGGCTATGTCGTCGATTTCCTGCATGTTTTCTGGCGGGAGCATAATTTCTGGGTGTTCAACGTTGCTGATGCAGCGATCAGCGCAGGTGTGCTATTGTTGTTGGTACGGGCGCTGCTGGCGCCCAAAAACTGATGGCGCTGCTGGTGCCTGAGGCGTGACGATGCCGATCGCGGCAAAAGGATGATGGCTATGCGTAATCTTGTGGTTCTTCTCGGTGGCGCGCTGGCGCTGGCCGCCTGTGGCAAGACCGGCCTTGCCGCCCATAACGCGCCCGATGAACTGGCGATCAGCCGCAACGCGCCGCTGGTGGTGCCGCAGGATTTCAACCTGGCGCCGCCGCGCCCCGGCGCGCCGCGCGCCGTCGGTCAGGATGCGCAGAGCGCCGCGATGGAAGCGCTGTTCGGCCCCGGCGCCAAGGTGCCGCCGCGCTCCGCCGCCGAACAGCAATTGCTCGACAAGGCCGGCGCCGCGACCACCGACCCGGCGATCCGCTCGAACGCCGGCGACCCCAAGACGACAACGGTCAACAAGGGTGCCTTCGTGCGCGAACTGATCGATGCCCCCGCCGGCACCCGCGATGCCAAGGTCGCCGAAGTCGCCCTGGGGAATTGACGGTTCGGGAATTGACGGTTCGGGAATTGAGACCGTTCACGGGGCGGCAAGCCGAACCCGGGCAAGGTGCGCCGATGAAGATCCTGTTCCTGCTGCCGCTCGCGCTGGCCACCCCGGCGCTGGCCGATCCGCTCACCGACGTCGCCGCCTCGCTCAAGGCGACGACGAGCCTGTCGGCGAACTTCACCCAGACCGGCGCCGACGGCAAGGTGCTGACCGGCAAGATGATTCTCGCCCGGCCGGGCAAGATCCGGTTTCAATATGACAGCGCCAAGCTGTTGATCGTCGGCAACGGCCGGACGCTGACCTTTGTCGATTACAAGGTTCGCCAGGTCTCGCAATGGCCGGTCAAATCGACCCCGCTGGGCATCCTGCTGTCATCCGAGCCCGACCTGTCACGCGTCGCGCGGGTGATCGCGGCGGACCGCAACGGTGTGCTGGTCGAAGCCCGGGACCCGAAGCGCCCCGAATTCGGCACGCTCGAAATCGCCTTTGCGCGCACGGCGGCGGCCCCCGGTGGGCTGGCGCTCGCCGGCTGGGCGGCGCGCGACGCGCAAGGCGGTCGCACCGAAACCCGGCTGTCGGGGGCGAGCTACAACGCCGATCTGTCGAAGGCCGATTTCGGCTTCAAGGACCCGCGCCGCGCGGTGACACGCTGATTTACAACCACCCCCGCCAGCGGAACACCAGGTAGGGCACGATCGCCGACGCCAGCATCAGCCCCAGCGCCCAGGGGTAGCCGAGCGTCCAGCCCAGTTCGGGCATCACCTGGAAATTCATGCCGTAGATCCCGGCGATCAGCGTCGGCGGCATGAAGACGATGGCGCCGACCGAAAAGATCTTGAGCACGGCATTCTGTTCGATCGAGATCAACCCGAGCGCCGCATCGAGCAAAAAGGTGATGTTCGCCGACAGATAGGTCGAATGGTCCGACAGCGAGGCGATGTCGCGCGTCAGGCTTTTGACATGCGGCTGGATGCCCGTCGATTTCGGCGCTGCAAAGGCGAGATAGCCGAGCGCGCGGTTGAGGCTGACCGCCGCCTGCCGCGCCTTCGACAGCGCGTCCTGGGCGTGGCCGAGCCGGATCAGCAGCGATTGCAGCGCCAGGTTCGACACGCGCTGCTGCCCCGGCATGCGGGCGCGGCGAAACGCCTGGCGCGACACGGCATCGACTTCGCGGCCGACATGCTCGATGCCATCGGCCAACCGGTCGACCACCGCATCGAGCAGATGCACCAGCGCCATGCCGGAATTTTCGCACAGCGCCGGGCTGCGTTCGACATGCACGGCAAAGCGTTCGAACGACTGGATTTCGGCATAGCGCACGGTGATCAGGTGCGCCGGGGTCAGGATGAAACTGACGGCATGGATTTCGGGGTTTTCGCGCAGGATGCCGGTCGCCAGCGTCGCGGTCACGTAGATCGCGCCATTTTCCTCGTACAGCCGGCTCGAGGTTTCGATCTCGTCCATCTCCTCCAGCGTCGGCACGCCGATGCCGGTGGCGGCTTCGATGAAGACTTCCTCCTCGCGGGTCGGGTTGCACAGGTCGATCCAGATCGCGCCGGCGGGCAACACACCGGCAGCGGCATCGACGGTGATGACATTCATGTCACCGGCAGGGGTGATGGCGCGCAACATTATCGATCTTGTCTCCAGCCCGGGCCCGCAGACTTACCGGCAATTGCCGCCATGGCAACCGGCGCGCCGGCACATGTGACGGCGATTGCGCCGATGTTTGCCGCCTTGCCGGCGAAAAATGTCCAGTGCTTGTAACCGCAGCGCCGCTGGTAGCGTATATGCTGGCACCGACAGGGGAGCAGCGACAGCATGGCGACGACCGAAATGACAGGCGAGGCCATCCCCCCGGCCACCGCGGCGCCCTATCTGTTCCACCGCCACGCGCTGGCGGTACGGGTGACGCACTGGATCAACGCCATCGCCATCGCCTTCCTGCTCGGCACCGGCTTCAACATCTTCAACGCCCATCCCGGGCTGTATTGGGGCCAATATGGTGCGGAGGACGACGATGCCCGGCGCTGGCTCGAAATCGGTTCGGCCGATACGCCGGCCGGCGTTCCCTTTGGCTTTGTCCGCATCGGCAGCCTGACGGTGAAGACCACCGGCGTGCTCGGCATCTCGACCGGCAGCAACGGCCGCTTGCAGGCGATCGCCTATCCCGGCTGGGCAACGATTCCCGCCACCCGCGACCTGGCGACGGCGCGCAATTTCCACTTCTTCTTCGCCTGGGTGCTGATCCTCAACGGGCTGCTCTATCTCGGCTACAGCCTTGCCACCGGGCATTTGCGCCGTGACCTGCTGCCGCGGCTGAAGGAACTCAGCCCCGCCAACATCGCCCATGACATCGTCCAGCACGCCAAGCTGAAATTCCCCAAGGGGGAAGAGTCCAAACGCTATCACATCCTGCAAAAGCTGGCCTATGGCGGCGTCGTGCTGGTCGTCATCCCGCTGGTCATCCTGACCGGGCTGGGCATGTCGCCGGGCACCAATGCCGCCTGGCCGTGGCTGCTCGATCTGTTCGGCGGGCGGCCGTCGTCGCGGTCGCTGCACTGGGTGGCGGCCAATCTCATTCTGGTCTTCATCGCCGTGCATCTGGCGATGGTCGTGCTCGCCGGGCCGTTCAACGAAATCCGCTCGATGATCACCGGCAAGTTCCGTGTCGATCCGGAGGTGACGAAATGAGCATCATCACGAGACGCGGCCTTATCGGTTTCGGCGGTGCGGCGGCGGGCGGCCTGCTCCTCTCGGGCTGCGACGCGGTTGTCGGCAATGCCAAGCTGAAGGCCATCGTGCAATCGGCCGAAGGCGCCACGCTGCGCTGGCAGCGGCTGATCGGCCGCAACGGCCTGGCGCAGGAGTTCAGCGCCGCCGACCTGTCGCCCAGCTTCAAGGTCAACGGCACCCAGGAGCCGATGGAGCCTGAATACCAGGCGATGAAGGCCGACAATTTCGCCAACTGGAAGCTGGCGATCACCGGCCTCGTCAACAAGCCGATGGCGCTCAGCCTGGCGCAGTTGCGCAGCATGCCGGCGCGCACCCAGATCACCCGCCACGATTGTGTGGAGGGCTGGAGCGCCATCGGCCAATGGACCGGGCCGCTGCTCGGCAGCCTGCTCAAGGCCGCCGACATGAAGACCAACGCGCGCTATGTCGTCTTTCGCTGCGCCGACAATTACGGCGGCGAGCTGTCGAAGGGCGGCGCGCAATCGACCTCGCTCTATTATGAAAGCATCGACATGGTCGACGCCTTCCACCCCCAGACCATCCTCGCCCACAGCATGAACGGCAGCCCCTTGTCGGTCGGCCACGGCGCCCCCGTTCGCCTGCGCGTCGAACGCCAGTTGGGCTACAAACAGGCGAAATATGTCATGCAGATCGACGTCGTCAGCAGCCTTGCCGGCTATGGCAGCGGCCATGGCGGCTATTGGGAAGACCGCGGCTACGAATGGTATGCGGGGATCTGAGGCGGGCCGAGGCCGCCCGCGGCGTCTTCACCTCCCCCCGCCGGGAGACGGGTCTTTTCGTCGCACAAGATCGCCCCTCTCCCGGGCCGCCGCGTTGCGGCGTCTCTCGACCTCTGGCCGGCGGGGCGAGGTGACCGATCGCATCGCGGCGCACAACGCGCCAAACCTGGATCGGCCCGTGTTGCATCGGTCATCAGTGCAGCTATTCTCGTCATGGCCTTCGAGGACCGTCCCTGTGCGCTATTTCATCCAGACAGCACTGGGAGCCACGACCGTGGCGGCCATGTTCCTTGTCCTGGGAACGCAGCCGATGGGCATCATTGGCCATTATCGCGAAAGCCTCGCCCCGGTGATGTTCGCACTCTGGCTCGCTGGCCTGATAGTTGCCACACTCGCGCCGCCCGCCATCGCGATCACCTTTTGGTGGGGCGCCAAGCACGTCCGCCACGCCTGGGTTCTGCATGTCCTGCTACTGCCGGTGATCTACGGCACCGTGAGTGGAATGATCGCCGCGATGCTTCACGCCGCTGGCGAGCCCGATTCAGACAGTCTGACCGGCTGGGCAACCGACCCGGCGGTGCTGCTGATGCTGGTCTGTCCAATAGCCTATTTTCTGGCACTGGGTGCTGGGCGGTTGCGTCGCAAATCGACGGGGCGTTGACCCCATCCCAGCCTACCCCGCCCAGCGCAGCCCCAGCCACAAGGTCCGCGGCTGCGCCCGGTCGATCAGGCCGTCGGCGCTGACACCCGAGACGACCTGCGTGTCGGTGAGATTCTCCGCCCGCACTTCCACCGACAGGCCGCGCCACAACGCCAACCGGGCGCTGGCGTCGAGGGTGGTGGCGGCATCGATGCGGCGCAGATTCTGGTCATCGTCGAACTGCGCGCCGAAATGGCGGAGCGTCACCGACCCGCCGAGCCGTTCCCCCGTCCAGCCGAGCGTTGCCGAAGCGCTGATCTGCGGCGACGCCGCCGGGCGCAGGCCATCAAGGCCCGCCGCCTGCCCGCTCGCCTTGACGCGCGGGTCGGCCCAGGCGAGCGACGCCGAGGCCATGAAGGCACCCAATTGCACGCTCGCGTCGGCCTCGATGCCCTTCACCGTCACCGCATCGAGGTTCAGCCGCTGCCGGAAGGCGCCGCCGGCGGCGACAAAGCCGACCTGGGGGAACACCCCCGGCCCGCGCCCCAGCGTCACATTGGCGATGGCGCCCTGCAATTCATTGGCATAGCCGGTGATCGACAGCCGCGCGGTCGGGATCGGTTGCCAGTCGAACCCCGCCTCCACGCCGCGGGCGCGTTCGAGATCGAGCGCCGGGTTGGCCGCGGTCGCATCGGCACCGACGCGGAACGGCCGGTAGAGCTCGTTCGGCGTCGGCAAGCGGAAGCCCGAATAGGCCGCGGCGCGCAGCCCCAGCGCCGGCAGTGGCCGCCACAGCGCCCCGCCGCGCGCCGTGCCGCGCCAGCCATCCCGCGCCGGGGTGCGGATATCGAGCGTGCCCGCCCCGGTATCGCTGTCGAATTCGAACAATCGGCCTTCGCTGATCCGCCAATGGTCGGCGCGGGCGCCCGCCGTCAGGGTGAAGCTGTCGCCGATCTTCCAGCTGTCCTCGACATAGGCGCCAAAGGTTGCCGTCGCGCCGCCGGCCTCGCGCAGCCGGGTGAAGCGGTTGACCTGGTAGCGGAAGCGTTCGCGGCTGGTGCCGGTGCCGTGGCGGGCGTCGATGCCGATCTCGAGATCATGCGCGCTGCCGACCGGCGGGCGGATGGCGAGCTTGCCGCCCAGCCCCGTCGCCGGGGTGCTGTACTGGTCGAGCGAGGGCGTCGCGGTGGCGCGGTTGGCGGCGACGGCAGCGAATTGTGCGCCGAATTCGCGGGTCTGGACATAGGCGAGCGCCTCCACCCCCCAATCGCCGCGGTGGATGAGGCGCACGCTGGCGTCGGCACCCCGGCTTTGCGAGCCGACGAGTTCGAGCCCGCGCACCCGGTCATCATCGAAGGCGCGCCCGGCGACCTGCAATTCGGTCACCTCCCCCACCGGCAGCACGGCGCGGATGCTGGCGCCCCAGCTGCGATAACGCGCCGGGATATCGACCGCGCCGCGCTGGTTTTCGGGCACCAGCACATAGCCGTCGCCGCGGTCGTAACGCCCGCTGACCGTCACGAAGCCGCCGCCGAGTTGCGCCGCGAGGCCGCCCGAAGCCTCCCACGAATCGCGCGAGCCACCGGCAAGCGCGAGGCTGACCCCCGGCAGAACGTCGGGCCCGGCGCTGCTCAACTCCAGCGTGCCGGCAACCGCGCCCGCGCCGAAGGCCCCGGCGCCGCCGCCGCGCGTCACCCGCACGCCGGTCAACCGCGCCGGATCGATGGCGCTCCACGGGATATAGCCGGCGAAGGGGTCGGCGACCGGCACGCCATCGAGCAGCACCAGCGCCCGCGACGCGGCATTGCCGCCGAGCGCGCGCAGCGTCACCCCCTGCGAGGTCGGGTTGGCGCTGCGGCTGTCGGTGCGGCGAAACGCCACCAGCCCGGCGACGTCCTTGAGCGCATCCTCGATCCGCCCGCTGGCGGTGCTGGCGAGCCGGTCGCGGGTGATGCTGACCTGCGAATAGGCGGCAGACCCGGCGGCGGCGGGCAGCGCGGTGCCGGTGACGACGATTTCGGCGGGTGGTGCGGGGGGCATGTCCATCGCTTCATTGGACAGGCCGGGGCGCTGCTGGCAAGGGGGACGGCATGAAGATCAGGATTTCGCTGCGATGACCGGCTGGGCCTATCTGGGTATCGCCATCGTGCTGGAAATCGTCGCGACGACGATGCTCAAACTGTCGGACGGACTGGTGCGCTGGCAATGGGCGGCAGCATCGATCGCCTGCTATGCGATCTGCTTCCTGGCGCTGGCGCCGGCGCTCAAATCGATTCCGGTCGGCGTCGCCTATGCGATCTGGTCGGGGGTCGGGATCGTCGCGATTTCGGTGGTGGGAGTCTGGCTGTTCGGCCAGAAGCTGTCGGCGGTGCAGGTGGCGTTCATGGCGCTGATCATCGTGGGGGCAGTGGGGCTGCGCGCGACATCGGTCAACTGAAGTGAAGGAAGGGCATGGGCAAAGCCCATGCCGACGTCGGACGGGTTCGGCGGACTTGATGTCCGCCGCCCCGCCGTCCGATCTGGCGCGAGTCCGCGCGCAAGCTGCGCTTGCTTGCCGCCGCGCTCAGATTTCGACCTGCGACCCCAGTTCCACCACCCGGTTGGTCGGCAGCTTGAAGAAATCCATCGCGCTTTCGGCGTTGCGCATCATCCAGCTGAACAGATGCTCGCGCCACAGCGCCATCCCCGGCCGGTCGCTCGCCAGCAGCGTCTGGCGCGACAGGAAGAAGCTGGTTTCCATCATCTTGAGCTTGGGTCCGCAATTTTCGACCTTCTTCAAAATCGCCGGAATGTCGATCTGCTGCATGAATCCGTAGCGGATGATGATGCGATAGAAATTCGACCCAAGGCCCATCACCCCGATGCGGTCTTCATCCGAGACGTACGGGATCTCGTCGATCACCACCGTCAGGATCATGATGCGTTCGTGGAGCACCTTGTTGTGCTTGAGATTGTGCAGCAGTGCGTGCGGCACCCCGGTCATCGACGTGCTCATGAACACCGCCGTACCGGCGACGCGGGTGGCGGCGGTGGCGGCCGACTTGATGAACACGTCCATCGGCATGGCGCTTTCGCGCAGGCGTTCCTGCATCAGCGAGCGGCCGCGCGCCCAGGTGGTGAGGAAGGTGAAAGCGATCGCGCCGACAAGCAGCGGGAACCAGCCGCCATCGGGAATCTTGGTGAGGTTCGAGGCGAAATAGGCGGTATCGATGATCAGGAACGTGCCGACAAAGCCATAGGCCAGCCAGCGGTTCCATTTCCACACCGTCAGCACCAGCACCGCCATCATCAGCGTCGTGATGAACATGTTGCCGGTGACGGCAATGCCATAGGCCGACGCCAGGTTCGACGACGAGCGGAAGCTGAGCACCAGCAGGCAGACGGCGATCAGCATGGCCCAGTTGACCAGCGGGATGTAGATCTGGCCCGCCGCCGATGCCGATGTGTGGTTGATCTTGATACGCGGCAGGAAGCCCAGCTGTACCGCCTGCTGCACGACCGAGAACGCCCCGGAGATCACCGCCTGGCTGGCGATGACGGTGGCCAGCGTCGCCAGCCCGACGAGCGGCAGCAGCGCCCAATCGGGGGCCATCAGATAGAAGGGATTGGCAACCTTTTCGGGCGCCCCCAGAATGAGCGCCGATTGCCCGAAATAATTGAGCAGCAGCGCCGGCATGACGAACCACAGCCACGAAAACTGGATGGGCTTGCGGCCGAAATGCCCCATGTCGGCATACAGTGCCTCTGCGCCGGTCACCGACAGCACCACCGAGCCGAGCGCGAAAAAGCCGAGAACGGGATTGTCGGCAAAGAAGCGCACCGCCCAGACCGGGTTGACCGCCTGGAGGATGGTCGGATCGCGGATGATCTGGCTCAGCCCCATCACCGCGATGACGACGAAATAGACCAGCATGATCGGCGCGAACAACGCCCCGACCTTGGCCGACCCGCGCGATTGCAGCAGGAACAGCCCGATCAGGATGGCGATCGCCACCGGCACGACCATCTGTTGCAGCCCCGGGTTGACGACGCTGAGCCCTTCCACCGCCGACAGCACCGAAATCGCCGGGGTGATCAGGCAATCGCCGATGAACAGCGCCGTTGCCAGCACGCCGAGCATGCCGAGCCAGCGCGTGCGCTGGGCACTGTGCACCGACAGGCGCGAGATCATCGCCAGCAGCGACAGGCTACCGCCTTCGCCGCGATTGTCGGCGCGCAGGATGACGATGATGTACTTGACCGTGACGATCAGCGTCATCGTCCAGAACACCAGGCTCATGATGCCGAAGACGTGCAACTGGTCGACCAGCAGCTTGTGATGGCCGGTGAAGGTTTCCTTCAGCGCATAGAGCGGGCTGGTGCCGATATCGCCGAACACCACGCCGATGGCCCCGATCGCCAGCTTCGCCGTGCCCTGCGGGGCGTGGCTTTCATGGGCAGCTGAAGCGGTCGTCGTCGTCGCAGAATCGCTCGACATGGTTTTCCTGATCCCCGAGGGAAGCGGCGGGCGCGGTAGCACAGCCCTGCCAACGCCGCAATGCAGCATCGACGCCAGCCGGGTTGAGGCTGTCAACGCCGCGCAGTTGCGCCTATGAACGCGGCTTCGGCAACCGCGGAGTGAAGCGATGCACATCGGCGTCCCCAGGGAAATCAAGATCCACGAATATCGGGTGGGGCTGACCCCGCCGTCGGTCGCCGAACTGGTGGCGCGCGGCCACAAGGTGACCGTCGAAACCGGTGCCGGCGCAGGCATCGATTTCACCGATGGCGATTATGTCGCGGTCGGCGCCGGCATCGCGCCGGGGCCCGAAGCGGTGTTCGCCGCCGCCGACATGATCGTCAAGGTCAAGGAGCCGCAGCTCCACGAGATCGCCTGGCTGCGCCCCGGGCAGACGCTGTTCACCTATCTCCACCTTGCCGCCGACAAGCCGCAGGCGCTGGCGCTGATGGCCTCGGGCGCCACCTGCATCGCTTATGAAACCGTCACCGATCGCGCCGGCGGGCTGCCGCTGCTGCGGCCGATGTCGGAAGTCGCCGGGCGCATGGCGGCGCAGGTCGGGGCGCATTATCTGGAAAAGGAACAGGGCGGCCGCGGCATCCTGCTCGGCGGCGTGCCGGGGGTGGCCCCGGGGCGGGTCGCGATCCTGGGCGGCGGCGTGGCGGGGGTCAACGCGGCGCAGATCGCCGTCGGCATGCGCGCCGATGTGACGATCTACGATATCTCGACGGCGCGTCTCGCCGAAATCGACGCGTTGTTCGAAGGCCGGGTGAAGACCGCTTTTTCATCGGGCGCCGCCATCGCCGCCGCTATCGCCCGCGCCCATGTCGTGATCGGCGCGGTGCTGATTCCCGGCGCCGCTGCGCCCAAGCTCGTCACCCGCGAGATGCTCAAGCTGATGAAGCGCGGCTCGGTGCTCGTCGACATCGCCATCGACCAGGGCGGCTGCTTCGAAACCAGCCACGCCACGACCCATGCCGACCCCGTCTATGTCGTCGACGGCATCATCCATTATTGCGTCGCCAACATGCCCGGCGCGGTCGCGCGCACCTCGACCTTCGCGCTCAACAACGCCACCCTGCCCTTTGTGCTGCGGCTCGCCGACCAGGGGGCGGAGGCGGCGATGGCAGCCGATGCGCACCTGGCGGCGGGGTTGAACGTGGCGGGCGGCCAGATCCGCCACAAGGCCGTCGCCGAGGCGCTGGACCTGCCCTGCGAAGTGTAATCCACTTCCTTCTCCCTTCCCTGCAAGGGAGGGGTCGGGGGTGGGTCTCCCCGCCACGAACCAGCCCAGCCTCACAGAAAGAATCCACCCCCGGCCCCTCCCGTTCCGGGCGGGGAGAAGCAAGAGGAGCAAGCCCAATGACCACCCCCTACCGCATCGGCTTCCTGCTCTGGGACGGCCTCACCCAGCTCGACATGACCGGCCCGGCGCAGGTGCTCAGCCGCATGCCGGGGGCCGAGCTGCATTATGTCTGGCACAGCCTGGCCCCGGTGATGAGCGATTGCGCGCTGCCGCTGGTGCCGACGAAAACTTTTGCCGATTGCCCGCCGCTCGACATGATCTGCGTCCCCGGTGGCGTCGGCTTCGTGCCGGTCATGCGCGATCCCGTCGTCATCGACTGGCTGCGCAAACAGGCGGCGGGCGCACAGCTGGTCACCAGCGTCTGCACCGGTTCGCTGATCCTCGCCGCCGCCGGACTGCTCCGGGGCTATCGCGCCGGCTGCCATTGGGCGGCGGGGGAACAACTCGCGCTGTTCGGCGCCGAATTCGTCCGCGAACGCGTCGTCATCGACCGCAACCGCATCACTGCCGGCGGGGTGACCTCGGGCATCGATTTCGCCTTTCGCGTCATCGAGCAGCTCCATGGCCGCGACATGGCCGAAGCGGTGCAGCTGGCATTGGAATATGACCCCGCCCCGATCGGCGGCGGCACCCCGGCAACGGCGCGGCCGGAAATCCTGGCGATGGTGCAGGCCCAGATGGGCGCACGCCTCGCCAGCCGCGAGGCCGATGTGGCGGCGTTTGCGGCCATTTGAGCCCTACCCCGCCAACCCCCGCAAGCGCGCCAGCGCGTCGGCCCGCGCCGTGCCCAGCCGCTGGTCGCGCAGCGCCGCCAGCGCCGCCATCAGCACCGGCAGCGGCGGCCCGCTGGCAGTGACCTGCGCCAGATGCGGCGCCGCCAGCCCGGCCGAGGGCCCGGCGATGAAGCGCTCGACGAGCTGGTCGTGGTGCTGGGTCGCCGTCGCGCCGAACTTGTCGATGACGGCAAGGAAGCCCCGGGCGTTCTCGACCAGCACCGGGGTCGCGCCATGGGTATCGAACTCGACCAGAAAGCTGTCGAGCAGGCTGCGGTGGCGCATCGCCTCGCGCAGCCGCGCCTGGTCGCCGGGCAGCATGAACAGCATCTTGTCGACGAGCAATTGCGCATAGGCCGGGTCGTTGGCACGGCACAGGCCGAGCAGCAGGTCGAGCTCGTTGATGCCTGAAAAATCGCCGGCATTGGCGCCGCGATATTCCTGCCGGCCGACGCGATAGGGTTTGTAATAGGGCCGCACGCTGTTGAAGAAGGTCGCAGTATCGAGCCGGGCAAACAGCCGTTCATTGCAGGCGATGACATCACCCAGCGCGGCGGCAGCGGCGCGAAACTGGCCATCGGCGACGGGATTGCCGACCCCCAGCGGCAGCACCGCGACCAGCGCTTGCGCAGCGCGCTGGAAGGCCAGCATGGCGCGGGTGTTTTCATCGATGAACAGGAACTCGTCGGGCAGCGAGGTGAAGCTCTTGCGCACCCCGCCGATGGCGCGGTTGTGGGTGGCGAGATGCGCCGAGGCAAAGCGCGGCGCCATGCCGATCGACGCCCCGGCGTGCAGCGCCAGCGACGAGGCTTCGCGGAACGGCGAGCGTTCCTCGCGCGCCGGGTTGGTCAGCTCGTGGCGCCGCATCGCCGCGAGATAGAGCCCGACATTGCCGAGCACATCGAAGGCGCTTTCGAAGCCATCTCCGGTATTGCCCTCGGCCCAGAGCGCGGCGACATGCGCCTGGCCCTCGTCGCGCAGCGTCGCCTTGATGGCATCGCCGGTACCGGCCACCGCGGCGGGATCGGGCAAGGCGGCATACAGGCTCTCGAGTTCGGTATTGAGCTCGACGAAGCGGCTGCGGATCCAGCGGTCGAAGGCGTCGCTTGTTGCGCTCATTCAGGCCTCACCAGACAAGATTGGACGGCGCGTCAACCCTGGCGGATCGCCGCCAGGAACGCCGCGCCATAGGATTCGAGCTTGCGCGCCCCCACGCCGGGAATCCGCCCCATCTCGGCCATTGTCGCCGGGCGCGTGGCGGCCATGGCACGCAGGGTCGAATCGTGGAAAATCACATAGGGTGGCAGGCTGGCGGCGGCGGCCAGTTCGCGGCGCACGGCACGCAACGCTTCGAACAGCGCCAGGTCATCATCGGCCACCGCGGCGGTCGTCGCGGTGCTGCGCGTGCGGCCCCGCCCGCGTTCGGCTTGCGCCGTCGCGACCTTGAGGCTGACGGCGACGTCCCCCTTGAGGATCGCCCGCGCCGCCGGGCCGAGCACCAGCCCGCCATATTCGCCATCGCGGACCAGCGCCTCGCTCGCCTCCAGTTGCCGCGCCAGCGCCTTCCATCCTTCGCCCGACAGTTCATTGCCGATGCCATAGACGCTGAGCTGGTCATGGCCGAACTTGACGATCTTTTCCCCCGACTTGCCCATCAGCACATCGACGAGATGCCCGACCCCGAAACGCTGGCCGGTGCGATAGACCGCCGAGAGCAGCTTGCGCGCCGCCTCGGTCGCATCCTGCAACGCCGGCGGATCGAGGCAGTTGTCGCAATTGCCGCATGGCGCCGGGCGCGGTTCGCCGAAATATTCGAGCAGCGGAATGCGCCGGCAGTCGCCGGTTTCAAGGAACGCGATCAGCGCGCCGAGCCGCCGCGATTCCTCGGTCTTGCGCGCTTCGCTGGCGTCGCTTTGCGCGATGAAACCGCGCGCCCGGGCGATATCCTCCGCCCCCCAGAACAGTTGCGCCATCGCCGGGTCGCCGTCGCGCCCGGCGCGGCCGGTTTCCTGATAATAGGATTCGATCGATTTGGGCAGACCGATATGGGCGACAAAGCGCACATCGGGCTTGTCGATGCCCATGCCGAAGGCGATCGTCGCGACCATCACCATGTCTTCGCTCTTCACGAAATCGGCCTGGTTGCGCGACCGTGTGGCGGCGTCCAACCCGGCGTGATAGGCGCGGGCGTTGACGCCATCCTTGACCAGCCAGCCCGCGACCTGGTCGGTCACCGCCCGCGTCGGCGCATAGATGATCCCTGCCCGCCCGGCCTGCGACGCGACGAACGCGCTCAGCTGGCGATGGCTGTCGGTCTTCGGCGTCACGCCATAGCGGATATTGGGCCGGTCGAAGCCCGCCAGCACCATGCGGTCGCTGCCGATGCCGAGCT